>JAYWEL010000163.1:0-3956 GCA_043779285.1 Chitinophagaceae bacterium | reverse complement strand
ATGCCAGGAAATCAGGTACAGATTTGGCTTCTTCAATTTCATTGAAAATGATGTTTCCACTTTCATTTTTGTACTTCCGTTATCTATATCCGAATATTGACGGAGTTGAACATGAGTTTGCAACCATCAAAGGTGTATCTGAAGATGTAGTTGAAATTTTTCTTAACCTGAAGCAAGTAAGGTTGAAGAAGATTGTTGATTTTGATGTAACCAACGAAAAAATCATGTTATCTGTAAAGAACAAAACGGAATTCACAGCTGGTATGATTGGCGAAGCAACTCAATCTTTTGAAGTAATGAATCCGGAGTTGCTAATCTGCACCCTGGACTCATCTGCTAAAATGGATATTGAATTAACTATTTCGAAAGGACGTGGATACGTTCCTGCAGAAGATAATAAAGTTAAAGATGCACCATTAGGTTATATCCCTATTGATGCTATTTATACCCCAATCAAGAATGTAAAGTATGTGATTGAGAATACCCGTGTGGAACAGCGTACAGACTATGAGAAATTAATCATGGACGTTGTTACCGATGGTACTATTCATCCGGAAGAAGCTGTAAAACAAGCTTCCAGAATTTTGATCCAGCACTTGATGATCATCACCGATGAGAACATTACATTTGATAATAAAGAAGAGAAGAAAGAAGACCTGGTTGACGAACAAACTTTACAACTGCGTAAAGTATTGAAAACTCCATTGGAAGATCTTGACCTAAGTGTTCGTGCCTTCAATTGTTTGAAAGCCGCTAAGATTAACAGTTTGAGCGAATTGGTACAATATGAGCAGGAAGACCTGATGAAGTTCAGAAACTTTGGTCAGAAGTCTCTTTCTGAAATTGAAGTGGTATTAGGCGAAAGAGGATTGCATTTTGGAATGGATCTTGGAAAATTAGGTTTGGATAAAGACGAATATTGATTATTTAGCTTTTAAAAAAAAGCATTTTTATAACGAAGTACTTCACAATTCCTGGCACGGTGTGAAGGAAATTAAAACAAAAAGCCATGCGTCACGGAGATAAAGTAAATAATTTAGGTCGTAAAAAGGCCCACCGGATTGCCTTATTGAGCAATCTGACCTGTCAGTTAATTCAGCACAAGCGTATCACAACTACATTAGCAAAAGCAAAAGCGTTGCGTGTATATGCCGAGCCTTTGATTACAAAAGCAAAGACAGATAATACACACCAGCGTAGAATTGTTTTCAGTCATTTACAGGATAAAGAAGCAATCAAAGAACTTTTTGGTGCAGTTGCATTAAAAGTAGCTGGTCGTCCCGGAGGATATACCCGTGTAATTAAGTTAGGAACCCGTCGTGGAGATAATGCAGAATTAGCCATGATTGAGTTGGTTGATTTCAACGAAATCTATGGTAATGGTATCGAAGATGCTTCTGCAGCAGCTAAGAAAACCCGTCGTGGACGTAAGAAAGCAGACGTTGCCGAAACTGCAGTTATAGCTGAAACAGTTTCAGAGGTAGAAGTAATTCCTGAAGTTGTAGATACTCCTGAAGTAGAAACAACTCCAGAAGCGGATGCAAGTACTGAAGAGACTAAATCTTAATTGAAAGATTTGATACAGATATAATTGAAACTCTCCGATGATCGGGGAGTTTTTTTTAGTTGAATATTTGGGTAAAAATTTAATTTTAAAATAATTCCTAAGAAGTATTTCCTTCCTAATTTTGCGACCGGTCAGATAAACGGAAATTGAAAAAAATAAACAAATGCATAATCACTCTACTCCTGCCATTTTATTGTTAGCTGATGGAACCATAGCCCAGGGCAATGCTTTTGGTGTAATTGGTACTGCAACCGGTGAAATATGTTTCAATACCGGTATGACGGGCTATCAGGAGGTTTTTACCGATCCCAGTTATTTTGGCCAGGTGTTGATCATGAATAATGTTCATATCGGTAATTATGGAGTGAAAAAGGAAGACGTTGAATCAGAAACTATCAAGATCAGTGGATTGATCTGTAGAAATCTGGAAGAAAATTTTTCCCGTAAGCAGGCAGACGGATCACTGGATGATTATTTAATAGCAAATAAAATCGTTGCTATTGAAGGCGTGGATACAAGGGCTTTAGTGGCTCATGTACGTACAAAAGGTGCTATGAACTGTATCATCTCTTCCGAAATTCTGGATGTGGAAGTATTGAAGGCTAAATTGGAAAAAGTACCTGGCATGGGTGGTTTGGAACTGGCTTCTCAGGTAAGTACCAAAGAACCTTTTGAGTTGGGAAATCCGGATGCTGACAAGCGGATTGCGGTACTTGATTTTGGTGTAAAAAAACATATCCTTCAATGCATGATTGAAAGAGGTGCTTTTTTGAAAGTGTTTCCTGCTAAAACAACACTTAAAGAAATAAATGAGTTCAAGCCGGATGGATATTTCATCAGTAACGGTCCCGGAGATCCTGCTGCCATGGACTATGCTGTTGAAACCGTAAAAGCTATCATGGATGAAAACAAACCCGTTTTTGGCATTTGCCTGGGACATCAGTTATTGGCTCTGGCGAATGGCATTCCTACATTTAAAATGCATCATGGTCACCGGGGATTGAATCATCCGGTCATAAACTTACAAACAAACAAAAGCGAAATAACCACACAGAATCATGGATTTGGTGTGGACCCAGAAGCAATCAAAACTGCTGATCATGTGGAGATCACACACATTAACCTGAATGACCAATCCATTGAAGGAATACGGATTAAAGGGAAACCTGCATTCTCGGTTCAGTATCATCCCGAAGCAACTCCCGGACCTCATGACAGTCGTTATCTGTTTGATGAATTTATCGGGATGATTGAAAAAGCATAAAGATTATTCAAAAAAATATTTTATTTCAAAGCATTTGCTGTGATTCTAACAGGCAATTAGAATTTCATCGTTTCATTTTTTTGAAGTTGATCGATTGATTCCTCAAGGCTCTTCCTGTTGGCAGATGTGGAAAGCAGATGACCGGTCTCATTCAATGAGTTATATTCTTTAATGGACATTATTACAACCGCATCGTCTTCTGTAGTCCTTGGCACAATGATAACATCCAGTGATTTACTTACATAATCAAAATATTTTTTAATATTCCCTCTTAGTTGAGTGATTGATATAGCTTGCATATTAATCTTATTTATTCAATTAAATGTAGGCAATTGGGTGCAAAATTTAGGTTAAAAAAATAAAAATTGTCTGCTTGCGGCAGGCTTTTATGTCATAAGAATTCCATTTCATATCTTTCCAAAAAATAGCAGCATGCAGATTGCAATTATTAATGGCCCCAATTTAAACCTGCTGGGAAAAAGAGAACCCGGTATTTATGGCAATCAGTCATTCGAAGAATTTTTTAAAGAGTTGGCCAAAAAATATCCACTCATCAATTTCACTTATTTTCAATCGAATGTAGAAGGGGAGCTGATCAATGAACTGCAACGGGTTGGATTCGATCAGGATGGCATTATTTTTAATCCCGGAGGATACACACATACTTCCGTTGCATTGGGTGATGCCATTGCAGCTATTACAACACCCGTTATTGAAGTGCATATTTCCAATATTCATGCAAGGGAAGATTTCCGGAAAATATCCCATGTATCTGCAAAAGCCGTTGGAACTATAGCAGGCCTTGGTCTGAATGGATATGAACTGGCGGTAGAATATTTTATCAGTAAATAAAAAAACTGCCTGTCGCGAAACAGGCAGTTTTAAAATTTTCTATATCCTTTATTTCTTCAATGCTTTTTTCTGCACTTCATTCAACTTACTTATATAAATACTACGGCCATGTGTACCCAAAACAATTTCGTTATCTCTTTCCTGGATAGCAATATCATGAATAGGAACTGATTTTGGCAAACCGGCATTCCACATCATAAAACTATTTCCTTTATCAAAGCTTACATACAATCCGCCATCTGTTCCAACATAGATAATGTTTTCATCTTTCGG
>JAYWEL010000162.1:0-21554 GCA_043779285.1 Chitinophagaceae bacterium | reverse complement strand
TAAAGATTGGAAACGAGTTGATGTTTATTTTGCTGAATGAGTCGGATGAAGCAATTCAATACAGTAAACAACTGATGTGCGAAAAAACAAGTATCAGTTACGAAGAGCCCTCACCCAATAGTTTTTCATTCAACTCGCCATATGGTGCATGCCCTGTTTGTAAAGGATTGGGAAGAGTTCATCGGGTAGATTTGAAAACCATTATGCCAGACTTGTCATTGAGTATCAAAGATGGTGGGATTATACCATTAGGCGAAGAAAGGAATGCATATGTTTTTCGCCAGGTTCAGGAATTGGCCAAATACAAAAAAATAAACCTGGAAAAACCATTAAAAGATCTTTCCGAAGAAACCATTAACCTGCTTTTGTATGGAAATGAAAAAGGAGAACTTGCAGCAAGTGATGAGTATGAGTCTGATGGGAAAATGTACGCAGATAAATATGAAGGAATTGTAACGCAATTAAACAGATGGTATTCGGGCAGTACAAGTGATGCCGTTCAACGATGGGTGGAAGGATTTATGGAACAGGCAATTTGCAATGAATGTGAAGGAGCAAGGTTAAGAAAAGAAAGCCGTTGGTTTAAAATAGATGATAAGAATATTAGTGAACTGAGTCAACTGGATTTGAATAAATTATTCTGTTGGTTCGAAAATATTGAAAGCCGTTTAACAGCAAAACAAAAAATCATTGCAAAAGATATTTTGAAAGAGATCCGTGACCGAATTCAATTTTTGTTGGATGTAGGTTTGAATTATCTCAGTTTGAACAGACCTTCCAGATCATTGAGTGGTGGTGAATCGCAGCGTATCAGGTTGGCTACACAAATTGGTTCGCAGTTACAAGGGATCACCTACATATTGGATGAACCATCAATTGGTTTGCATCAGCGGGATAATCAGCAATTAATAAAAGCATTACAGAATTTACGGAATATTGGTAACAGTGTACTGGTAGTAGAACACGACAAGGATATTATGCTGGCCGCTGATCATATCATCGACATCGGACCAAGAGCAGGTTTACACGGAGGTAAAATTGTAGCACAGGGAAATCCCGAGTTAATGTTGAAAATGAATACGCTGACTGCCTCTTATCTGAATGGAAATCATAAAATAAAAGTTCCGGAAGAAAGGAGAGAAGGAAATGGTGATTTTTTAGAATTGATTGGTGCCACAGGTAATAATTTAAAAAACCTAGATGTAAAATTTCCTTTAGGAAAGTTTATTGTTGTTACCGGTGTTAGTGGTAGTGGCAAATCAACATTGATCAATGAAACCATTTACCCTGCATTGAGCAATCATTGTTTTAAATCGAGAAAAACCTCACTGGCTTATAAAAAAATTAACGGGATCGATTTTATAGATAAAGTTATTGAAATTGATCAGAGTCCTATTGGCCGTACACCGCGTAGCAATCCGGCAACCTATTGCGGATTTTTTACCGAGATTCGGCAATTGTTTTCTTCCATTCCTGAAGCTAAAGTAAGGGGGTATAAACCCGGCCGGTTTTCTTTCAATGTAAAAAGTGGACGATGTGATGTTTGCGAAGGTGCCGGAATGCGAACCATTGAAATGAATTTTCTGCCCGACGTGTATGTGCATTGTGAAAAATGCCAGGGAAAAAGATATAACCGGGAAACATTAGAAATAAGATACAAGGGAAAAAGTATCAGTGATGTATTGAATATGACGGTGGAGGAAGCGGTTGAATTTTTTAAAGCCGTTCCATATTTATACCGAAAAATAAAAGTGCTGGATGAAGTGGGCCTTGGATATATCAGCCTGGGCCAATCGGCTGTAACATTGAGTGGTGGAGAGGCACAGCGGGTGAAACTGGCAACTGAACTGGCAAAAAGGGATACGGGGAAAACATTCTATATCCTCGATGAGCCAACAACGGGATTACACTTTCAGGATATCCAGCATTTGTTGGATATGCTTAATAAATTGGTTGACCGTGGTAATACCGTATTGGTAATAGAACATAATATGGACGTCATTAAAATGGCAGATCATATCATCGATATCGGTCCGGAAGCCGGTGATGCAGGTGGCGAAATTGTATTTGAAGGAACTCCGGAAAAAATGATTGGGCTAAAGAAAAGTTTTACCGCTCAGTTTCTGAAAGCTGAATTATAGACCGTTTGTACAGGGAGTGATTGAAAAAAGTTTTTACAGATCTTATCCGGAGATAATCCGGATATTTTCATTTTGAATAGTGGTTGAAACAATTTCCCTTTTAAACGGTATGATTTTAGCGATAGATTTATTTTAATTCTACACTTCCTCTTTCGATACTTTCATCATTTTTAAAAACATCGTACATGTAAATTCCTTTTCTTAGTTGCCCTATTTTATTTATTGTTTTTGTTTTTAATAAAAAGTTATCAATCATTTTACCTTCCAGGTCAAATATGTAAAATTGTAAATCCTGATTTTTTTCATGTAATAAACTTACAAGTAATGTTCCCTTCGTTGTAGGGTCTGTGTATATTTTTATAATGGCTTCTTTTTTTATGGGGGAATCCAATATGAAACTACTGTTCATTAAGAATATGAAAACGAGGGCTGCAGTTGCTTTCAATGATTTGTTAATAATTGTGTTCATAGTTTAGGATTTTTAATTAATAAAATTTGGGGCATTCCAATTGGCTGGTTGATGTTTGATGGTTAATTCTCCAACCGATTCTCAGGATACTTGAAAAGTATGCATCATTGTCTTTTGGATTACCTCTTTGTTCATCATAAGAAGGTCTCGAAACCTGCGGGTTGGCAATATTTTGTCTGAAATATAATTGCCTGGCCATTTGTGCATTGCCGGAACTTAAGTAGGAATCAAATAAGAGCGGATCAATATAATTTGTACTGACATCATCAATATAATCTGTAAACGTTTTACGATACATGACTTCAAAGCCCATGTAAATATTGTTATTCAGATAGTATTTAATACCTGCACCTATTGGAACTACTAATTGAGATAATTTATATTCTTTTCTATCCGGATATGCAGACATACCCTGTCCTTCCAGTTGCAAAGGCTTAAGCTTAACCCAATTTGTTTTGCCTGTAGTTGGGTCTATATATCTGCCTTCCGGGTTAAACTTGAATGATCCTATACCAATCATTCCATAAGGTCTAATCTTCCCTTTTAAATCTGTATAGTTTTCAAATAGAACGGTAGGATATATTTCTAAAGCAACAAATGCTTCGGTAAGTTTTGATCGAAAATTTAAATTCCTTTGTTTACGAAATACCTCATCGCCTCCTTTATCTTCAATGGCATTATCATCGGCTTCCAGTGATAATTTATTTAGCTCAACCCGGATACCAATCAACTCCGTTGGAACAAAACTAAAGAACAGGCCTTTGGCAAGTTTTGAAAAAGGTATGTTTACATCTTTGATAAATGCTTTTCCTTTTCCAGGATTTCCACCAATATCACCCAGAAAGAAGGAGGGACCCAAATTAGCACCTATTTCATATTTACCATTCTTTGAACTGATGGATTGGGACGAAGCAGTAAATGTGAGTAATAATATAATAACGACTGGGTATAGCCGAATTACGGATAGAGTTGTTTTCATAGGTCTTGTTTTCTGTTAGGATATCGGAGTTCTATGCTAAACTAATACAGAAATTAAAGAAACCAAATAAAAACACGAACTATTTTATTGTGTAAAAGCGGATATATTTTTTTACTAAGAAGAACTACTTAGTAGTATTACTTTCTCAACATTTCAATATGCTGGATATTATCTTCTAAGTAAATTTCACTGCATTGGATAAAGCCTAAACCTTCGTAGAATTTTTGCAAATAGAGTTGTGCACCTATTTTTATGGGCTGTACTGTAAATAAAAAATTGGCCGATTCAATGGATTTTTCCATCAATAATTTACCAAAACCTTTTTGCCTGTAACGTGGCGATGTGACTACTCTGCCAATCGAAATTTCTTCAAAAGAAAGTCCGGCAGGGAGTAATCTGGTATATGCTGCCAGGTCATTGCCAATCCATCCCATCAGGTGATGCGAACCAAAATCTTTTTCATCTGCATCCTGATATGGGCAGTGTTGTTCAACCACAAATACTTCATTGCGTAATTGAATTATTTTATATAATTCAACGACAGACAATTTGTCAAATTTTTTGAGTGCCCATTGAATGTCCATAGATTTTACTTTTTTAAATCGAGACGGATATTCAATTCCTCAAACTGTTTTGCATCGATCGTTCCCGGTGCATCCAGCATGACATCTCTACCACTATTGTTTTTAGGAAAGGCGATAAAATCACGAATACTTTCACTTCCTCCTAAGATGGCACAAAGCCTGTCAAAGCCAAATGCTATACCGCCATGCGGAGGGGCACCATATTCAAAAGCACCCAATAAAAATCCAAATTTGTGCAATTGCTCTTCTGTACTCATTCCCAGCGCAGCAAACATTTTTTCCTGCAGATCTCGCTGAAAAATCCGGATTGAACCACCACCAATCTCATTGCCATTTAACACCATGTCGTATGCATTGGCTTTGATGCCGGCATATGGATGATCGAGATATTTAGCGGCATTTTTTATTTCAGGATCATTGTTGATCATGATATCGATATGGTCTGGTTTCGGAGAAGTAAATGGATGGTGACGTGCTACCCATCTGTTTTCTCCTTCGGCATATTCAAATAGCGGGAAGTCAAGCACCCACAATAAACGGAATTCATCTTTTTTTCTCAGGCCTAATCGTTCAGCCATTTCGGTACGCAGATCACTGATTGCTTTACGGGTTCTTTCTTCGGCACCTGCCAAAATAAAAATAAGATCACCCGTTTTTGCATTGCATGATTCGGCTATGGAATTTAATTTTTCTTCGGAATAGAATTTGTCAACACTACTTTTAAAACTGCTATCGATATTGCATTTGATGAATACCAAACCATTCATACCTATTTGTGGTCGTTTAACCCATTCAATGATTTCATCGGTTTGTTTACGGCTGTATTCACTACATCCGGGAACGGCAATTGCCAAAACCGTTTCGGCATCATCAAATACCTTGAATCCGGCATCCGCTAATACGGATATGTTGATTGTGTTTTTTACTTTAAAGTTGGTAAGTTTCAAATCATAACGGATATCCGGTTTATCATTACCGTAATTCCACATGGCTTCATCCCAGGTCATTCGTTGTACGGAGTTTGTCTCGCCTGAGGCGAGATCAATTCCTTTTACATCTTTGAAAACAGATTTTACCAATCCTTCAAACATGTTCAGAATATCTTCCTGTTCAACAAAAGCCATTTCGCAATCTATTTGTGTAAACTCCGGTTGGCGGTCTGCTCTCAAATCCTCATCACGGAAGCATTTCACAATCTGGTAATACCGATCGTAACCACTCACCATCAATAATTGTTTGAAGGTTTGTGGAGATTGTGGCAACGCATAAAAATGGCCGGGATTCATCCGGGATGGAACAACAAAATCTCTTGCTCCTTCGGGTGTAGATTTAATTAAAAACGGGGTTTCAATATCCATAAATCCGTTCTGATGCAAATAGTTTCTGGTTGCACGGCTAACGGCATAACGTAATTCAATATTTTTTTTAATGGCATTTCTTCTAAGATCGAGATATCGGTATTTCATCCGAAGGTCGTCACCACCGTCTGTCTCGTCCTGTATTGTAAAAGGAGGTGTTGCAGATTTGTTCAATATTTTAAATGCAGAAATAGTAATTTCTATTTCTCCTGTTGGGATATTCAGATTTTTGCTACTTCGTTCAGCAACTATTCCGGTTACCTGTAATACAAACTCTCGACCTAAAGGATTCGTATCTAGTTGAACAGATAAATCTTCTGTAAATAATAATTGTGTAATGCCATATCTATCTCTCAAGTCAACAAATGTTATTGCCCCAAATTTTCGCACAGTTTGCACCCATCCGGCCAGTGTAACCTGTTTGCCAATATCGGAAATATTTAATTCGCCACAAGTTTGCGTTCTATACATAGTTGAAAAAAGTGAATGTAATAAAAATAATAGGCGGCAAAGATAGGAAAGAATGCCCCTTTGTTATATGCAAAAAAAATGAATGTGAAAGATAGTTTTTTGAATATCAGGGTATTTAAGGATAGGGTAGTTCACTTTTCAAACGGAATTTTTATATAATGATAAAAAATCTTTGAAATAAATGTACTGAATTTGAAATTTGATCGTTTATATGATAGAAGTCGAAATCCAAAAACCTTATTCTATGTTAACTATTGCACTCATTCTTACGCTTCGGAAATTATATATTATTTCCAGAAATCAACTTACACTCATTACATTGTCACCAAATGATGATCTTTTATTTCCGTTTGTCTCTGAAATGCATAGTAGTAAGCCAAGATAATCATCCCTATGGCAAAAGGAATTATTGCCAGGTGTTTACCTTCAATTGATCCGATTATTTGTACGGTATCAAATAGAAAAAATTCGCTGATCATCCAATAGGAGTTTGCCGTAATCCAAAAAGTGACGGCCAGATTGTGAGCCAGTTCTGATTTAATTTTTCTTGTTCGCCAGGAAATATAAATGGCAATCATCAAGGTAGGCAAAATCATTACTACCCCTAATAATTTCCAAGTTATACACCAACTGATATCTTTAAAAAGCCAGAAAACAATATGCATGTTTTCCATCTTTCGATATTTCGATGGTATGGTATACAATTCAGCAGGTGCTTTATTCATGGTTTAAATATTTATGAATAAAACTATGCAAATTGATGTGATGAATCAGTTTTTTGAAATTATTTTACTGAAGCGATCAATATTTGCTTCAGGCATGATGGGCAAACCGCTTACAAGATGATTAGCCATTTGTTTTGCAAAGAATGGTGCTAATGAACAACCTTTTGTACCCATGCCATTCAAAATGCCAACCTTATTATTTAATGGATGCAAGCCTACAAAGGGCCTTCTTTCCAATGTAGCCGGCCGTATGGATGATTTATGATCGACAATTTTATAAGGAATTTTCATCCATTCATTTAACAGCTGTTCTGTTTTTTTTCTGAAAAATTCGGATGGTTGATTGTCGTCAAAGTCCCATAAATAATTTGATCCCACCCAGAAATAGCCGGGTTCGTTCATCGGCGCCAAAATCATACTTTTTTTAAATATATTATTTGTTGGCAAATCTTGTGATTCTATAATCAGTGCTTCACCTTTCACTTGTGAAAAAGGAAGGTTTTTGAAAAACGGATTTTGAATACTGTTGATGCCATCACAAAAAATAATTTTCTGTGCAGTAATATTTTTATATGAAACTGTATCCTGGGCAAACATCAGTTCCTGATCAAAATCATCTTCCAGCAATGAATCTGAAGCAATCAGTTTTTGTCTCCATCGGGGAATGATGGAATCCAAATGAATCAGGTAGCATGGATCGATCTCTGCATATCCGAAATCCGAATTAAAAATTGAATTGTACTTTTTTAGGGCTGAATTATTTTTCAGGTAATCCAGGTTCTCCTTTATCCGTTCTTCAAATGCATTTTTTATTTGCAGCGTAGGAAAAAATTCGATGATATTTTTTTGGGAGATGGCCGTTGTATTCAAATCTTTGCCAAGCTGATCATAGGTTTCACAAACAAAGGGCAGTAAATCATCAATCATCCATGTTTTTACAATTCGTCTGCCGGTTACCGGATTGATGATGCCGGCAGCAACCCGTGAAGCGGATGCCTGATCGTTGTTGTCTATTACAACAAACGATTTGTTCATTTTTTGTAAATACCAGGAAAGAAAAGTTCCTGAAATTCCTTGACCGATAATGATATAATCAACCTGCATCATGCAAAAGTAAGTATGACAACTATATTAAGAAAAGGCGAGTAAAGTTCAATTGCATTAAAAAACCCCCGAATGACGGAGGTTTAAGTATTATTTATTTTTTGGAATATTCCTGCATCACTGCCAGCATTGTTTTACCAATATCTGCCGGACTGCTTACTACATGGATTCCACATTCGCTCATAATTTTCATTTTCGCTTCGGCGGTATCTTCCACACCTCCAACAATTGCACCTGCATGACCCATACGGCGACCTGGAGGAGCTGTTTGTCCGGCAATGAATCCAACTACTGGTTTTTTATTACCATTATCCCTGATCCAATTAGCTGCCTCTGCTTCCATACCACCGCCAATTTCACCAATCATTACAATTGCATCAGTCTCCTCATCATTCATAAATAATTCAATGGCTTCTCTTGTAGTTGTACCAATAATTGGATCTCCACCAATACCAACTGCAGTAGAAATTCCAAGCCCGGCTTTTGCCACTTGGTCTGCTGCTTCATAAGTTAAAGTGCCTGATTTAGAAACAATACCGATTCTTCCTTTGATAAATACGAACCCAGGCATAATACCTACTTTACATTCATCGGCAGTAATAACACCCGGACAGTTAGGCCCAATAAGTCTTGTATCCGTTCCTTGTAAATAATTTTTTACATTAATCATGTCTTGTGTTGGAATGCCTTCGGTAATACAAACGACCAGTTTAACACCAGCATCAGCCGATTCTAAAATTGCATCAGCAGCAAATGCAGGTGGAACAAAAATGATGGCAACATCAGCGTTCGTTTTTTTTACACATTCAGATACTGTATTAAATACTGGACGGTCTAAATGAGTGGTTCCACCTTTTCCCGGTGTAACACCACCCACTACATTGGTTCCATATTCAATCATCTGTGAAGCATGAAAAGAACCTTCTGTTCCGGTGAAACCCTGCACTAAAATTTTCGAATTTTTATCTATAAGAATACTCATATCAGCATGATATTATAATTAATAATTTGGCGCAAAAGTAAGGGAAATACAGGAATCTGTCGGGAAGTTTCTATTTCTATAATAAGTGCTACTTTTTATCTTTGGCTAATTTAGCCGCTTCTTCGATCATCCTCATTTCCTTGGCATCCTTTAAAAATTCGGATGCAAATATGAAGTCATTCAGCAATTGGTTCTTGCTGAAAATGATCTCTTTTTTATTTCCTTCCCATTCTTTATTGCCCTGATACAGGTACAAAATTTGGTTTCCAATTTCCATTACACTATTCATGTCATGGGTATTGATAACTGTTGTGATACTATATTCCAGGGTAATTTCCTGAATAAGTTGATCAATTAAAATGGAAGTCTGTGGGTCGAGCCCGGAATTTGGTTCATCACAAAAAAGATATTTTGGATTTAAAACAATAGCTCTTGCTATACCTACTCTTTTTTTCATGCCGCCACTAATCTCTGCCGGAAACTTTTTATTACTACCCGTCAAATTCACTCGATCCAATACTTCATTCACTCTTGCCCTTTTCTTTTGGTAGGTCCATTTGGTAAACATATTCAACGGAAACATCACATTATCTTCAACGGTTAAACTGTCAAATAGTGCAGACCCCTGAAAAAGCATTCCAATCTCGGTTCTTATTTCCTTACGTTCCTCCTGGCTCATATGGGTGAAACTTTTTCCTTCGAAAAATATTTCACCGGCATTCGGTTCAAGTAATCCAACCATGCATTTCATGAAAACTGTTTTTCCACTTCCACTGGTTCCAATGATTAAATTACATTGCCCGGCTTTCATTACCGAGCTAACATCATTGATGACCACTTTATCTCCGAAACGTTTCACTAAGTTTTTAACTTCAATCATGATCTTCGTTTATAAAAGAACCGCTGCTAATAAATAGTCGGCAAACAATACGGCAATACAACTAATGACTACGGCACGTGTACTTGATTTGCCAATTTCCAATGCGCCGCCTGTTACATAGTATCCAAAAAATGCAGGTATGCTGGTAATAATAAAAGCAAACGTATAAGCTTTTGCCAAAGCAAAAAATACATTGTAAGGAAGAAAGTCTAACATTAAACCTTTGTGAAATATTTCGGGTGAAACAATATTAGACAATACTGCCGCCATTTTACCACCCCAGATTCCTAAAATGGCAGCAATAACCACCAACATAGGTATGACCACTAAGCCGGCAATAATTTTGGGAAGAATCAGGTAGGCTTTTGTATTGATACCCATAATCTCCAACGCATCAATCTGTTCCGAGATACGCATGTTTCCCAATTCACTGGCAATTTTACTTCCAACTACACCAGCCAAAACAATACATACAAGGGTCGGTGCAAATTCAAGAATTACCGTATCTCTTACAATTTGAGCAATACTGGTTTTAGGAATCAATGGACTCACCAATTGATAAGCTGTTTGAACAGCAGATACCGCACCCATGAAAATAGAGATGATCATAACGATGCCTAACGATCCGATTCCAATTTCGGCGCATTGACGCATGAATTCTTTCCAATACATTTTATAGTTCTCCGGTTTGGAAAACATATTTTTTAGCATTAAAAGAAATTTGCCAAACTCACTGATTGTATTCATGACGATATCAATGTTTTTAAATCAGACCCGATTAAAATCCGGCACTTATTTTTTTGATCTTTTCCACCAACGTGATTTTTTTACAATCTCCGCTGTTGGATTCTTACATTTTATTTGTGCATCTACTACTGCTATCAGCGACATATTCACAATGCTTCTGATTGAGCTTCCTAACTGTAAAACGTGAACAGGTTTATTTAAGCCTAAAAGAATTGGTCCGATTGCATCACCGGTTTCTAGTTCTTTTAATAAATTATATGCAATGTTTCCGGATGCCAGATTTGGAAATATCAAGGTATTAACTTCTTGATCAACCAACTCGCTGAAAGGATAATTTTCTTTCAGTAATTCATTGTTGAAAGCAAGACTGGCTTGCATTTCACCGTCAACAATCAAAGAAGGCATTCTTTCTTTTACAATATCCCGGGCTTTTGATACCAGTTTTGCTTCATCCGATTTACTGCTGCCAAAATTTGAATAACTTAACATTGCAACCCGAGGTATGATATTAAAGCTTCTAACTTCTGTAGCAACCATCAATGTTATATCGGCAAGTTCTTCTGCTGTTGGGTTAAAATTTATGGTGGTATCGGCAAGGAATAATGGACCTTTTTTGGTCAGCATCATATACATACCGGCAATTTTTTTAACACCTTCCTCAGTGCCAATTGTTTGTAATGCAGGACTAATTGTTTCGGCATAATTTTTAGAAAGGCCGGAAATCATGGCGTCTGCATCCCCGTTTTCAACCATCATACATCCGAAATAGTTTCTGTCCCGTATTATCTTTTTCGACTCGTATAAATTGAAACCTTTCCGTTGTCTTTTTTCAAAAAATAACTGACTGTAGCGGTTTCTGGATTCTTCCATTTCATCACTGCGTGGATCAATAATTGGTAACCCTTCAAGATCAACTCCATTTAGCTCAGCTATTTTCTTTATTTTATTTTCATCCCCTAAAAGAATCGGATAAGCAATACCATCATCGTAAATAATCTGGGCGGCTTTTAGGATTTTAGCATTATCCGCATCGGCAAATACAATTCGTTTTGGATCTCTTTTGGCTTTATTACCTAAGATTCGAATAACCTGATTGTCCAGCCCCAGTCGTTTATTTAATTCGTTAACATATCTATCCCAGTTTTCTATCGGAAACTTTGCAACCCCACTCTCCATTGCAGCTTTTGCAACAGCTGGTGCAACGGTTGCCAGTAAACGTGGATCAAGGGGTTTAGGAATAATATAGGTTGGACCGAAAGAAATATTCTTTTCGCCATAAGCCATGTTTACAATATCGGGTACTGTGGATTTTGCCAAATCTGCCAAAGCCATAACAGCAGCCATTTTCATGGCTTCATTAATATGTGTCGATCGCACGTCCAATGCCCCGCGGAATATATACGGGAATCCTAAAACATTATTTACCTGGTTGGGATAATCGCTTCGGCCGGTAGCCATAATTAAGTCTTTACGTGCAGACGTTGCATCTTCCCAACTGATTTCCGGATCTGGGTTTGCCATAGCAAATACGATTGGATTTTTGGCCATACTTTTTACCATGTCAATGTCAACTACATTTCCGGCACTTAAACCAATGAAGACATCTGCATCTTTCATTGCTTGTGCCAGTGATAAATCCTTTTTACCATTCGCAAATTTTTGTTTGAATTCTTCCATATCTGTTCTGCCTTTATGCAAAACACCTTTTCGATCGTAGACTAAAAAATTTTCGGGTTTGGCCCCTAACGTGACATATAGTTGAATACACGCCATGGCTGCAGCTCCTGCACCATTGACAACGTATTTTACTTTGTTTATTTTTTTCTTTTGAATAATCAGTGCATTCAATAATGCTGCTGCACTGATGATGGCTGTTCCGTGCTGGTCATCATGCATCACCGGAATATTCATTTCTTCCTTTAGTTTCTTTTCGATATAAAAACATTCCGGTGCTTTGATGTCTTCGAGATTAATGCCACCGAAAGTTGGTTCCAATGACTTTACAATCTGAACAAATTTTTCCGGATCTTTTTCATTGATCTCAATATCAAATACATCGATGTCGGCAAATATTTTAAAGAGTACTCCTTTCCCTTCCATGACGGGTTTACTTGCTTCCGGTCCGATATCGCCTAATCCCAAAACTGCCGTACCATTCGTAATTACAGCTACCAGGTTTCCTTTAGCGGTGTATTTATAAACATTTTCAATATCCGCAGCTATTTCCAAACAAGGTTCAGCTACCCCCGGAGAATAAGCAAGGGATAGGTCTCTTTGTGTCTTGGTTTCTTTGGTGGGTACAACTTCTATTTTCCCAGGCCTTCCTTTTGAATGATATTCGAGTGCCTGTTGTTTACGAAAGTTACTTTTCATAATAGTTAGATGTGGTATGCAATTTACTAAAAAAAAATCCGATGGCGAATGTAGGTTGCTTTAAGTAGAAAATCATCGCTTTAAGTGAAAAACTAATATCTGAAAACACATGTGTTTTAAAATGTATTTATCAAAAAATAGTTATTTATCCATACTGGCATTTACACCAACATAAGCCATGAAACCCATGCCTATTTCAATTGCATCTTCATCGATATTGAAATTAGGTGTATGAACACCCGACATGATTCCTTTTTCTTCATTCATGACACCAACACGGTAAAAACAAGCCGGAATTTTTTGTGCATAGTAACCAAAATCTTCTGCACCCATTCGCAGTTCTGTTTCTTCCACATTTTCAGCACCAAGAAATTCTGCTCCAAGAATAATTGCTTTTGTATGTAAGCATTCATTGTTATAAACTGTCGGGTATCCCAAATCGATATGAATATCAATATCAGCTCCCATAGATCTTACTAACTCCTGAGATTGTTTAGTTATTAACTCATGAGCTTTCAATCGCCACGCTTCATCCATAGCACGGAAAGTGCCCATTAGTTTTACTTCACTTGGAATGACATTGGTAGTGTGACCACCCTGAAATGATGTGATTGAAAATACAGAAGGTGAAAAAGGATCGCAGTTTCTACTGATTAATTGTTGTAAACTAACGATCAATTGTGAAGCAATCAGGATGGTATCTACGGTCATATGTGGCGATGCGGCATGTCCTCCTTTTCCTTTTATGGTGATATAGATTTCATCAGCACTGGCCATTATTTTACCTTCTCTAAAACTGAGTTTACCAACCGGAAACTGCGGATGAACATGCATAGCAAAAATGGCTTCGGGTTTTGGATTTTCCAATACACCATCCCGAATCATATAACTGGCTCCACCCGGATTTTTTTCTTCACCCGGTTGAAATATAAGTTTAATGGTTCCTTCCCATTCATTCTTCAGTTCGTTTAAAATCTTGGAAGCACCTAAAAGGCAAGTTGTATGTACATCATGCCCACAAGCATGCATAACGCCTTCAATTTTAGATTTATAGGGAACGTCGTTTTCTTCTTTAATAGGAAGTGCATCCATATCTGCCCGAATAGCAATTATCCGTTTAGCGGGATTCTTGCCTTTTATTAAGCCAACAACGCCGGTAGTGGCAATTACTTCAAAGGGTATTCCAAATTCAGCGAGTTTTTTTTGTACGAATTTTGATGTTTCAAATTCTACATAACTCAACTCGGGGTTTGCATGCAAATGATGACGAACGTCTTTAAATTCGGAAGCATACTGTTCCGCTAACTTTTTAATTTTTTCTTTCAGCATAATTTTTTTCAGTCTTCTTAAAAAATAAAAAACCCATATGCGTATGAACAAATGGATTTTCGGTTAAATAGGATTAAAATTTAAAATTTTTCATCCCTTTCTGATTCTTTGTTCTTTTCCGGATTTATTTCTATGGTATCCTGCATGATGAAAACACCGGAAGGAAAATAATGATTTAATCTGTTCCGATAATTTTCGGCTTCATCCTTGGTTTTGAAGTTACCTACTTTTAATTTAAAATAAGGGGATTGATATTGCAGATACGTTTTTAATTCAGGGAAGTTTGTATAAACAGTCGTTTTGGCATGGATGGCCTCATCTCGTTTAATGGTATTCAATACAAGTAAACGGTATCCTTTTGAACGACTTCTGGCTTCCCTGCTTGTTTCTTCATTAATCTGGGCCTGTTTCTTTATCAATAAATCTATTCGTGGATCCTTATTAATGGTAATAAGGCTGGTATCCATTTTCATTTTGTTTGAAGAAGAATAATTCTGTGCACTAATTGATAATGCACAAAAGGGAAAAATAGCAATGAATAAATAACGCATAGATTGTACTCTTCAAAAATCTTACCAGTTTTAATATCCGGATTTCGCTCCACCAATATCTTCAATAGGGTGCCAGGTTGTTTTTACTTCCTGACAGTCCATGATAAAATAGGGTGACTGACTTTCTTCTAACAACCAATTTTTGTTTGGATAAGAAATGACTCTTTTTACATTCAATATGGACTTTTCTTTAATTTCTTTTAAAACGGTTTTATCGTTTTCGCAGTAGATGATGGCATTGACATCCATATGGGTTGCAAAATGTACTGCCAGTTCTGATGGTTTTCCGGTTAAAATATTTACAACTCCTCCAGATACATCGGATGAGTTTAATACTTCGGCGAAAGTGATGGAACAAAGCGGTTTTGTTTCTGATCCAAGTATGATGATTGAATTACCACCCGCAATGACTGGTGCAATAATGGATACCAAACCAAGTAATGAATTTTCCTGTGGAGCTATTGCAGCAACAACACCGGTAGGTTCCGGCACTGAAAAATTAAAATGTGACGAAGCCACCGGGTTTACGGAACTGAAAATTTGCTGGAATTTATCGCACCATCCCGCATAATGAATCAAGCGGTCAATGGATGTATTTACTTCTGCTTCAGCTTGCGCTGCACTGCTATCTTGTTTTATCAATTCATCAATGAACTGTGCCCTTCTGCCTTCCAGCATTTCGGCAATACGGTAAAGTATCTGGCTGCGGTTGAAAGCTGATTTTGCAGACCATGATTTGTATGCTCCACGTGCAGAAACTACCGCATCTCTGAAATCTTTCCTGGAACAAAGACAAATGTTCGCCAATTGTTCGCCGGCCTTATTTGCTGCTATATAATATCGACCCGATTCGCTTCTTGGAAACTGACCGCCTATGTAAATTTTATACGTTTTTAAAACTTCAACTCTTTTTGCTGCAGCTTTTTTTACAGGTGCAGTTGCAATGGAAAGGGAAGATTTTTTTATTGCTCCTTTAGGCATGATAAATTATTTAAAATTAAAATTTCAAGTAAGACATTAATCCATGTAATCCACCTTCTCTTCCATATCCACTTTCTTTATAACCACCAAACGGAGAACCCGGATCGAATTTATTAAAAGTATTGGCCCAAATAACCCCCGCTCTCAGTTTTGTTGTCAGGTTAAATATCTTAGAACCCTTATCAGTCCACACTCCGGCCGATAATCCATAGGGCGTATTGTTCGCTTTTTCAATTACCTCGTCATCAGTCCGGAAGGTTTGAATAGTCAAAACTGGTCCAAATATTTCTTCCTGTACAATGCGATGCGATTGAGACACATTGGTGAATATTGTCGGGCGGCAATAAAATCCTTTCCCTGGAATTTTACATGAACTCTGATACATTTCAGCACCTTCTTTTTTACCGATGCCAATATATTTGTTGATAATATCCAGTTGGCTTTTTGAATTGATGGCACCGATGTCTGTATTCTTGTCCAATGGATCTCCAACAATCAATGATTCCAATCGGTCTTTTAATTTCCGTAAAACAATTTCGTAAACAGATTCCTGAACAAATAATCGGGAGCCTGCACAACAAACGTGACCCTGGTTAAAAAATATTCCGTTCACGATTCCTTCTACTGCCTGATCAAGAGGAGCATCATCAAAAATAATATTAGCTGCTTTGCCACCCAGTTCCAATGTTAGTTTTTTATTAGTTCCGGCAACGGCTTTCTGAATTATTTTTCCAACATCGGTTGAACCAGTAAATGCAATTTTGTTAATATCGGGATGATTAACAAGCATGGCTCCGGTATCACCAAATCCAGTAACAATATTTACAACACCATCCGGTAATCCGGACTCCTGAATGATTTCAGCCAATTTCAATGCAGTTAATGGTGTAGTTTCCGCAGGTTTTAAAACCACGGTATTGCCTGTTGCCAATGCTGGTGCAATTTTCCATGCAGCCATTAATAACGGGAAGTTCCATGGTATAATTTGACCCGCAACGCCAAGTGAACTTGGCTTGCGGTTAGGAAAAGCATAATCCAATTTATCGGCCCAGCCGGCATAGTAAAAAAAGTGATTGGCAGCCAATGGCACATCCACATCTCTGGATTCACGGATTGGTTTACCGCCATCCATTGATTCAATAACGGCGAACTCTCTGACTCTTTCCTGAATTAATCTGGCTATACGAAAAATATATTTAGCTCTTTCTTTGGAAGGCATGTCCTTCCAAACATTTTCATACGCATTACGGGCAGCCTTAACTGCTTTGTCAATATCTGCCTGACCCGCCTGTGCAACGTCAGCAATCTTTTCCTCGGTAGCAGGATTATAGGTCCCGAAATATTTTCCGGAAGCTGGCTTAACAAATTTTCCATTAATAAACAGGTCGTATTTCTTCTTAAGATTAGCCTGGCTCTTACTTTCCGGTGCCGGTGCATAATCCCAACCTGAGTTTAATTTTAACTTTGGAATTGATTTTGTATTCGATTTTGTTTTCGTTGCCATTATAATTTTTTAATCAATAGAGAAATAATCACTTGACTGGTATGCACCGGATTCGGCTTTGACCAATTGCATTAATATATCATTTGCCAGACTGCTGGCACCAAAACGAAACCAATGATTGTTCATCCAGTCTTCGCCAAGAGTTTCATTCAGCATCACCAGATAATGCAAGGCTAATTTTGATTTGGAAATTCCTCCGGCAGGTTTCATGCCAATCATTTTTCCGGTAGAATAATAAAAATCACGGATTGCTTCCAGCATGACCAACGTTACTGGCATGGTAGCAGCTGGCTGTATTTTTCCGGTAGATGTTTTAATAAAATCGGCACCGGCATACATGGCAATATCAGATGCCCGTCGAACTTTATCCAGTGTACATAATTCGCCGGTTTCTAAAATCACTTTCAAACGGGCCGAGCCACAAGCTTCTTTAATAGCAGCAATTTCATCAAAAACAAAATTGTATTCACCGGCAAGGAATTGGCCTCTTGAAATGACCATGTCCACTTCATCCGCACCATTGGCCACTGCAAATTTTGTGTCTCTTATTTTCACCTCTTTAGGAGCTTGTCCGCTAGGAAATCCGGTTGCAACGGATGCAACTTTAATACCCGAGCTCTCCAATGCTTTTTTAGCTGTTTTTACAAAGGTTGGATATACACAAATGGCAGCAACAGTTGGTAAACCGGGCATCGCATCGTGCAAATGCATGGCTTTATAGCAAAGCTGTTTCACTTTCCCTTCTGTATCTTTTCCTTCCAGAGTTGTAAGGTCTATCATATTCAGAGCAAGTTTAAGACCGGTAACCTTCATTTCATTCTTAATACTTCTTTTGGTAAACCGGGATGCTCTTTCTTCAATACCAACCTGATCAATTCGAGGGGCTAACCTGAAATCCTGAATGGAAGAAAATTCTTTTGAAACAATCATATTTCTGTTTTAAGCAAAGGCAAAGCTAACGAAAATATTGCCATGAATTGGGTCATATCAACACGTTAGCTAATTTCTGTTTGATAATGGCAAAACCGTTTATCCAATTTATTTAGTTCTTTCAAACTTTTTAATTAACATCGTTTTTTAATGACATTAATAAACTTCTGCAAATGAGAAAAAATTTCATCAAGCATTTGATGTCTTTTATTGTATTACTTATTGTTTCGGTAATGACAGTGAAAGCACAGGTAACCTATCCCGTAAATGGAGTTGCTGACTTAAAAGACGGCAATTATGCATTTATAAATGCAACCATTGTAAAAGATCCATCCACCATTTTACGAAAAGCAACTTTGCTTATCAAGCACGGAAAAATTGTATCGGTTGGTACAGGCATTGCTGTTCCGAAAGAAGCAGTAGTTGTGGATTGTCAGGGAAAATATATTTATCCCGGGTTCATCGATGTATACAGTGATTATGGAATGCCCACTGCTCAAAGAGCTGCAGCAGGTGCCGGTGGACCCGGTGGATTTTTTGCAGCACAACAAATAGAATCTTCAACAAAAGGTGCATATGGTTGGAATCAGGCTATCAAAAGTGAAATAGATGGTTCGAAAATATTTTCAGTAGATGATGCAAAAGCTAAGACACTTCGGGATATCGGTTTCGGATCTGTGTTGACCCATCAGAAAGATGGAATAGCAAGAGGCACCGGCGTATTTGTAACGTTGGCCAACCAAGCAGATAATTTAGTTATCCTGAAAGAAAAAGCAGCTGCATTTTATTCATTCAATAAAGGAACTTCATCACAATCTTATCCTGCATCCCTGATGGGGTCGATTGCATTATTGCGTCAAACTTATTTGGATGCAAATTGGTATAAATCCAATCCGTCTGCAGAAGGTGTAAACTTATCTCTGAAAAGCTGGTCGGATAATCAGTCGGTTTCACAAATATTTGAAGCAAATGATAAATGGAATGCAGTTCGTGCCGATAAGATCGGTGATGAATTTGCTGTGCAATATATTATAAAAGCAGGTGGTAATGAATACCAGCGAATAAAAGAAATGACCGAGTCTAAAGCATCATTTATTTTATCGCTGAATTTTCCACTTGCCATGGAAGTGGACGATCCGAATGAATTGCGTTTTGTAGGGTTAGATGATTTGAAACATTGGGAGCTAGCTCCTGGGAATGCTGCCGCTTTTGAAAAAGCAGGAATCAATTTTAGTTTGACGACTGCAGATCTTACCAGCCCCGCCGATTTTATGGCGAATCTTAGAAAAGCAATGGAGTATGGTTTAACAGAAACCAAAGCGTTGGATGCATTAACGAAAACTCCTGCAATGATGGCTGGTGTTTATGATAAAGTAGGAAGTCTGGATGCAGGGAAACTCGCAAACTTCATGATCACTTCAGGCCCTGTGTTTGAAGAAAAAACAGTGATTCATCAAAACTGGGTGCAGGGAATTAAAAATTCTATTAAAGAAGATTCCTGGTTCGATGTAAAAGGTTCTTATAAACTTACAACCAATACAACCAGTGGGCAAAAAGCGTATAGACTGGATTTAAAAGATGCCGGGGTTGCAAGTTTTAGCAATAAAGACACCGTTGCTGGAAAATACAGTTACGATGGTAAACTGGTTAAACTAAGTTATACAGAAGGACGTGGGTCTCAGGCAAAAGATGTTATTTTTAGTGGTGTGGTAAATGATAATGTATGGAACGGTACAGGTAGAGATGTTACAGGAAACGGATTTACTTGGACTGCAGTTTTCGATCAAAAAGCGGAAACTAAAGCAGCAGATAGTGCAAGACCTAAAATGCCATTAAACTTGGGAAAAGTTGTTTACCCTTTCCTTGGATATGGTGTGGAAGAAATAGCTAAACAAGAAAACTACTTGATTAAAAATGCAACTGTATGGACCAGTGAAAAAGAAGGCAAATTGGGAGGAACGGATGTTCTTGTAAAAAATGGAAAAATTGTTGCCATTGGAAAAAATCTTTCCGATCCAACAGCAAAAATTATCGATGCCACCGGGAAACATTTAACGGCTGGTGTAATTGACGAACACTCACATATTGCTGCTGCTTCAATCAACGAAGGAGGTCAAAGTGTTACATCCGAAGTACGCATTGCAGATAATCTGAATCCAGATGACATCAACATCTATCGCCAGTTAAGCGGTGGAGTAACCTCTACACATATTTTGCATGGCTCTGCTAATACTATTGGTGGACAAACACAAATGATTAAACTACGATGGGGGGCTAATGCAGAAGAATTGAAATTTGCAGGTGCAGATGGGTTCATCAAATTTGCAATGGGAGAAAATGTGAAACGTAGTTCAAGTACACAAGGCAATACCCGTTTCCCCGATACAAGAATGGGTGTAGACCAGGTATTGGTAGATGCATTTCAGCGAGCTACAGATTACCAGAAAAACTGGAAAATGGCTGATGAGAATAATAAGAAAAAAGGAGCTACCCCAATCGTAGTTCGTCGCGATTTGGAGTTGGATGCATTGGTAGAGATCATGAATAAGAAAAGATTTATTACCTGTCACTCGTATGTACAAAGTGAAATAGTGGCCACTATGCGGGTTGCAGAGAAATTCGGATTTATCATCAATACATTCACCCATATTTTAGAAGGGTATAAAGTTGCGGATAAAATGAAAGAGCATGGTGTAGCCGCTTCTACATTTAGTGACTGGTGGAATTATAAAATGGAAGTGTTGGATGCTATTCCATATAATGCGTATCTCATGCAACAAGTTGGGGTGAATGTTGCTATTAATTCGGATGATGCAGAGATGGCCAGACGTTTAAATCAGGAAGCTGCAAAAAGTATTAAGTATGGTGGCATGGGTGAAGAAGAGGCCTTGAAAATGGTTACGATTAATCCGGCAAAAATGCTACACATAGATGATAAAGTAGGCAGTATTAAAGTAGGAAAAGATGCTGATCTTGTTGTTTGGAGCGATAATCCGTTAAGTATTTATGCCAAAGCAGAAACAACCATGGTGGATGGTATAGTTTATTTTGATAGAAAAAAAGATGCTGAAATGCGCATACAAATGCAATCTGAAAAAACCAGATTAATTCAAAAACTGGCAGCTGCAAAAAGGACTGCAGGCCCAGGAGCCGCGGCTAGAAATTTTCAACGACCAATACCACGATATGAAGTGATACATACCTGTTCCGACCATTATCATAATCATGGTTTATTGGCAATTGATGCCGAGGAAGCTGGAAACAATAATTAATCTGAAAATCTGAAAATTGAAATTATTATGAAAAAAATATTGATTTATATGGTTTCCTTTTTTGCAGCTGCTACAGCATCTGCACAGGAAACCATTTCCCCGGCGCCAGCTCAAAAGGGAACCATTGCATTAACAAATGCAACTATTCATGTGGGTAATGGCCAGGTAATAAAT
>JAYWEL010000161.1:0-21698 GCA_043779285.1 Chitinophagaceae bacterium | reverse complement strand
GCGGTGGAAACATTTTTCCAAAGCTTTAACGACAGGATAAACGATATGAAATCTTTATTGAATTTTAAATTCGGAATTATCAAAGCAAGTTAGTATATATTGCTTTCTGTAGTAGCAATGGATAGACAATAATTTTGTCTAAGGGGTTATGAAAAAGCATATACTCAGCGTAGCGTTTTAGCATAGTAACAAAAGGGTGAAGCAATGAGGTGGATATTAATAATGATAATTCTTGCCAACTTTCTAACTCAATAAAATCGTTGATAAAAAAACAAATCATACGTGATTACAGTACGGTTGGGTGTATGTAATACCATTTGTATTTATGAATTAGTCCAACTTATCAAATCAGAAGCAGTGCGTTATGAAAAGTGGCTAAAATCAGGAGTTGGAAGAGATTTTATAAAACAACTCAATCCTTAATCCCTTTTTTATTTTTCAGAAATTATGTTTTAATGCTCAATTTTATAAATTGAATGTAAACTTATCAGGCGGGGTTAATTGATAAATGCTTAAATTCCTATTTTTATTCAATATTTCAATTCTTAAATCAATTTTTATGTTAGTTAATAAGCTAGTTTCTGTTTTTTTTATTGCCTCTTTAATGGCTTGTAATAATGCAGGTAATGAATCATCTGCCAATGCAATGAATGATTCAATGAACCAGGGTGATCATCAAAATATGGCAGCCGGTACAAAAATTACGCCTGTCCCTGAAATCCCGGAAAATGCAAAAGTGTTTTTTGTTAACTTGAAAGACGGACAGACCGTAAGCCCAACTTTTTTGGTTGTGATGGCTACTGAAAACATGCGTGTTGATACGGCTAATGGAATTATCAAAGCCGCCTCGGGACATCATCATATACTGATCGATCAGGCAGCAGCATTTCCTCATGGTGAAGTAGTTCCAAAGGATTCTGTTCATTTACATTTTGGTAATGCACAAAAAGAAACTGAATTGACTCTTAAGCCGGGAAAGCATACATTAAGACTTCAATATGCTGATGCATTGCATCGGTCTTATGGCGATAAACTATCTGTAAGTATCTCCGTGACAGTAAAAAAATAATGTACTATATCCGGGGTAAATGAATTCAGTCACACTCATTTTTTACATGAATCTAATAGCTTTTTAACGTTCAGTTAAATGAGCTTGTATAGATTTTGGTTATTTTTAATGCTATGAATTCAATGAAAAAATTCCTTTGTATACTTTTAATTCTACCCATAGTTTCCATTGCACAGGATTGTGTTGTTAAAAAAACAATTGACCCATATACAAAAGAGGTTAAGGTTTCTACAGGTTTTATGGACTTTAATAAGGGAATCAATAATTTTTTATTATCTATTGACGGAACTAAAACAGATATTGATTTTTTTGTTGCATTAAGTAAAAGTACTAACGCACCTTGTTTTGATAACAGCTCTACTTTATCCATTGTTTTCGAAGGAACCAGGTCGAAAGCCAATTTTAGAAATACCGGATCGATGAATTGCGAAGGATTGTTTCATTTTATTTTCAGAAACAACCAGCAAACCAATTCCTATCTGCAAAGATTGAGTACGATGAAAGTAAAATCTTTCTTATTTACCGGGAGTAACGGAAAAATTAAAGAAGTTCTTTTTGCCGAAGAACATCAAGAAACTTTAATGCAGAAAGTTTCTTGTCTGGTTGCTGAAGCAAAAGCATTATTATCTCAACAATAAAGATGAATTTTTTAATCATAAAAATGCCCCGATAAATTGGGGCATTTCATTTATTAAAAAAAATTAAGCTTCTGTTTCCATATAACTTTCAATTGGTTCACAAGTACAAATTAAGTTTCTGTCGCCAAAAGTATTATTAACACGGGCAACAGCCGGCCAGAATTTGTTAGCTTTTACATAAGCTAATGGAAAAGCTGCAAACTCTCTTGTATAAGGCTTATCCCAAACGGAATTGATAACCATAAACTGAGTATGAGGTGCGTTTTTCAATGCATTTTCTTTTTTGTCAGCAATACCATCTTCAATATCTTTTATCTCTTTACGGATACTTAAAAGAGCATCACAGAAACGGTCAAGCTCGGCTTTGTCTTCGCTTTCTGTTGGTTCAATCATAATTGTACCAGGAACCGGGAAACTCATGGTTGGTGCATGAAAGCCATAATCAATCAGGCGTTTGGCTATATCTTCGGCTTCTATATCCGCCGATTTTTTAAAAGGCCTTAAGTCAACGATGAACTCATGTGCAGATTCACCATGATGGTTTGTATACAAAATCGGGAAATCGTTTTGTAAACGGGTCCGCATATAATTGGCATTTAGTATTGCATACTCGGTAGATTTTTTCACACCTTCATTACCCAACATCCGTATATATCCATAACTGATCAGTAATATCGAAGCTGATCCAAAAGGTGCTGCAGAAACAGCATTACTTATGCTTCCATTATTAGATGCATCTCCATTGATAAATACATGCCCTGGTAAAAATTCTGCCAGATGCTTTTTAACACAGATCGGGCCCATGCCCGGCCCACCTCCACCATGTGGTATGGCAAATGTTTTATGCAGGTTCAGGTGACAAACATCTGCTCCTATCAATCCGGGTGCGGTTAGGCCTACCTGTGCATTCATGTTGGCCCCATCCATATACACCTGTCCGCCATGCTGATGAACGATGGCTGTTATTTCTTTCACCGTTTCTTCATACACACCATAGGTACTTGGGTAGGTGATCATGATGCCGGAAAGGTTTGTTGCATGTTGTTCAGCTTTTGTTTTCAGGTCTTCAACATCAATATATCCATTCTCCAAAGCTTTCACCACTACTACTTTCATACCGGCCATAACAGCCGATGCCGGATTGGTTCCATGTGCAGAAATAGGGATCAGCATCACATTGCGATGATGATCGCCACGGCTTTCATGATAAGCTTTGATCGTTAATAAACCAGCATATTCTCCCTGTGCACCACTATTGGGTTGTAAACTGCAGGCATCAAAAGCAGTGATCTCATTTAAATATTGCGATAATTCTTTTAGTATCTGCTGATAACCAACAGCCTGATTGAATGGTACAAATGGATGCATTTTACTCCAGTGCGACCAGCTTAGCGGCATCATCTCCGAAGCGGCATTCAACTTCATCGTGCAACTGCCTAATGAGATCATGGACATATTCAATGAAAGATCTTTATTCTCCAACATTTTTATATAACGCATCATCTGGCTTTCACTCTTGTGTGAATTGAAAACCGGATTAGTCATAAAATCAGATATACGTGTCAATGAAGTGGGTATATGATTTAGTGTTGCCTCTTCATGAATATCAAATGCAACCGGATCGGTTTCGTTTTCAAAGCAATTGATCAAATCAAAAAGGTCTGTTGTGGTAGTTGTTTCGTCAATCGAAATTCCAATCAACTGATTGTTTATTACCCGTAAATTAATTTGCTGACTTTCTGCTTTTTCGATAATTGGTTTTGCATCGGCAACTTTTACCGTAATGGTATCGAAGAAGTTTTCAGAAACCAATTCAAATCCTCTTTGTTTAATTTGTTCAGCCACAGTTTGTGTAAGTAGTGCTAACCGTTTTGCAATTGTCTTCAATCCATCTGGACCATGATAAACGGCATACATAGCAGCCATATTGGCCAATAAGGCCTGTGCAGTACAAATATTTGAAGTTGCTTTTTCTCTTTTGATATGTTGTTCCCTGGTTTGCAGAGCCATCCGCAAAGCCCGGTTTCCCTGCGCATCGATACTTACACCAATAATACGGCCCGGAATATTTCTTTTGAAATCATCTTTGGTAGCAAAGAAAGCTGCGTGTGGTCCGCCATAACCCAGTGGAACGCCAAAACGTTGTGTGGTTCCAATAGCCGCATCAGCCCCCAATTCTCCCGGAGGGGTTAATAATGTTAATGCTAACAAATCGGTTGCCATTGCAACATAGGCTCCGGCACTGTGTACCTGGTCGATGAAACTGCGGTAGTCTTCAATCGAGCCTTTATTGTTCGGGTATTGAACAATGGTACCAAAATAAGTTTCATCAATTACAATAGTTTTGTAATCTCCATAAACAAGTTCAATACCAATTGGTAGTGCTCTTGTATGTAATACATCTTTGGTCTGTGGAAATATCTCTTGATCTACAAAAAACTTTGGCCGCTCAATATGATCCTGTTTATTCAGTGTACTGAAAAACATGGCCATGGCTTCAGCAGCTGCAGTGGCTTCATCCAGTAAAGAAGCATTGGCCAATGGCAATCCGGTAAGGTCGCAAACCATTGTTTGAAAATTCAATAAACTTTCCAGTCGACCCTGCGAAATCTCTGCCTGGTAAGGTGTGTATTGAGTATACCAACCCGGGTTTTCAAAAATATTCCGGAGTATTACACTTGGGGTAATACAATCATAGTATCCTTGCCCGATATAAGTTTTGTATGTTTTATTTTTTAATGAAATTTCTTTAATATGTTGCAGGTATTCATTTTCGCTCATGGCTGCCGGGATGTTCAGGCTATGCTCCATTCTGATACCTGCAGGCACTGTTTTTTTTATTAATTCTTCCAGACTTTCAACGCCGATAAGTTTCAGCATATCAGCTGTTTCTTTTTCATTGGGTCCGATATGGCGGGGAATGAATTCGTTCGATTGCTGTTCGAAAATGTTCATGTTTATCTGGGTTTATGAATTTGATCCGTTTTTAATACAGAATTTCAGTTTGAAAAAGTGCAGCAAAGTTAAGATAGCAAAGGCAGAAAAACAGGGTCTTAGTAAACTGTGGAAAACAGGTTGTTACTTTGCATATGGCAAAAGAACTTTTGGATAATTGGGAAAAGAAATCAGCAGAGAAACAAAAGCATTACAAAAACTTTTTAGAAAGATCGGATAAGAATAAGGTATTGAAACAATTACCAGATCTGCATGAAGAAGCGTTTAGTCAAATTGATTGTCTGCAATGTGGAAATTGTTGTAAAAATTATTCGCCCCGTTTTAAAACACCCGACGTAAAACGTATCAGTAAGCATTTGAAGATGCGGGAAAGTGAATTTATTGATACATACCTGCGAGTGGATAAAGAAGGCGACTTTGTATTGCAATCAAAACCTTGCCCATTTCTGGGGTCCGATAATTTCTGCAGCATTTATGATAAACGACCATCCGATTGTCATCGGTTTCCCTATACGGATGAAGATGTGTTTTTTAAAAGACAGCAACTGACGCTGAAAAACTCAAGCTTTTGCCCCGCTGTTTATTTTGTATTGGAAAAACTTATTATCAATTCAAAATGATAATAAGTTGGTAGTGGCCGTACACAAGGCTGCCACATCATACAAACAAAGGCAACTCTTGATGGTTTAATTATTTTAAACCCAATTGTCCGGTTCTGTCCCAATTTATCAAAAATATTTTTTTATATATATGGCTGTACAGTCCATTTTGATTTTGATGCTGCTGTAAATGAAAAAGTAATTACAGAAGAATTAAGAGCTCTTAATTAATTTTTAACCTGTTATTAAATCTGTCCATGATTTTCCCCTTTTTTTCTGTTTTCTGATATCCTTTTTTAATACTGTAGTTAATGCCAATTTCTATACGTCTCATATCAAAGTTTCCTTTTGAACGAAATAAAATATTTGTATCTGTTGATGTTATCAATGGGTAATAGGAATTAAAAATATTGGAAGCATTAAAGAAAAAAGACCAGTTACTTGAAAACTTTTTTGAAATGCCAAGATCAAATTGCGACCAGGCATTTAAGATTATTATATCTGATAGGTTTTGTCGAGAGCTTAGTAAAAAAGTATAATTAAACGACCAGTTCTTGCTTGCCCAATAGTATAGTGAATGATTAAAAATATAAGCAAAGTATGAAAAGGAAAGGGGCAGAGCTTCTTTTTTATTAATCCACGTATTATAATTTGAATTCAAATTTGTAGAAATATATAATTTGTCAAAAAACGTATGCGAGTATGCTACACTTAAACTAAGTTGGTTTATAGCAGAAATATTAAAGAGCCTGTTGCCAACAAAATTGTTGCCTGAAAAAAGTGGGTAACTAACAATGTTATCATTTGTTTTCATCCAGTATATAGAGGTAAACAATTCATTAACAGGAGAAAAACTCATTCCCGTTTGATAAGTAATGGCTGGTTTCAAAGAGTAGTTGTTTTCATTAATAACAAATCCATCAGAGCTACGGTTGTTAAATATCTGGTTTCTCATATCAGCTGGCCTCATTGAAGCGTTTGTAAATAAACTAATGTACTTCTTTGTCGTTACCGGAATACTGATATTAAAAGAAGGAAGGACAATAAAAGAATTGTTTTGAAACAATATTTTGTTGTCATTGTCTTTAAAAGTGTATTTGTAATTAGTCGAATTAAGTTTTATATCTATCGGTAGTTTTTTGAATAATATACTGTTTATACCTAATATTCCTGTCAGCTGTTTTTCGGATAAATAATTTCTAAAAGAACTGTCAGGCTGGGTTTGAGTAATTAGGTTTACTAAAAAATTAGTGTTGCTATTTGCCATTATATTAGATTGAAGTACTCTCAAATTTAATTTAGTAGCAGGGCCTAGTGTCTTTGAAATGTTTAATTCACTATTTATAGCATTTGTTAAATTGTTTTGTATTAAAAATTGTTTTCCATCTGTTGACTGATTATTAACAACGTAGGTAAAAAAACTTTGTAAATCCCTTCTTTGTAAGGATTGGGTAAATCCTGTATTAAAGGAGATACTAAAACGACCCGAATCGAGTACTTTTTTGAAATATAAGGAAGGTGAAATGATATTAAACGAGCCTGTATTATTAGAAGTTCCAGCATTGTGGCTTTCTTTTGCCAGAGAGCTAGTTTCTCCAAAAGATTTGTTATCAGAAGCATTAAAATCCATTTGTAAGCCTACCGTGTTATTGGGTTTTATTTTTTGCTCAATCATTATATAATTGTTGAATTGTCGATTGTTGGAAGTTTCAGCTCCTTTTAAATAAAGGTTTTCTTGTACAGCATTTGCTGTTTGAGCCGTATAACCTCCTGTAGCACTTGTTCTTTCATTTAACAAACCAATGGAGGGGGAAAACCAGATAGATGTGTTTTTTTTATGTAAAGTAAAAGTTGGAATATTATTCGAAGAAAACCTTCTGCCAAGTATTCCTTTTAATTCGTTTTCAATTGTATAACCAGATTGTTGTATTTTTTTTAAATACACGTGTATTTCTGCTTCGGCATAAAAAACAATAATTTTTTCAATATTGGAACTTTGAATAGTCTGTAATTTAATTCTGCTAATCCGCAATCCTATGGCATTGCTGTCTGTATGTAAATAAATCTGCTGGGTTTGTCTTCCTCTAATAGTAATTTCATTTCTAGTAATAAAAACATCAGGAATATTACTTATAATATTTGTAGCATACATACCACCTTTTTGTTGAAAAGCTTTACCGGGAATTATTTCGGCTAAATTACCTGTGATGCCTATTTTAGTTTTTTTAATATTATTAACCGTGACTTCTTTGAGCTCTATCATTTTATTATACAGAGTGATGGTGTCAGGATTATTTTGATTTGCTGTGTTATGACAGACTTTTCTTTGAAAAGCATGGTAACCGATATTTGAAATGTTCAGATAAACACACTCTAAAGAATCGGGCAAAGGATATATAAATAAATTGCCGGAAAGGATGCTGTTATATATTGGGTTTAAAAAAGCTGTATCAGCATAAATAGTTATTGAAGTGCCTTCAATAGGATTACCATCATCTAACTTTATATACACCGAAATATTTTTCTCCTGGCCCGATACATTTAAAAAAAAGACCAGCGAATGAAATAATAGAAGAATATATTTCATTTTGCAAAGCCTTTAATAATTAAAGTATCTGCTATAGTACTCTTTCTATTTGTCAAAAATAGAAATGTTTCAAAATAATCATTTTTCCCATAAGTATTTAACGCAATCACAATTGAATCTGTTGAGTAAGGGTTAATTGATCTGTTTTCTGATTTTTCTACTACTGTGCAGCCACAAGTGCTGGTAAGTGAATAGGATTCTTTTTTTGAAGATACATTGTCTACAAGCACAATTAAACGATATAGTGTGTCATTTCGGACTTGACCTAAATTTATGGTCTTATTTTGAAAAACAATGGAATTGTTTTTGGCTGTAACTGAAAAACGGTTGTAAATTTTATAGGATAAATATAAAGAGGATATAAGAAATAGTATAAGTGCAATAGTTCTCATGGTATTTTCAATATTTTATTTTTGCTGTATAAATGACAATACTATCTTTTCTAAAGAAATAGGCTGTTTTGGGTTTCATAATGCAGGTTGAGTCATTCATCATAAGGGCAGCCCCTTCAATATTATCTGGTAGTTGTTGAATACCGCAATTAACCATTCTTTTAAGATTTACAAACATCACAAAAGATTTACGGGCTTTAGCATAGTTTAATGCCCGGTCAGTTTCAGAAGTCTCAAATGACAATGTTTGGTTATACTCGTCATTACTAAGTCCTTTTGTGTAACTAATGAGTAAGTAGTCTTTATTCCCGGTTAAACTATTAGTGTAAAAATTTGAGGAACTTAGTTTAAGAATATTTTTAAATTCAGCAGGATGGTCCAACATCTTTAAACTATCAGAATATTGATGTTTAAACCGGTGTGTTTTAAAATTTGTTATTTCAGTAGATTTTCTATCTAAATTGAATTTGTAAAATGTACATTCTGGCGATACAGTGAAATATATATCATTACCGATTAAGTTAAAACTTACTATTGTCTGTCCTAAGTTTTTTGTTTTGAAAAGTGATGAATTCGGCAGTTTTAAAGTAGTGAATCTGTTTGTAGATTTCTGATAGATCGAAACCGGAGATAAATCAAAAAAGCTGTCAGTTTCAGACTCGTATTTTCCTTTTGTACCAGTATATAGCTGTGAAATAAGAAATGTGTCTTTTTCTGTTACAATACTTAGTAAAGTTTTTGTATAGGAAGAGTAATAGCCTTTAATAGGCATTTGTGTTTGTGAAATTAATTTATTGGAGTAAATATTATAAATAAATAGTTCATTTTTAAAGGTAATGGCAATTACACTGTCTGATATAAAGCCTGTATTATAAATTCCTTCTTTATACATTCCATCTTTTTTTAAATGGCTAAAGTCAAGAATGTGGTCAATTTTTTTCTTCGGCAGGTTATAAAAAATCATCTTTTTCCCACCCCTTCCCGGCATTAGTAATAATAACTTTCCTGATGGAGAGAGTTGCAGAGGCATGTATTCGTTAAAGCCCGATATTTTATCATGTATAACTAATGAATCAAATATTATTAGTTTAGGAGTTGTACATGTTAAAGAATCTGTCGGGATGTTTTTAATATCGGAATTTCTTACATTATATTGTGTAAATACTATAAACCCAATTAAAGGAGCTATAAGTGATGAAATTGTAATGTTCTTCATTCATTAAATTTGTGAAATGAATATTTTTTTTAAGCCCATATCTCAAGAAAATAGGAAATAAATTTAAAAGATCTGTTGTTTTAAGACAGATCCTATAAATTACTTAGAGCTAAGCGCATTTAAAATTATGTCGGAACCGTAACCTTACAATAGCATGTGCTTGCAGGAATAGTACAGTCGCACCCTGGAGGAAGACTAAAAATAATTGCACCCGGAACTGTAATTGTTTTTGGTTGTGCAGCTGTTTTTGGTATTTCAATAAAGAACGCAATTGCAAACATCAGCATAGAGCCAAAAAGTAGAAATACTGTTTTTTTCATTTTACATAATTTAAGTTTAAGAAATTTGATAATAACTAGTACAACTCATATATATATATATATATCAAAATAATTTATAATTAATTTTTGGAGTCAGCATTTCAAACTCAAAACAGCTATATTAAAATACCGGAAAAAAATTTTCTGGATGATTTAGTTTGGAATTAGGCATCAGTAATATAGCTATAGTAAAAAACCACCCGAAATTTTCTGATACTAGTTGGCGTTAATTTGTTTTCTTCTGTCGCCTGTAAAAGAAACGGGAATAGAGTTTCTGTCTTTTCGTATATAGCAAAACAGATATTTCCGGAAAACTTTTATCCTGATCAAGTAATAATCAGTATTCAAACTTTCTTAAAGCCGGTGCTTTTATCCAGGTAATAATGACCACCAATAAAGTCATGGCGCCGCCAAATAAAACAGCTGGTACAGCTCCAAACATCCGGGCAGTAATTCCACTTTCAAACTGTCCCAGTTCGTTCGATGAATTAATAAACATCGAGTTCACAGAAGAAACCCTGCCCCTCATTTCATCGGGCGTTTTTAATTGTAAAATAGTGCTCCGGATAATGATACTTACCCCATCAAACATGCCGGCTATTAATAATGCAAGGAAGGATAACCAGAAAAATTCGGAAATACCAAAAAGCAGGATACAAATACCAAAACCACCAACCACAAAAAATAAAATTCTACCCTGATTTTTTTGCATCGGGAATAAAGTCAGTAAGATGATCATGATGACAGAACCAATATCCAAAGAAGCATTCAACCAACCAAAACCAATCGGACCAACTTTTAAAATCTTATCTGCAAACTCCGGTAATAAGGCCACCGCACCTCCAAACAGTACGGCAAAAAGATCCAAGGTTATTGCGCCCAAAAGTATTTTATTATTATACACATAGTGAAGACCTTCTTTCACACTGGCCCAGGTTTTGCCGGCAACTTTGGCAACCAGTTTTGGTTTTTTTTCTATTCGTGAAATGAAAAAGGCGGCTATTAAGATGTACGCCAATATAAAGTAGAAACTGGTATTGGTACCAAACCATGCAATGAAAAATCCGGCTGATGCATGTCCAAGGATGGAAGCACCGAGAAAAGTGGATGAACTAAGTTGAGCCGCATGATGCAAGATGTCTCTGGGAACCAATTGCGCAATGATGGCATTGGAAGTGGGACCCGCAAAAGCACGGATAATGCCTGTGAGAAAAATAATAAAATAGAAAAACAGTTCAAGGTATTTAGTTGAAAGCTTGCCCGCCATCCAGGACGATGTAGCAACGATTAATAAAACAACACAACAGGAATAAGCGATAATAGCTTTTAATAAAAGTGTTCTTTTATCCGACAAGTCAATCACATGGCCCGCATAAAGTGCCAATGAAAATACGGGTAAGAACTCTGCTAAGCCAACCAGGCCAATGGCAAGCGAACTTTGTGTTAGTTGAAATAATTTATAGGCAACGATAGTTCCAACCATCCGTAAAGCCATAACATATAAAAACCTGGAATAAATAAAATACTTGAATTCTTTTTCCTTCATAGGAGAGAAGGAGCCTGAATTCAAAACATTTTTTATCATCATTTAAGTACAAATTTTTGTAAATATCTGCTATACACAAACCTTGTTACGGTAAAGTCAAATAATGTAGTCCATCCTCATATTGTTTTCCTAACGCATCAATGATGATTTGTAAATGTTTTTCATTATTCATAAAGTCGGCATTACTAGCATCCACAAAAAGTGTTTTCAGGTTATGCTGCTTGATATAATGTGTGTATGTTTCCTGGATATTGAATAAATAGTCATCGGGGATATTCTGTTCGTACGACCGGTTTCTTAGCTTGATATTCTCCTGTAATTTAATGACCGGTTTATGCAGGTAAATGATGATCTCCGGTTTTATCAACTGTTGATGAATAATATCGAATAACCGTTGGTATAATCGGAATTCATCCTCGGGCAGATTTACTTTGGCAAATAACAGGCATTTGGTAAACAAATAATCAGAAATGGTGAGGCTCTGAAACATATCTTTTTGTTGGATAAGATCTTTTAACTGCTTATATCTTTCAGCCATAAAAAACAGTTCAACAGGGAAAGCAAATTGCTGCGGGTTTTCATAAAATTTAGACAGGAATGGGTTGTCGGCAAATTCTTCCAGAATGAGCCGGGCATTAAAATGTTTCGATAATAAATTGGCCAGTGTGGTTTTTCCGGCACCTATATTTCCTTCTATGGTAATAAAATGATAATTCACGTCAATTGTTCAATCGGAGTTAAGAAATTTGGAGGCTGCAAAATAAACGGATTATGCTTGTTTATCACGAAAACTTTTTCACAATTAATTCATCTTCACAATCGCATAAAAGGTCAAAACATGATTTTTGAAGGATTGGATGAATGACTTGTTCTGCTATTTCGGTAAGCGGAGTCAGCACAAAACGTCGTTTATGCATCTCTGGGTGGGGCACAGTTACAAGCGAATCGGAATATATTTCGTGGTTGAAAAAAATAATATCGATATCAATAAGTCTTGGTCCGAATTTCTCTTTTCGTATTCTGCCTAGTTGTTTTTCCACATTTAAGATGCAGGTCATCAGTTCCGTAACTGAAAAATTAGTTTGTAAAAGCAGGGCCTGATTCAGAAAGGCAGGCTGATCATTTATTCCCCATGCTGCTGTTTCGTAAATGGAGGATTCCTTTTTGATGCTTCCGCATTCTTCCTCCAATAGCTTTTTTGCATTTACAAGGTTATCCGGTCTGTTACCCATATTGCCTCCTATCAGTAAATAAGCCTGATTCATAATTATCATCTTTAAGAACGGTTCAAATATCTTTATTTTTGACAAGTACAATCTTATTTATTTCTATATGAATAAAGTCATAGATTGTATTTTGGCATTTCAAATAGCGAAATTAAATTTTTATATATGAGAAATTTTTTTAAAATATTCTTTGCATCTTTTCTGGCAATGATTGTTTTTGTTGGGGTTTTATTCTTTCTGCTCATTGCAGTAATTGGTGGTATTGCTTCAAAAGATACTCCCGTTATCGAGGCAAATTCGGTTTTGGTCATCGATCTTTCTCAGGACTTCCGGGAACAAATGGTTGAAAATCCATTATCTGTTATCAGCGGAGATAGTGAAAAAGATGTGCCCGGATTGTATGACGTAATCCGTTTGCTTGAAAAGGCAAAAACAGATGATCAGATCAAGGGAATTTTTCTGCTGGCAAATAATAATCCGAATGGTTTTGCTAATAGCGATGAGTTGAGAAATGCCTTATTGGCTTTCAAAAAAACCAAAAAATTTATCATAGCCTATGGTGATGTTATTTCACAAAAAGCCTATTTCATTGCGAACGTGGCTGACAAGATATACCTGAACCCACAAGGTTTTTTTGAGTGGAAAGGAATGTCTGTAAATTATATGTTTATCAAAGGAACACTGGATAAGTTGGAAATAAAGCCACAGATATTCTATGCAGGTAAATTTAAAAGTGCCACGGAGATGTTTCGTACCGAGCAAATGACTGATGAAAATAAGTTACAAACAACCGAATGGATGGGAGAAATCTACCGACATTTTATTACAACCACTTCGTCACAACGGGATATCGATGAAGATAGTCTTCAATATTATGCCTACGAAGGGAAGATCCAGAATGCAAATGATGCTTACCGGTATCGGTTGATTGATAATTTAAAATACGATGATGAAGTAAAAGATGTGTTGAAGAAAAAATTATCGTTGGGAAAATATGATAAGATCAATTTCATTACCATCAATAAATATGCAAAAACCGGGGGTTTTAAAAAATTGAAAGGAGATAGAATTGCACTGATTTATGCACAGGGCGATATTGTAGATGGCAAAGGAGATCAGGGTACAATTGGTGGCGATACGTATCGTTCGTTGGTTCGAAAAGCCAGACTGGATAAAAACATTAAAGCCATTGTTTTTCGGGTAAACTCGGGCGGTGGATCTGCTTTGGCAAGCGAAAATATTTGGCGTGAACTTGCTTTAGCTAAAAAAGATAAACCAGTTGTTGTAAGTTTTGGAGACGTAGCTGCATCAGGAGGTTATTATATTTCATGTGCGGCAGACAGTATTTTTGCAAGCCCCAATACCATTACCGGATCTATCGGCGTATTCGGAATTGTGCCCAACATGCAATCTTTTTTTAAAAATAAACTGGGTATCACATTTGATGCTGTAAAAACCGGACCTTATGCAGATGGCGGTTCAGTTTCCCGTCCATTAACCGAAGTGGAACAAAAATTTATACAAGCAGAAATTGACCGAATTTATAAGCAGTTTAAAACCCGTGTTTCAGATGGCCGCAACCGCGATATGGCTTATGTAGATAGTATAGCACAGGGCCGTGTATGGATTGGTACTACTGCATTACAGATAGGATTGATTGATAAGTATGGTGGCTTGCAAGATGCCATTGACTGTGCAGCACGTTTGGCAAAACTTACAGACTACCGACTGAAAGAATTTCCGGAACCAGAAAATATAATCGATCAGATTTTGGGAACATCGACTCCGATGAATCAAAATAATAAACTAAAAAAAGAAATTGGCGAGGATAATTTCCGGATATTTAATGAAATGCTCCGGGTACGTAAAATGAGTACAGGTGCTCAGGCCAGGTTGCCCTTTGAATTTTTTGTAAATTAATATTATAACTAATGTTTAGTTAAATGTAAATTGTCAATGGTGAATGGTCAATATTTCACAATTGACCATTCACCATTCACCATTCACGAAATAGACCGTCACTTTACTTATAACACAACACTAATAAGATTTATTGAATGGAGAAGTCATACAGTCAGGTAAAAGCGATGCTGGCAATAACGAAAGCTAGTCTGCGTGGAATTTTCAGAAGCCCTTCAACCGTTATTTTCAGTTTTATTTTTCCATTGATTTTTATTTTGGTATTTGGTTTTTTGGGTAGCGGATCAAAAGTAAATGTGAAGATTGCTTTCGAAACGCATTCGGATACCAGCAGCAACATTTATCAAATATTAAAAAACCTTCCGGGAATAAATATTATTGAAAAACCCATCGCCCTGTTAAATGAGGATCTTGAAAAAGGACGCATCACGGCCATTTTAAATATTCAAAAAAATCAGGGTTCTTCTTCACCGGAAAATATTATTAAACTGCGTAGTTCAGAAGCCGTTAATCCGCAAAACATTGCTATACTTCAATCAATCATAAATGGATTAATCAGCAGTTTGGATAAAGCCAGGAACGCCAATATGCCTACCGTGGCGATTATTGATCCAGAGATAAAAAAAGTAAAAGGAAGAACTTACCGAACCATTGATTTTATTTTACCCGGGCAATTAGGATTCTCCTTATTGAGTACAGGCGTATTTGGTGTGGCTTTTGTTTTTTTTAATTTGCGAAACACCCTGGTATTAAAACGTTTTTTTGCTACTCCCATTAAACGGGCATACATCCTGATAGGCGAAGGAATGAGCCGTGTATTATTTCAAATGATATCATCTGTGGTGATTTTGTTGATGGGTTATTTCTTTTTCAAATTCACGTTAGTCAATGGATGGGTCACTTTTTTAGAATTATTGGTGTTAAGTTTTGCCGGACTGATCGTATTCATGGGATTTGGATTTATTGTGAGCGGTTTGGCTAAAAATGAAAGTACCATTCCCCCTATTGCAAATATTATCACCTTGCCACAGTTTTTGTTAGCGGGTACTTTTTTTCCCATCGATACTTTCCCGGCATGGATGCAGCCATTTTGCCGGATATTACCATTAACCTATTTAAACGACTCGATGCGTAATGTTGCATTTGAAGGAGCACATTTAATTGATTGCGGCAAGCAATTAGGTGCTCTGGGAATTTGGACACTGGTGGTTTATGTTATTGCAATAAAGGTTTTCAAATGGGAATAATTTATTTTTAAATAATTGGATTGTGCGTTTAATAAAATTGCTCGTTTATAGTTTGGTTTTCTTTTTTGTGTTGATATTCCTGTTTTCATTAATGTTCCCATCCGATGTGCGGATTTCTAAAACCATTAATATGAAAGTAGATCAACAGGTTTTGTTGCACCACATTAAGGATCTGAAACAATGGAAAACCTGGAATCCAGCATGGCAGCAAATGGATGAAAAAGATATTTCTATTTTGGATTCTGCAAATGGAATAGTCTCTGCCATGAGAGTAAATAACACGTCTATAAAAATAACCGGTATAACAAAGGATGAAATATTGATGCAATATTCGGGTGGAAAAAAAAATAATGTATATTCAGGTATTCATACAATTCAATATCCACAATCCGATTCGTTAATTGTACAGTGGTATATGGATTTTAAATTGAAATGGTATCCCTGGGAAAAATTTTCCAGTTTGCTTTACGAAAAAATGTATGGCGAACAAATGAAAATGGGATTAGAAAATTTGAAACAACTGTATGAAAACAAAACGCCATAATTAATACACAACTAAAAATAAAAGCATGAAATGAGCCCTAAAAATAAACGAGTAATGAATACAAATCGGGATATTCCGCCGCGGGAAGATGGCGAATACCATTTGGCTAAAAAACAATAAAAAATATACAAATGAAATCATTTATTTTGTTCCTCTTCGCAACTGCAATCACCTATACATCCTGTACACAACCTGATAAGTCTAAACGTCCAAGCCCACCGGCTATTGTTACGCAAACGCTTGCCAGTGGCAATGTTGTAACGATTGATTATAGTCAGCCATCTGTAAAAGGTCGCTCTATGGGGGTTGACTTAGCAGCATTTGGAAAAGTATGGAGAACCGGAGCCAATGAAGCTACCGTATTTGAAATTTCTATGGATGCCAAAATTGAAGGCAAGGATTTGCCCGCTGGTAAATATGGATTGTACAGTATCCCCGGGGAAAACGAATGGGTGATTATTTTTAATAAAACATGGAAACAATGGGGAACCAATTATAAAGAAGCCGATGATGCATTGAGGGTTCAAGTAAAACCAGGGAAATCTTCTTCTTTTACAGAACAAATGACATTTACAATTGATAAATCCGGAAAAATTTCATTGCTGTGGGGCGATGTGCAGGTTGACTTTAATGTTCAATAAGTATTCAAACTTTCAATAATCAAAACCTGAATTTGTTGATATCCGTTAAATGGATTTCAGGAAATTCAGGTTTCTTTTTATGCCGGAAAATTTGGTCCTTTTGATGGGAGAGTTTGCAAAAATTGTTTTAAACGATTCTTCTGAAAGTTCTTCCCAGTCAGCAGTTGAAAAGTTTAATACTTCAGGGATTGGTTTAAATCCTGGTTCTAAAGTTGGTTTTGAAAAACGATTCCATGGACAAACATCCTGGCAAACATCGCAGCCAAACATCCAGTTGTCAAACTGGCCTTTCAGCTTTTCCGGTATCAATAATTCCTTTAATTCAATGGTGAAATAAGAAATACATTTACTGCCATCTACAACCTTGCCGGGGAGGATGGCATCTGTTGGACAAGCATCAATGCATTTTGTACAAGAACCACAAAAGTCTTTAGCAAACGGATCATCATATATCAATTCGAGGTCAACGATCAATGTGGCAATAAAAAAAAAGGAACCATTTTTATTGTGGATGATATTCCCGTTTTTACCAACCCAGCCCAGTCCGCTTTTTTGTGCCCAGGTTCGTTCCAAAACCGGAGCTGAATCAACAAATCCTCTTCCGTTTACTTCACCGATTGTTGTTTTTATTTCATGTAAAAAAAGATGGAGTTTCGATCTGATTATTTCGTGATAATCATTTCCATAAGCATATGCAGAAATTTTTGGGGAATCTTTATTTTGTTTTTCTTGCGGAAAATAATTCAGCATTAAAGTAATAACAGATTTAGCATCTGGCACCAATTTAGTTGGATCAATACGCAGATCAAAATAATTCTCCATGTATTTCATTTTACCATGCATCCCTTTGTTCAGCCAGTTTTCCATTCTTCTTGCATCTTCATCCAGTTTTTGTGCTTTGGCAATTCCACAATGATCAAAGCCAAGACGACTTGCCAGTTTTTTAATAAATATGGAATGTTGGTTGATTTGCTGCACAATCAAAAGTACTTTATTGAAACTACTTGCAAACAGAAGGAATTTTGCTGTCGATTATTTTTTTCATTTCAAGATGAATATCTGCCCGGTCTTCTCCAAGAAAATTTTTTACAAATACGATGTAAGCATATTCTCTGCAAAAATTGATCATGGGCCAGGTGCCAAATAATCCGGGACTGGCCAGCGTTGTAGCCTTTCCATTTTTATCTTGTTCTAATACCCATGATCCGGACGCATAATTAAATCCTTCGGCCGATTTAGGCGAATATTTTATCTGTGATGAATTTGTTTGTGTTTTTAAAAGATAATCAACCGATGCTTCGCTTAATACCTGTTTACCTCTGAACTTTCCTTTATTCATCAGCATCACCAAAAAGTTCATGTAATCATCCGCCGTTGATATAGCACCGCCTGATGGATTAACAGCACTTAAATCCAATGGACTGAATGTAGTTTTTCGCATAACCAGTGGGTTGAATAATTTTTGCTTTATCAACAGATCAAATTTTTTCTTACTCATTATTTCCAATACTCTGCCGGCAATATTCAATCCTACATTTCCATACCAAAAATCATTTCCGGCATTTGCTCTTATTTCTCTGGATGCAAAACCATTCACTTCTTCTTCCAGAGAATTAATTTTTCGTCTTTGCAACAATTTTTTCAATAATCTTCCTTCATCATCAATGCCGGTCATCTGGCTCAGGCATTGACCGATCGTGATATAATTTTTAAAATATTTTCCAAACTCCGGAATATATTTCACCACCGGATCATCCAATGAAATTTTTCCTTCATCAACCATGATCATTACCATAGCGGCTGTCAACCATTTACTGCAGGAAGCAATTGGAGCCTGGGTGTTCGACTTGAAATCGCCGGTTTCTTTTTTATAAATAATGGAGTCCCCCTTTTTCCATACTATCATAACAAGGTCCTTCCCTAAAAGTTTTTGATTATTAATCAGGGCCTGATCCAATTCTTTTAAATTGTATTGTGCAGAAGCCGGCTGCAATAATAGCAGGAAACACAGCATGAGACTGCTTTTCAGGCAGATGATTTGAAGTTTGTATGACATAATAGCACTCATTTGTTAAAAAAATCAGATTGAATGGTTTTTGATTAGTAGGAATGACCAGTATCATTCGTGGTACAAATATTAAAGATTAATTTTAAATACAAATGCTAATATTCAGAAAAGGAGGAATAATATGAACTTAAATAATTTTACAATCAAAGCACAGGAAGTATTTGCACAAGCACAGCAAATTGCTTTCAATTTAGGCAACCCGAATATTGAAACAGAACATTTGTTAAAAGCATTACTCGATCAGCAAGATTCGCCGGTTGAATATTTGGTAAAGAAGAATAACGTTACCATCAATTTAGTTGAAACAAAATTGAATGAACTCATTGATAAATTGCCGAAGGCTTCTGCCGAACCAGCTCAAACGGTTAGCCGCGAAATGAATAATGTTATTTTAAGAGCTGGTAATGGGTTGAAAAAATTCAATGATGAATTTGTTACAGCCGAACATTTACTATTGGGTATTGTGCAGGGAAATGATTCATCTGCAAAATTGTTGAAGGATGCGGGACTGACTGAAAAAGGTTTGATTGCTGCAATCAACGAATTGAGGAAGGGGTCTAAAATATCTTCACAGACACAGGAAACACAATTTAATGCATTGAATAAATATGCACGGAACCTGAATGAATTAGCCGATCTGGGAAAACTGGATCCGGTGATAGGACGAGATGAAGAAATAAGAAGAACATTACATATTCTTTCCCGTCGTTCTAAAAACAATCCCATATTGGTTGGTGAACCGGGTGTAGGTAAAACGGCCATTGCAGAAGGTTTGGCCATGCGAATTGTAAATGCCGACGTACCGGAAAATTTGCGTTCTAAAATTATTTATGCGTTGGATATGGGACAGTTAATTGCCGGTGCTAAATATAAGGGAGAGTTTGAAGAACGATTGAAGGCAGTGATAAAAGAAGTGAGCGAAAGCAATGGAGAAGTTGTTTTGTTTATTGACGAAATACACACCTTGGTTGGTGCAGGTGGTGGTGAAGGTGCCATGGATGCTGCCAATATTTTGAAACCTGCTTTAGCAAGAGGTGAGTTAAGAGCAATAGGAGCTACAACATTGAATGAATATCAGAAATTTTTTGAAAAAGACAAAGCACTGGAAAGACGTTTTCAAAAAGTGATGATTGATGAACCAACGATTGAAGATACCATTTCAATCTTAAGAGGATTGAAAGATCGGTACGAAAGTTATCATCATGTTTTGATAAAAGATGAAGCTATCATTGCCGCTGTTGAATTATCGCAACGATATATCACCGATCGGTTTTTACCCGACAAGGCCATTGATTTGATTGATGAAAGTGCCGCTAAATTAAGGATGGAGATGAATAGCATGCCGGAGGAACTGGATGAACTGGAGAGGAAGATTCGTCAGTTGGAAATTGAACGGGAGGCAATCAAACGGGAAAAAGACGAAACAAAGTTGAAAGATTTGAATGTGGAAATCAGCAACCTGAGTGTGGATAGGGATACATTGAAAGCAAAGTGGAAACAGGAAAAAGAGTTGGTAGAAAAAGTGCAGAATGGCATGGCCAATCTGGAACAATTGAAACTGGAAGCGGAAAAAGCGGAAAGGGATGGAGACTATGGAAAAGTTGCCGAAATTCGTTACGGAAAAATGAAAGACATTGAAAAAGAAATTGTCGAAGTGACAAAACAAATTCAGGAAAGTGGAGAAAAACGATTGCTGAAAGAAGAAGTTGATGCAGAAGATATAGCAGAAAATGTAGCAAAAATAACCGGCATACCGGTTGCTAAAATGTTGCAAAGTGAACGGGAAAAATTATTGAATCTGGAAGATGAATTGCACAAAAGAATAGTTGGGCAAGAAGAAGCAATCGTGGCTGTTTCTGATGCTATACGCAGAAGCAGAGCCGGTTTGCAGGATCCCAAAAAACCAATTGGTTCATTTATTTTTCTGGGAACTACCGGTGTGGGAAAAACCGAATTGGCAAAAGCATTGGCCGGATATTTGTTTGACGATGATACCATGATGACACGCATTGACATGAGCGAGTATCAGGAAAAACATGCAGTGAGTCGTTTAGTTGGAGCTCCTCCGGGATATGTTGGATATGATGAAGGAGGGCAATTAACCGAATCGGTTCGACGAAAACCTTACAGTGTAGTATTGTTAGATGAAATTGAAAAAGCCCATCCGGATGTGTGGAATATTTTATTACAAGTTTTGGATGATGGACGGCTTACGGATAATAAAGGCAGGATGGTGAATTTTAAAAATACCATTATCATCATGACAAGTAATCTAGGCTCTTCTATCATTCAGGATAATTTTGAAGGTATCCATGAGAAAAATAAAGACGCCATTGTAGAAAGTACAAAAGTGGAAGTCATGAATTTGTTAAGGCAAACCATTCGACCTGAATTTTTGAATCGGGTAGATGACATTATCTTGTTCCAACCGCTATTAAAAAATGATATTAAAGAAATAGTAAAAATTCAATTGGCTGATTTGAAAAAACTGGTTTCCCAAAATGGATTAGAAATTGTGTTCAGTGAATACTTAATTGACTTTCTGGCGGAGAATGGTTTTGATATTCAGTTTGGAGCAAGACCATTAAAAAGATTAATCCAAAAAGAAATTGTAAATACATTGAGTAAGAATATCCTGGCCGGATCTCTAGATAAAATGAAGCCTGTGCTGATTGATGTATTTGATGGCACGGTAGTAATTCGAAATGAATTGAATAGAATTTCCGCAGA
>JAYWEL010000160.1:0-4019 GCA_043779285.1 Chitinophagaceae bacterium | reverse complement strand
ATAGAAGATGCTCAAATTGATACCGCTAATATTAATAAAGTAGTAAAAGAAAACAAAATACGGTTACTTTATATTGACTCACTTATATCAGTTTGTTTCAACTACGAAAATCAAAAGACAAATGATTATGAAATTTATAAACTCTTCAGGAAAGCTATAAGAACTGCAAGCGTTGTTAAACCAACCGAAAGAACATTGATTCAGTTAAAGAACTCTGGTGGCATGCGTTTAATAAGGAACAAAGCCTCTGCTGATAACATTATTTTTTATGACGAAGTTGAAGAAGAAGTTAAATTGCAACAAGAAAATGTAGACAAATTAGCCTACGACTATATCGCTGCCTCGTATGAACTTTTTAATTTTAAATATTTTAACCCGGGGGCTTATGTTGGTGTATCACCTGATGCTAAGCTGTTAAGCCACGACAACATAAAATTGACGGAATTTGGAAATAGATTAGTTAATTATGGTGGAACTTTTACTAATTACAATTTTAGATTAGAAAAAATGAAAGAAAGTGCAGTAAAGTTGATTACTACCTTACGTAAAGAGTATCATCTACCAGACAAGTAGAAAAGCACGAAAGCACAACATGGGGTTTGGCAAAAGTGGGGCGGACGGAAGTTATTTTCGGCTTTTTGTAATTCTATTGTGCTTCATATCGGACTGGATATTTACTATTTAGCTTTTTGTTGTTATCTTCATCATCAGTTTTTCAATCATCATCGGTACCGGGCAGGACGAGCAATGAATTCCAGCCCTGCAGCAAGCCCTGCCCGTTAGCTGCAACTAAACAAACATCAAATGATAAAATTCAGACCTCTTTATTTTTTCAGTGTTGTACTCATCATGATCTCATGCAACACAGGTAATAAATCAAATGATTCAAAAGCAATTGCTCTTTTAGATACGATACAAACCAACAGCGGACTGAAATATTATTATGTAAAAAAAGGTGAGGGCAGAAAAGTGGAAACAGGTTCAGAAGTTGGCACCTATTTAAGTTTAATGGTAAAGGATAGTGTTGTATGGACAAGCTATGATGAGAGAGACTCATTATTTACATTTATTGCCAATCGGGATAAGATGATCAAAGGCTTTACTGAAATGATCATGTTACTTCGTGAAGGAGATGAAGTAGTTGCCATTTTACCCGATTCACTTGGGTATGGAGAAAAAGGATCGGGTAGCATTCCTCCACATGCTATATTGATTTACGATAAATTTAAAATGGTAAAGGTTAGTGAACCTAAAAAACTCCTCTCGGATACCCTCCTTCCTGTAATTGAAAAAGAAGGCATCGCTAAGATGATCGAAAAATACCAGCGAATTATATCTTCACCCGACACTGCAGAATATCACCGAAGCATTAACCAGATGTATTCCATCTGGTATGAGTTGAACCGGAAAAATATGCATCAGCAGGCATTAGATCTAATTGATTTTTATAACAAAAAAGAAAGCGATTGGTATTTGAGAAGCCTTTCTGCTACTTCATTAGAAAAGATGGGTTTGTTACAAAGATCAATGGACAGTCTCAATATATTGATTCAGGAATATCCAACTGTGCAGGACCTCAAAAACGACAGGAAACTTCTTGCCGAAAAAATATTGAAGTCAATAAAATAAAATAATACAAGCTAAGTTTTGCCTAATTCACCAAGTATGCAGCTAACATGGGGTTTTGTGCAAGCAGGGCTTGAATAAAGCCCAACTTTAGTTCTTAATTTCAACTTTTTTCAGGACGAGACAATTTTGCTTTCAGCACATCATCTATGTTTGGCAGGAAACCAAACCCCGATGACTAAATTTTGCCTTACGACCAAAGTCTCACTTTATAAAATGGGTTAAAGAAAATGAAAAAGAATTCTCCATCATCATTTACCATTATTCCCACAACAAACGGCATCAACCGGTTTTTAAAAACACTACCTGATTTTAGATTAGATTTGTGATCACAATGAACATCAACCCTTGAAAAATATCATGAAACAGAAATTGATCCTCTCCCTTGTGGCTTTGGTAAGCCTTATTGTACTCAGTTCTCACGACCTGTATATCAAACTGAAAAGTTTTCATCTGAACCCAGGTACAGAGACCGCTATTTACCTGTACAACGGAACCTTTGAAAAAAGCGAAGCCATTGTGGCCCGCAACCGCATGAGCGATGTATCGTTGATAAACCCCGGCGAGAAAGCCATACATCCCGATACAGCACTATGGTTTGAAGAGAACAACCAGACTGGGCTGAAAATAAAAACTGGTAAAGAAGGAACTGGGCTTCTGGGCGTTTCCACCCTGCCCAAGGTCGGTGATTTTACAGCCAAAAGTTTTGCCGACAATATGAAACACGAAGGTCTGTTACATATACTGGAAGCCAGAAAAAAATCGGGGGAGGATACAAAACCTGCGAAGAAAAAATATGCCAAACATGTAAAAACCATTTTCCAGGTAGGCAACAAACAGTCCGAAGACTTTAAAACCGTTTTGGGCTACCCGATAGAACTGGTACCGATGAACAATCCCTATTCACTAAAATCCGGCGATGCCTTGTCGATGCAGTTATTGATAGAAGGCAAACCGGCAGCTGGAGAAATGGTCTATGCAGGATATGCCGGACATCAGGGCAAATCGAAAAACGGACTACCGCATGACGCCTTTCAGGTAAAGACCAATACAAAAGGCATCATAACCATCAAACTAAACAAGGCAGGTCATTGGTATTTCCGCACGGTGCATCTAACTAAAAGCAATGATAGGGATGCTGACTATATTTCCAATACCGCTTCTATAACTTTTGAAATAAAGAACTAATTTTTTATTTTTAATTGTCAGTTTATTATCCCTTGAAAATACCAGATCACAGATTATTTAAAGAAGCTTTTTAAATACAACATAGGCATGTTTTGTAAATGAGAGGCACGAAGTGTGTAAAAAATCTTGCATCAGTTTTTCAACCCAAATCTCAACCATGGATTAATATGGAAAACGCCAACACAAAAGATATTATTGATGCAGTGAGTAAATGCCCATCGGGTGCATTGAGTATAAAAAAATAAACAAGTTTTATTGTTGATGTCTTTTTTGTAAAACATCAGTAATATTATTTAATGAAAATCCTTTTGCTTGTAATAGAATTAAATAGTGAAATAATAAATCTGCTGCTTCATTTTTAAATAAATCATCGTTATCATCTTTTGCTTCAATTACCAATTCTACAGCTTCTTCACCCAATTTCTGTGCAATTTTATTAATCCCCTTTGAAAAAAGTTGACTGGTATAAGACTTTTCTGAGAGATTATTTTTTCTATCTACAATAATTTTTTCTAGTTGTAACAAAAAATTATCGGATTGATTTTTTTCATCCCAGCAAGTATCAGTACCAGTATGACAAACTGCACCAACTGGTTTAACTTTTATAAGTAAAGTATCTTCATCACAATCAAGTTTAATATCTTGTACATATAAATAATTACCACTTTCTTCACCTTTAGTCCACAATCTATTTTTAGTTCTGCTATAAAAAGTTACCTGTTTAGTTCTTTCTGTTTGAAAAAATGCTTCTTCATTCATAAAACCTAACATTAAAACTTTATTGGTAGCTATATCTTGAATAATTGCAGGTACTAATCCATCTGCATATTTTTTAAAATTAATGTTCATCATCTTACCTGAATATTATTTTGTTTTAAATATTTTTTGAGGACTGAAATTTCAATTTCTTTATAATGAAATATGCTTGCAGCTAGAGCAGCATCTGCTTTTCCTGTTTCAAACACATGTTTAAAATGTTCAACAGTTCCAGCACCACCACTTGCAATGATGGGTACATTTAGTTGTTCTGAAAGTTGTGCAGTGATTTCTAATGCAAACCCATTTTTTGTACCATCATGATTCATACTTGTTAATAAAATTTCTCCAACACCTAAATCAACAGCTTGATTAGCCCATTCTACAGTTTGAGTTGATGTTTTAGTTCTTCCTCCATTTAAATACACATACCAATTTCCATCATCTTC
>JAYWEL010000159.1:0-4033 GCA_043779285.1 Chitinophagaceae bacterium | reverse complement strand
GGCTGTTTCATAGCCATCCATTTTGGGCATGTTTAAATCCATCAGCACAATATCTGGCTGGCAGCCATTTTCAATTGTCTCAATCACCTCACTGCCATTGGCGGCTTTGGCAACCACAGTAAATTCTTCAAAATTTTCAATCAGGCTGGCAAGCGCATCCCTTAAAAGCACATGATCATCTGCAAGTATTATCTTATAAGGCTTTGTTATTTTCATATAGCGGTATTTCTATTTTAATTTGAGTGCCGGTATTAATAATACTGTTTATAGTTAAACTGCCATTTAATAAGGCGGCACGTTTTTTTATATTTTGCAAACCGGTCCCGGTTTGGGTTTCATCAGTATTAAAACCTTTGCCATTATCATTTATTTCCATAGTAAGCAAGGTTGTATTGTAATGCAGATTAATATCTATTACAGAAGCTTCAGCATGTTTTACAATATTATTCAGCACTTCCTGCACAATTCGAAAAAGTACCAAGTCTGTATCTGTATTCGTAAAAACAGGGTTGCCTGTGACCGAAAAACTGATTTCATAAATCCCAAATTTTGTTAATTGTGTTGTTTCAAACTCCAATGCTTTTATAAGGCCATTGCTTAACACAATTTCATTGCTCATGCTGTGGCTCAGGTCGCTCAGGTCGTTAATGGCTTCGCCAATTATATTAACCGAGTCGGTTACCTGCTGTATAGCTTTATCCCTGTCATCAAAAGCAAAAGTATTTAAATACAGCTTGGCAAGTGTTAGTTTCTGGCCAATATTATCATGTATTTCCCGGGATATGTTTTGAAAAGTCTGTTCCTGTATTTCTAATTGAGATAGTAGCAATGTATTTTCATGAGCAGCTTTAAGTGTTTCAATATCTTTATAATAGGCATTTTGTTTTTGCTGGTATTTATATACAATTGTAATTATAAAGCTGATAAGCAATAACAATAAAATGGTAATACCGGCAATCAAAATAATTATGCCCTGTGTACTCGGATTGTGCATAAGTAAGCTTTTATGAAAAAAAGATGCATAATAATTATGAGCATATTGGATATTGAAAAAATATTATTAGATACTAAAGGAGAAAATTGCATTTTGATGTAACTGCTAAGTCCGTAAAATGGTAATGACAGGCATGAGTAAAAAATAAGCCCGGTAACAATCCAAAAGGATGGTTCTGATAAAATATTTTTATAAGATAAATTTTTGAAGAGTTTGTAGTAAAAAAAAATACAAAAAATAGTTTTACAAATCGATGTTAATGCAATAATATGTACATTTCGTTTGTCCACGTTGGTGAAAAAAAGTAAATACACTGAAATTAATAAAGTTATTAGCAGCAGACTTTTTATTTTGTTAGTATCTTTTTTATCTTTTAAAGTTATTGAAACAAAGAAAGACCAAAATACTAAGTCTAAAAGAAATAAATTGCTTTGAATAATGAAGAAAAGATCCAGAGGATAGGATACAAAAAGCATTCTGAAAATTGTGTTTAGCGATAAAAATAAACCTATTAGTGGACAGAAAAAAAAACCTTTCATGTAAGGCATGTTTTTCTTGGGGATTAAAAGAGCAAATATAAAAGAAATGAGAATTACCCCAGTTCCAATCCAAATTACAGCATTGTTTAAAGTGTACATTCAATAACTTTTCTCAACAATACTACTTCATTTAGTTCAATAAATTTCCCGAAAAATCCCCTTTTTTTCTGTTGTTTTTCCCTTGTTTTTTAAAATTAAGCGTATCATATTTGTTGTAGATTTTAATCCGTACCCCATTTAAACTAAACCGTACTCTATTTATGCAACTGTTAAACCTGGCAATAAGAGGCAAGCCGCCACCTTAAAATTTAAATCAGCAGAATTATATCTGACCACTGCTGTTTAAAAATTACAAGGTAGGACACAGAGTTGAACTGTGCATGAAGTGTAAAAGCTTCTTCAACATTATTCTTAATAATCATTTTATGAAACTTTTATTAATTTTTTTCTCATTGATTAGTTTTTCGGCAGCTAATGCACAAACGAAAACAACTGTATTAACAGATTTTAACCCTTCCAGTTTAGGCGAAGAAGTAATTATACTTGCTATACCGGCAGACCAACAAACAAAAAGCGATAACATTACTTATGTAAAAAATGTATTCAGTGATGGCAAATATTGCATCATAGGCTATGGCACGGATGATAAATTATCGTATGTATCAACCAATAAACTGGGCGTTGCAAAATATGCAATTGTTGATTATGATACTTATACAAAAAATGGAGATGGTGCATCACAATATCGAGAATCTTGTACCTGGTGTGCTTGCGTTAAAGCTTGTGCAGTATCATGTCAGACAAATTGGTGCAATGTTGCATGCTTAATAGGTTGTATTCCATAAAAAATAATATCTTTAATCAGTTAGCAGAATGCTGCTAACTGATTATTTAAAAACAAAATCATTTATTATGGCAAATTTCAGTAAACGGTTCATTGGTTACATTATTGACCTGATAACATCATTTTTATTTTTCATTTTATTTTTCATTTTAACCGGACTGGTTTTATCCATTTTTGATATAAATCATAGTTTTTCGATTCAATTGAAAAAGTACTTAAATGGCATATCACAATTTCAAGACCAATTCTTTACTTATATAGCATTTTTCTTTTTCTTACTGTTGCAGGATATTGTTTTAAAAAACAATTCAATTTCCAGGCGTATTTTAAACCTGAAATTGGCTGATACCAAAGACGGTACTTACCCCAAATTAAAAAACTTAGTAATCAGAAACTTAATAAAAGCATTTTTCTTATTAGATTTTGTTTATTTTATTTTTTCCAAAAAAATCCTTCATGATGAGTTATCAAAATCTACTGTTTTAAAAAATAAAACAAACCGGGAAATAAACTGACGCTAAACATTGCTTTGAAGCAAATTTGTAGTTTTTATTTTTGTCATGATTGATCATTATTAATAAAATGAAATGTACCCTTTCAATATTTTTTTTTTAATTTGTCATTTATGTATGTGTCAAAATAAACCTGAAAATGATTCTGTAAAATCCTATAAACCCGAAATCTTCACTTCAGGGTTTATAGACATTGTAAACAACGGGCAGGTAAATGCATCTGCCCGTTTTATACGTTTATATATTGGTGAGCCAGGTAAGTTTGCCATTCCGCTCTCTTTTTATGGCGGGGTATCCAATAATAATTTTCAAAACCAAACTAATACCGGAGGCCTGCAGCGTAATAACGATCATTTGGTAAATCAATACATTAACCCTTTAAGTGGGCTTGTTAATATTTCAATTGATGGTATTGTATATTTTAGCCAAACACAAAAAGTAACCAAAACAGGTTTTCTGTATCATATTGGAGAAAGACTATTGACCGGCTACCGTACTGGGCAGGTAACCAATCCTCAAACTGGTAAACCAACAAATTTTTTAAACAGCTTTGCAACTCTGGGCCTATACTTTCAAACCGGTGCATGGGAACGTAATAATGCAAAAAATGTTGGTGTTTTTTGGCTGGCAGTAAGATATATAGGGTGTTTTACCAATCCCAAACAAATAAAAGAATTTTTACCGGATATTAATACCAATGGCCTATATCATGGATATTCTATTGCCTTTGGTGTAGAAATAAATCATCTTGTTAACTTAAAAGTGATTTATTACAAGTACGCAAAGCAACCCGAGATCGACTATTCCTTACCCATCTACCAATTTTCGTTTAATTATTCTTTTAAAAATTAATTCTGAATTCAATATTTTCTGAATTTGTAATTCAGAAAGCGTTAATTTCCCCGCTTTTCTGCGTAAATACCCTATGTTAATGAAAGGGTAAATACCCTCTTTATTATTATTGAAGATAATTTGAACTTGCATACTGCGTTAAAGAAGACATAAATCCTTATCCGTAAAACCCAAAATGAGTTATTATGATGCAGAACGAAAATATACCCGAACCGATAAAAGTAATTATTGCTGATGACCATGTTTTGTACAGGGCCGGGGTTAAAACAGCATTAAGCACTAAAAAAGATGT
>JAYWEL010000158.1:0-9570 GCA_043779285.1 Chitinophagaceae bacterium | reverse complement strand
ATTTTTCTGCAAGTGCTTTTATATGGTCTGTATTTTCCAGAATTTTTGCAACTTTATCAGGTATGGCACTTAATTCATTCGTTAAATGAGTAAACCTTTCTTCACTGATTGTTTTTTTATCTTTTGCAATTTTTAAAGCAATCATCGTTAACACGGCAAGTTGGGCAGTGAATGCTTTAGTAGATGCAACTCCAATCTCCGGTCCGGCATGGGTATATGCACCGCCATGCGAAGTTCGGGCAATGGATGAACCTACCACATTAACTACACCCAAAATGATCGCACCTTTTGATTTTGCATTTTCAATAGCAACCAAAGTGTCAGCTGTTTCCCCGCTTTGTGATACAGCTATGATCACATCGCCTTCATTGATCACCGGGTTGCGGTAACGGAATTCTGAAGCATATTCTACTTCCACATTTATCCGGCATAATTCTTCAAAAATATATTCAGCTATTAATGCAGCATGCCAGCTTGTTCCACAAGCAACCATCACTATCCGATTGGCATTCATAATCTGATCGGCATATTCCTGAATACCGGCCATGGTAATGGTTCCATTGTTAACATCCAAACGGCCACGCAGACAATCAAAAATTGTTTGTGGCTGTTCGTAAATTTCTTTTAGCATGAAATGGTCGTATCCACCTTTTTCAATGGCTGCCAATTCCATGTCCAGTTTTTGGATGTACGGCGTTATTGTTTCGTTACCCAGATTTTTAAGTATCAGTTCATCCGATTTGATGATGGCTAATTCGTAGTCGTTTACATACACCACTTCCTTGGTATATTCAATAATGGGTGATGCATCCGAAGCAAGAAAATGTTCGCCTTTGCCTACACCTATTACCAGCGGACTTCCTTTTCTTGCCGCAATCAAGGTGTCTGGATTGTCCTGATCAATTAATACCAATACATAGGCGCCTACAACTCTTTTCAACGCAATACGAATGGCTTCTTCTAATGAACAATTATTATTTTCTTTAATGTCTTCAATGAAATAAAGGAGTACTTCCGTATCGGTTTCACTTTTGAATGAATAACCTTTGTTCAGCAATTCTGTTTTTAATTGAACATAATTTTCAATGATGCCATTATGAATCATGGCTATCTTCCCGCTTGCGGAAGTGTGCGGATGGGCGTTTACATCATTCGGTTCGCCATGCGTAGCCCATCGGGTATGTCCAATGCCGATATGTCCATGTATATCTTTGCCAATGATGGATTCTTCCAATTCGGCTACTCTTCCTTTTTTCTTATATACCCGGAGCCCATCATTTAATAAGGCAATCCCGGAACTATCATAACCACGATATTCTAATCTTAATAATCCTTTAATGATAACAGGATACGCTTCGCGATGACCGATATAAGCAACAATTCCACACATAGAATTTGAATTTTTATTTTTTTCTAAAAAACGAAAGTCGACAAATCAGGTTATTTACCCAAACCATAAAGGGTGCATTTAAAATAATTGCTAAAGGTTGGCAACCCCCGGTTTATGCACCTACCTTAAACGATTCATTAGATTAATTATTTCAAAGTATTAATATAATACTCTTTCCATCATCAGAAATGCCATGGAAAAATAAATGATCAGGCCGGTTACATCAACCAATGTGGCAACAAATGGAGCTGAAGATACAGCCGGATCGGCGCCAAGTTTTTTTAAGATTAATGGAAGCATGGATCCGGTAAGGCTTCCCCATAAAACAACTCCCAGAAGAGAAAGCGCAACTACAAATGCTATTACAACATAATGTGCACCATAGATGTCAGGAAATATATTTCCCCAAATGATCACCCGCATAAAACCAAAGAGGCCCAATGCAGTTCCTAATAAAAGACCTTGTACAATTTCACGCCGCATAACCTTCCACCAATCTGAAAGACCAACTTCACCTACAGCCATGGCCTGAATTATTAAAGTGGACGCCTGCGAACCACTATTACCACCACTTGAAATAATTAAAGGAACAAATAGTGCCAGAACTATTGCCCTTGCCAGTTCATCCTGGAAATAACCCATCGCTGAAGCGGTGAACATTTCCCCGACAAATAAAACTAAAAGCCAAAGAATTCTTTTCCGAAATAATTTTAGTATCGGTATTTCAAGGTATGGTTCATCCAGGGCTTCGGTACCTCCCATTTTTTGCATATCCTCACTAAACTCTTCACTGGCCACCCAAAGCACATCATCGATAGTAACTATGCCTAAAAGTTTATTGGTTTCATTTACAACCGGCAATGCCACCCGGTTATTCATTTTAAATGCTTCGTATGCCAGCTCCTGGTCATCATTGGCTTTTAAAGCAATAACCCTGTCATCCATCAATTCCGAAACTTTTTTATCGGGGGCATTGAAAATAAATTCACGGATTCTGATATCGTCAAGCAGGTTGCCATTTTCGTCGATGACATAAATCACATCGATTGTTTCACTGTTACTTCCAATACGGCGAATGATATCCAACACTTCGGCTACCGTATTTTCTTCAAAAACATAAATGTAATCAGGTGTCATTAACCTTCCAACGCTATTCTCCGGATAACCTAAAAGGGAAAGCGTAATTTTTCGTTCTTCCGGATTCAGCAACTTGATTAATTCACGAACTACATTGCTTGGTAATTCTTCCAGGAAATCTGTCCGGTCATCTGCCGGTAATTCATTCAGTAATTCGGCTGTTTTATTGGCCGGTAAATCATTGATAATACTTTTTTGTGTGTGGAATTCAAGGATCTTGAAAACACTGCTGGCCCGGTGAATGGACATATTGGCAATGATCTGACTTTCGTAATCCGGGAATTCATAAACCAGTTCGCATACATCACTGATGTTCTGATTATTCAGAAATTCTTTGATCAATAATTTATCCTCTGTTTGGATAATATGCTCAAACTTTTCAAATAAAGAGGTTTGTTCCAGTTCCAATGACATGCGTCAAATTTACAAAGTATGGTGCATGTTTTTTTAATCTGTAAAAAGATAAATCCTAATTTGTAAATTTGGCCATCTTATGGAAAGATTAAAACATTTATAAAAATGGTATTGAATTGTTTATTTGTTGCTGAAACTGAAAAGATGGGGAAGGGTGTTTTTACACATGTACACATCGATGCAGAAGAAGTAATTGAAATAGCAGAAGTAATTGTTTTGTCACCTGAAGACAAGATTTTATTGAATAGAACAAAGTTGAAGGATTATATTTTTGATTGGGGTTACGACCATAAAGCATGTTGTATGGCTTTAGGAAATGTACCGATCTATAATCATTCTGCAAAAGCTAATTGTGAATACAGCATGGATTTTGAATTGAATGTAATCATAGTAAAGACAATCCGTCCAATAGAATCGGGAGAGGAATTATTCATCAATTATATGGGTAATTGGAATGAGGAAAAACCAGTTTGGTTTGATATTGTATAAAGAACTATTTCAACTTCGATTTAATTTCCTGCAATTTTAATAAAGCTTCAACCGGGGTGAGTCTGTTGATGTCAATATTCTCCAACAAGTTTCTTATTTCTTCAAAAGTTTCACTGTGTGCATCAAAAATACTCAATTGTATTTTCGGGTCCGAAATAGTTTTAACGGAATTATCCAATCCATCATCCACATGTTTTTTCTCCAGTTGAATAAGTATTTCATTGGCTCTGGCCACTAATTGATTTGGCATACCAGCCATTTTGGCTACATGAATTCCGAAACTATGTGTACTTCCGCCACGAGCCAGCTTTCTGAGAAAGATAATTTTATTGCCAACTTCTTTATTGCTGATGTGAAAGTTTTTTACCCTTGGCAATCTTTCTTCCAATTCATTTAATTCGTGGTAATGCGTTGCAAAAAGGGTAGTGGGTTTATGTATTGATGAATGCAGGAATTCAACGATGCTCCAGGCTATGGAAATACCATCATAGGTAGACGTGCCTCTTCCAATTTCATCCAGTAAAATCAAACTTCTTGAAGTGAGGTTATTAACGATGGATGCGGTTTCATTCATCTCCACCATAAAAGTAGATTCGCCACCACTCAGGTTATCGGATGCACCCACACGGGTAAAAATTTTATCGGTCAACGGAATTTTGGCAGCTTCTGCCGGCACAAAACTTCCCATATGTGCCATCAGGGTGATCAGCGCAGTTTGTCGCAGCAAAGCAGATTTACCACTCATGTTCGGACCGGTCAGGATGATGATCTGCTGATCATCTTTATTCAGTTCAATATCATTGCTGATAAATGATTCACCCAACGGAAGATTTCGTTCAATCACCGGATGTCGTCCAGCAGTTATCTGCATGTCAAAACCATCATGCAATTGAGGTTTTCTGTATTGATATTGAATGGCATTATGGGCAAAGCAACAAAGGCAATCCATAACCGCTAAAATATTCCCGTTTGTTTGTAGCGGTTGTATATAATCAACGAGGCCGTTCAGCAACAGATCAAATAATTCAGATTCTATTTTCAGGATCTTTTCTTCCGCACCGGTGATGGTTTCTTCATATTCTTTCAGCTCGGGTGTGATATATCTTTCGGCATTGGTCAGGGTTTGTTTGCGTATCCAGTTCTGCGGTACTTTATCCTTGTGTGTATTCGTCACTTCCAGGTAATAGCCAAACACATTATTGAAACCAATTTTCAGGGAACTGATACCGGTAGCTTCCGTTTCCTTTTGCTGCATTTGTACCAGGTATTCCTTTCCGCTTTGCGAAATGTTTCGGAGCTTATCCAATTCTTCATTTACGCCTGTGTTTATAACCCCACCTTTATTTGACATGGCCGGTGGATTTTCAACAATCTCACAAAAAATCTTATCTGCGATTACCGGACATGGGTTCAGCGCATCACCCATTCTTTTCAGATAATTATTGGCAGAAGAAAGGCTAAGTGTTTTTATCAGTTCAATTTGATTTAGTCCACGGGCAAGTTGCAACACTTCACGAGGACTGATTTTTTTCACCGGTATTTTGGAAACAAGGCGTTCAATATCTCCGCATAATTTTATATGCTGCGTTAGTGTATTTCGCAGATCGGTTTCTTTAATAAATAATTCGGTTAAATCTAACCGTTCGTTGATCTTGGAAATTTCTTTTAACGGGAAAATGATCCACCTTCTCAAAAGTCTAGCACCCATTGCTGAAACGGTATTGTCTAAGATGTCGAGCAATGTTTGTCCACTCTCCGAATTTTTATGAATCAATTCCAGGTTGCGGATTGTGAAGCGGTCCATCCATAAAAAGTCCTGCTTGTCGATGCGGTGCAGCGAACTGATATGCTGCAGATTTACATGTTCGGTATCTTTCAGGTAATGCAAGATGGCTGCTGCTGCAATCAATCCGTTTTTCAGGTCATCAACGCCAAATCCTTTCAGGGAGTGAGTTTGAAAGTGTTTCAATAATGTTTCTCCGGCGTAATCCTGCTGAAAAATCCATTCATCTAACGTGTAGGTATATAATTTACTTCCAAAATATTCTTTAAACATTTTTTGATGCTGCCGTTGAAAAACTACTTCGGCAGGCTTAAAACTTTGAACCAGTTTTTCGGCATATTCCCGATCTCCTTCGGCTATAAAAAATTCGCCGGTAGAAATATCCAAAAAAGCCATTCCAAAAATATCGTCATGAAAGTGAATGCTGGCTAAAAAATTATTGGTTCCTTTCTCCAATAGTTTATCATCCGTTGCCGTACCCGGCGTCACCATTTCAGTAACCCCTCTTTTAACCACACCAACGGCTGTTTTCGGATCTTCTAATTGATCGCAAATGGCTACCCTGAACCCGGCTTTCACCAATTTATGTAAATAGGTATCCAATGCATGATGGGGGAAACCAGCCAGCTCACTGGAAGCCGTATCTGCATTATTCCGTCTGGTTAAGGTAATGCCTAAAACCTGTGATGCAGTGATGGCATCCTGACCAAAAGTTTCATAAAAATCACCAACACGAAAAAGCAGGATGGCATCGGGGTATTTTTGTTTAATAGCCCGATGCTGAAGCATCATTGGTGTTGGTCCTGATTTTGTTTTAGCCATTTTGTTGATGATAAACCTTTTCGAAGGAATTTCCATGTTTATATGGGCGACAAATATAATGGCTTTGCCTGTTTACAAAAACATTTATGCTCATTGTGAATTACTTTTGCGCCATGCGAAAATTGACTATGGATGAATTGAACCGTAAATCGGTCGATGAATTCAAGGAATCAGCAAAAATGCCGATCATCATGCTGTTGGATAATATACGCAGCATGCATAATGTGGGAAGTGCTTTTCGAACTGCAGATGCTTTCCTGATCGAAGGCATTTATTTGTGTGGATTTACGGCACAGCCTCCTCATCGGGAAATTCATAAAACGGCTTTAGGAGCAACAGAAACAGTAGAATGGAAATATTTTGCCGAAACTACAGAGGCCATTCATTATTTGAAAAATGACGGATATGAGGTTTGGGCAATCGAACAGACAGAAGGTAGTTTGATGTTGAATGATCTTTTGATTGGGGAACAAGAAAAAATTGCGGTGGTGTTTGGGAATGAAATGGATGGAGTTTCGGATGAGGTGATTAAATTATGTAATGGGTGTATAGAAATTCCGCAATATGGTATGAAGCATTCTTTGAATGTGAGTGTGGCTGCAGGTATTGTTTTGTGGGAATTGGTGAGAGCAAGAGGGAAATAATAAAAGTTCAATATTAAATTTTAATGAAGCAAGTAAAAAACTATTTAAGTTTAATCAAATTCTCTCATACCATTTTTGCATTGCCCTTTGCATTGATCGGATTAGTGTTAGGCCTGCGAGCAGTCGATTCTACATTTTCATGGTTGACTTTGTTATTAGTTTTATGCTGTATGGTTTTTGCAAGAACAGCTGCCATGGCTTTCAACCGGTATCTTGACCGGGATATTGATGCAAAAAATCCACGAACAGCAATTCGGGAAATACCGGCGGGTATTTTATTGAAGGAAAATGTTTTACTTCTTGTGATCTTGAGTTGTTTATTATTTATTGTAGGGTGCTATTTTATCAATGCCATTTGTTTTTACTTGTCGCCGGTTGCATTGATGATTGTTTTGGGTTATAGTTTTACAAAAAGATTTACGCCGCTTTGTCATTTGATACTTGGTCTTGGTTTGGCATTGGCTCCGATAGGAGCATACCTTGCGGTAACCGGAAAATTTGATTTGTTGCCCATATTATTTTCTTTCACCGTTCTGTTTTGGGTAAGTGGTTTCGATATTATTTATGCCTTGCAGGATGAAGAGTTTGACAAATCACAAAAATTATATTCTATTCCGGCTTGGCTTGGAAAAGCAAAAGGCTTAAGAGTTTCAGAGATACTACATGTACTTTGTACCTTATGTTTTTTAGCAGCAGGAATTTTCGGCCAATTCGGTTTATGGTATTGGATAGGTGCTGGTTTGTTTTTGTCTTTATTAGTTTATCAGCATTTGATTGTAAAACCTGACGACCTGAGTAAAGTAAATCTTGCGTTTATGACTACCAATGGAATTGCTTCGTTTGTATTTGCGATATTTGTAATCCTGGATCTTTTTATAAATTAAACATTTCAATAATCCTGAATTAGAAAATACATGGCAAGAATAATTTGTATAGATTTTGGTTTGAAAAGAACCGGATTGGCCGTCACGGACCCTTTACAGATTATTTCAACCGGTTTAACTACGGTTCATTCCAAAGAACTGATTCCTTTTTTGAAAAAATATTTTCAGGAGGAAACGGTTGAACTGATATTGATTGGCGAACCTAAAAATCTGGATGATACCGATACCGATGCAACTCCGTTAGTAGAAAAGTGCATCAAGGAATTGATGAAAAATTTCCCTGCTATGCCAATAAAAAAAGTAGATGAACGATACACTTCCAAAATGGCTAAACGAGCCATGATTGACATGGGCATGAAAAAAATGAAACGCAGAAACAAAGCACTGGTAGATGAAATAGCAGCTACTATTATGTTACAGGAGTATATGCTGACAAATTCATAGTGTTATGTTATAAGTAAAGTGACTGTTTATTTCGTGAATGGTGAATGGTGAATTGTGAGTGTGGAATCGTGAAATAATGAAACCGTCAGACAGGTCTTCACTGTCCGAATGGCGTCAGCCGAGGCATTGACCATTCACTATTTACATATAACTTTGCAACTTCATTTTTAATAAACTTATTTAATGATTCTTCCAATTGTAGCATATGGCCATCCTGTTCTTCGTAAGGTTTGTGCTGAGATAACACCGGATTTTCCAAACTTAACCAAATTGATTAACGATATGTGGGATACCATGTATGGCAGTAATGGCGTGGGTTTGGCGGCGCCACAAATTAATAAGGATGTACGTCTTTTTGTGATTGACAGTGCACAGATGTTTGCTAAAGACGAGGAGGACGAAGAGGAAGATGGTGAAGAAGAAGTATTTCCTGATTCACCGGGTATAAAACAGGTTTTTATTAATGCCCATATTGTGGAAATGAATGGCGAAGAATGGTCTTATAATGAAGGCTGTTTGAGTATTCCCAAAATCCGAGAAGACATTTATAGAAAAGAATCCGTCACGATGGAATTTGAAGATGAAAATTTTGAACTACATACAAAAACCTTCCATGGTATAACGGCCCGGATCATTTTGCATGAATATGATCACATCGAAGGAAAATTATTCATTGATCATATCAGTTTGCTGAAACGGAAATTATTGAAACGAAAATTGGATGATATTTCGAAAGGACATATCAACGTGGATTACAAGATGTTGTTTCCCAAAAAATAATTCAGTTTTAACCTAATCAATAATTTTTTTGACCTTTGCATAGGCCTTCCATTTTTCCACCACCTTACTCATGTCTTCCGGAAGAGGAGATTCAAAATGCATTTCTTTTCCTGTTTTGGGGTGAATGAATCCCAGCGTTTGTGCATGCAAAGCCTGTCTCGGGCACATGGCAAAACAGTTGTCAACAAACTGTTTGTATTTGGTAAAAACAGTTCCTTTTAAAATCCGATCACCTCCATAAGTGTCATCATTGAATAAGGTATGGCCAATATGTTTCATGTGTACACGAATCTGATGTGTTCGGCCGGTCTCCAATTTGCATTGTACCATGGTTACATAACCGAAACGTTCAAGTACCGTATAGTTTGTCGTAGCATCTTTTCCATAATCTCCATCTGGGTAAACCGTAAATATTTTTCTTGATTTTAAATGCCTGCCTACATGGCCGGTAATTGTGCCGCTGTCTTCAGCTACATCGCCCCAGACAAGTGCAATATATAATCGGTTAACAGTATGATCGAAAAACTGCTTGGCCAAATGAGTCATTGCATTTTTAGTTTTTGCTAAAACCAAAATGCCACTGGTATTTTTATCGATGCGATGCACTAATCCAAAACGGGGAAGCTCATTTTCTGACAAGGAAGGATTTTGTTCTTGTAAATGCCATGCAACCGCATTCAGCAAAGTGCCTGTATAATTGCCAGAACCCGGATGCACTACCATGCCTACCGGCTTATTGATGATCATTATTTCATCATCTTCATACATGATGTTCAACGGCAG
>JAYWEL010000157.1:0-4035 GCA_043779285.1 Chitinophagaceae bacterium | reverse complement strand
ACACTTAAAAATGAAACGAGATACCAGATAGAAACCATGGCAGCTACATTAATTTGTTGCGATGAGTGTCCCATTCCCCACCAGATTAATTTATACATGCCGGGGTCAATATTTTGTATTAGCCCTAACGACCATAAAAATGTTGGTACGTAAATAATAGCACCGGTGGCTAATGTGATTACCGCAATGATTGCAGCAGTCATTAAACCATAGGTAAATAAGGGCAAAGTTTCTCCGTATGATTTCTCTCTGCGGGCAATCATCAGGTTTCCGAAAAAGAGGATAACAGCTAATAAGGCACCAACCGCAAAAAGTATGAAACCCAGATAATAGAGTGGGTGAGCTTTTAAAGGAGCATACGATGTAAGCATTACATCGGCCTTTCCGGCAAAAACCATCACATTGGTAAGTACCAAACCTGCAACCATCAGAATGAAGGATAGCCAGCCAAGTTTAGGGGCACAAAACCGGGTATTCAAAACAACGGTGGATCCGAAATAAAGACCGGCTACCTCAAAAAATACAATCCAGAAAATCAATGCATTCAATCCGTGAGAAGTGACCAGGCGGTAATACCATTCGGCTCCTAATAAATGTACCGGTTGGTACCTGGTAAATACCAGTAATATGGCAGCACAAACTGCAAGCAGTAAAGAAATAACCGCAAAAACTGCATTAACCCTTATCAGTTTTTGAGATTGAAGATCTACTTTAAATCCTGTTATATCGCATGTACGAAACATAGCTAAATTTTTAAAGGGTTATTTTTTTAATGTTTTTATATAGGCAATCAGCTGTTCAATTTCAGTATCCGAAACAGGAAATACCGGCATTGGAATCTTATCAAATCCAACCGCAATTTTTTGAGAGGGGTTTTTAATGGATTCCCGGATAAAGGCTTCGTCAACCTTTACAGAGACTTCTTTACCAAATTCCATAACCTTTTCGTCCCTTCCAAATAGGCCTTTCCAGCTTGGAGCCAGGTTGCTGGTTCCGTCTGTTTTATGACAGGCACCACAACCCTTCAGGGTGAAAACCTGTTCGCCCATCAAAGCCATTTCTGTATCTGTCATTTTGGTTTCTGTTTTAGTTTCAGCAGTTTCCGGAGCTTTTTTCATATTTTCATACCCATAGAGTTTCAGGTCTTCCTCTTTTTCTATAACCACAATTTTTCCGATCATGGTATGATGGCCAATTCCGCAAAACTCGTTACAGATCACTTTGTATTCACCTGCTTCAGTGGGTTTGAATGTTAACACATAATCATAACCGGGATAAACCTGGAAATTCATATTCACCGGCTGTATGGAATACCCATGCACTACATCTTTTGAAGAAATATGCAGGCTGTACGATTCATCTTTTTCTAAAATCAATACCGGACTCCAACGCCACATTTCAGCCATTACAAACACATCGCTATTGGGCACGGGCCTAACAACAGGAATACCGTTATCCACTCCAATCATAAATTTTTTATTGTAAGCCTCCGAGAGTCTTGAAAACTCAATAGTGTTGGTTCGGTATGTTGTATTCGATGGATTTTGCTTGCCATATACATGCCACATAATCATCCAGACAAATAACATAATGCAAAGAAGAAGGGCTATGACCATCCACATTTTTTCATCCTTCGATACTTTTTTGTAGAACCATCCTTCTGCCGGACTGAGTAAACTCATAAGATCAATTTTAGTTTTAAAAAAATTATTTTAAAAGGGAATCTTTAATTGTTTCCGGTATGGATGGAAGGTTGGATAATTCCATTACACCCCATAACAGATAGAAAACGGCATAAATGGTTACGCCCAGAAATAGCAGTAACATAAAGTCGTCCATGATCATTTTTCCGAATGGAACTTTTTCATTTTCTTTTAGTTGATTGTCTTCCATTGTTTTGATTTTTACGGTGTATCATTTAGTTCCATAAAAATATCAAAGCAATGTCTGCACTAGCGGACAGGGGTGGGCATTAATGTGTAGATAAATGCCATTTCGTATTTTCTTAACGCAGAAAATTTTAAGCTACAGAAAAGATTTGGGGATTATTATGACAGGCAATATTCAACAGGCTATCCATGTCCACGTATGTGAATCGTTTGGCTTTGCACTTAATCAGATTTTCTTTTTCAAATTGATTGAGTGTCTTGGAAACCTGTTCTTTGGTGGTTCCGGTAAAGTCGGCAATATCTTGTCTGCAGAAATGAATCCGGAAACTTATTTTTTTAGAACTGTAATCATAGAGGTTGGCTAATTGAATGATGGCATCCGCCACTTTTTCCTTAACTGTTTTATGTGCGAGGGTAATTGTTTTTTGTTCAGCTTCATGCAAATCTTCCAGCAGTTGGTTGAGAATCTGATTTTGCAGGGATGGTGTTTTTTGTAAAAGTTCAGTAAATGCATAAGATGGGATAAAGCAATATTCTGTGTCCATAACGGCGGTTACCGAAAAGGAATGATGGGTGTGGTTCTGATTGATGCGATGTCCGAACAGGGAACCTGGTTTTTGTATTTTCAATAAAAGAGGTCGTCCGTTTTTGCCATTCAATTCTACTTTTACCAATCCTTTCTTTATAAAATAAACACCCAGCACCGGATCTCCTTCTGTAAATAGCTGCTTATTTGCTTTTAAGGATTTTGATATTTTTATTTTAGTAAGGTCCTGTAAAATCTGGTCGCCGCAATTTTTCAGAATTGAACAATTCTTGATTTTACAGGTGCGGCAATCATTAATAAAACTATTCATTAGCTATAATTGCATTTTGATTTAAAATGTAATTTCAACAATAGTTATAAGCAGAAAAGTGATATTTGTTATCTTTTAACTTGATTTTCGTCATAATTCGTTCCTTGAAAAATAAAATTTAAACTTCTATTGAAATCAACGGGGGGATCAATTCATCCAGGTATTGATTAAATTCTTTGCCGGATATCATTCGTCCACCCAGGCTTTCTAAATAATCGGTGTGTACCTGGCAGTCGATTAACTCAATACCTTCTTCGTCTTTTAAGTGTTGAACATATTTTATAAAAGCATAACGGGAAGCATTGCTGGTAAGACTGAACATACTTTCACCAAAAAATATCTTGCCGATTTTAATGCCGTAAAGTCCGCCTGCCAATTGATTATCTTTCCACACTTCGGCACTGTGTGCAAAACCCAATTCATGCATTTTAATAAAAGCTTTTTCCATTTCATCAGTGATCCATGTACCATCCTGTCCCTGACGATTCATTTTTTTGCAATGACGAATAACTTCGGGAAAGGATTTATTGATAGTAAATTCAAAGGCATTTTTATTTAATAATGAACGAATCGATTTATTTATTTTCAGTGCTTCCGGGAAAATGACGAAACGGGGGTTGGGATGCCACCACAGAATAATATCTCCTTCGTACCAGGGAAATATTCCGTTTTTATATGCAAGTAATAATCTTTCGGGAGAAAGGTCGCCACCCAAAGCTAATAAGCCATCCGCATCTGCATGCGAATAATGTGGAAAAACCAGCTCTTTTTCAAGAACATAAAGGGGCATATGAAATTATTAGTAAGCTTAAATGATAAAGTGAAATTAATGTGCCATGACATCGATACTGGCATTGATGCCACGTTCAGTAATGGCATCACACTGCGGTTTCAGCTCGTCGAATGCCCCGTTTTTAACGGCATATTTACCTTGATAATGTATAATATAGGCGCATTGTTCTGCCTGTTCCAAATTGTGGCCGCAAACTTCCATCAAAGTTTCAATTACCCATTCAAATGAATTGATGTCGTCGTTCCAAACAATCAGGCAACAAAACTCCTCCAGGCAAGTATCCAGTTCGGTAGCATCCTGTAGTTTAATAAGTTTGTCGGGATTGATGGTTGACATCGATTTGTTATTTCTGTAAAAATAAATTTTTTATTTGAAAAGTCTAAATACCGGGTGCATTTATAATACCATCTTGATTTACTAAATAGTCCAACGCCCGCCTGACCGGACGGGCAGGGACTATGTGTAAATCTTAGATGGTATTATACCGCAGAAAAGC
>JAYWEL010000156.1:0-9592 GCA_043779285.1 Chitinophagaceae bacterium | reverse complement strand
TGGTTTCTTTTGATGTAAGATCTATTGAGTAAGCCATGATAATTTTGTTGGTTACGCAAAGATACACAATCGGAATTATTAAAGCAAGTTAGTATATAAATAAAAAAGTCGCCGGAATCAATCCCGGCGACTTAAACAAATACAAGTAAAAATTTATTATTGTTTTACTGGTGCACTTCCTGAAGAAGGCAGGTTAAAATCTATTTCATTTAGTGGCACATCCCAATATGCCATATAATCATAGTTCATAAAACAAGACTGCGCTGTAGCGGTGCTTAAACCAAGAAATGCACTACCCGCCGGAACAATAACCATGGCATTGGCCCGACCACCACCTTGCGAAGCAGGCTTAATAAACCCTAATCTACGGGCATCATAAAATGCTGTACCTCGCATAAACAAGGCTACTCTCCTTTCTTTTCGAAGTTCTTCAAGAGCAACAGCCTGAGTAAGACTTGAAGATAAATTTGGAAGGCCAGCCCCCTGTGCACTTCGTACACTATTAATTATTGCAATTCCCGCATTTATATTAGAAGCACCACCTTGTCTAATAAGTGCCTCAGCTCTCATCAAGCCATTTTCTTCATATGTGCCAGCCATATGAAGAAATCCTGAGTTTACAACTGAAGCAAAGTCGCCGCCATCTTCAATATCAATTGCATAATATCTTGTACCTAATTGAATTCCACGGCCCCGAGGATTTACCCACCACCAAGCCGTACTTGGATAAATTTCAAATCTTCTGCTAAAGCGTAAATCACCTGCTGTATATTCCTGTATTAGTCTTTCGCTTGGCATCCACCAACCAGCATAATCAGAAATTAAAATAGTCGGGTGATAGAAGGAACCTGATAAATCATTATTACCATCAGAAGTCATAGCCCAGATAAATGATTGATCACCTGCCTGCAAGCCATTTGCAGCAAACGTATTGATAGCCGTCCAATCTGCAGTAGTCATAGCAGATACTTCTTTATTAGCCATCAGATTTCTTGCTCGATAAGTGTTGATATGCCTTCTCCACATAGCAGGAGTAATTGTACCACCTCCTACCGATGATTTTTTATTGAAAGATGGGACTACAGCATTCCAGATTTCTGAGTAAGCGGTATTGTTGGAAAGAGTTGCCAGTAATGCATCTGCTTTAGCAAAGTTTGCTTCTGCTTCTGCAAGAATAGCCAGGTTGGTAACATAGTTCTGTGAAGTAGTTCCATCTGTTGCATTATTAACCACACCAGCAATATACATGGAACCAATACGGCTGTATGCAAAACCTTTCCACCAATAAGCCCATGCTAACAGTGCTTTTTTCTTGGTATCGGCATCGCCTCTAAATGTAAGATCCGGATTGTTTAAAGCTTCCAGTAATACATTGCATTGCCCATTCATCAGGTACATAGATGCCCACTCATATTGAAAGGCATTTATTTCTCCAGCCTGTCTTGAGTTGGTACTTTGTAACTGATCTTTCTGACGAGGACCGATTGGGTTACTAATTACTTTACCGCCAGGCAAAGTGATGGTGTTTACCTGTATACCCCAACGCCATCCCCAATTTCCCCATGGTACAAAAATTTCATCACCCATGGCAGAGTGGTAGCCAAGTGCAACAAGGTATAAACTAACCTCCCCGGGCTTATCGCTCCAGCCAAAACCTTTCTGGTAAATACCCAAGGCAAAGTTTTTAACACCCTGTTCTGTTTTTAAAGAAGCTGGTGTTGGTTGATTTGGATTTACGATATCCAGATCAACTTTTTTACAAGCAGTTCCTGCAACTATCAGAAACGCCGTTATTATAAATATTAATTTCTTTTTCATACTGATAAATTATTTTATTTAAAAACCAAAGTTTAAACCAACCTGATAAGATTTTAAATTAGGAAACCCAAAATTATCTTCACCACGGCCAAATCCGGTGCTTCTATTAGAAGAAACTTCTGGATCTAGACCTGAATATTGAGTGAATGTTAACAGGTTTCTTCCAGATGCAAGAATGGTAATATTGTTAAATATTTTTGTTTTCCCTAAAATATCCGGCCCAAGAGTGTATGATATTGATACATCACGTAATCTTACAAATGAAGCATCTTCAACAAACCATGATATGGGTTGAACACTATTGTACAAACTGTTGTAATACTGAGCCCATGCACCAGTTTGAGAATTGATAGTAATCTGTTTGTCGAAATCGGCATGAAGCCTGTCACGATACAACCACTGACGTGTTAAGTTATATACCTGATGTCCTTTCCACCAATCAAACTGGAATGAGACATTTAGTTTTTTAAATAAAACAATACTATTGATGAAAGACATGGTTAAATCTGGGTTAGGGTCTCCCATAAAACGCTTGTCATCCGATGCACTAATTAAAGCTAGTCTTGTATTTTTATTTACAACGGTACCATTTACTACTTCGAAATCGCTTTTTTGGGCTTGTGTTAAATAAGGACTACCGTTTGGTCTTAATTCATCAAGGCTGGATACTGGCACCTGTCCCCAAAAAACACCTACTCTTTCACCAGGACGAAGGGTGAAGTTGCCATTGATCACTTCTTTGTCGTTAGAAAGTTTTGTAATTTCTGTTACGGCATGGCCTGCTCTGATTCCAAAGTTCCAGGTAATGTTTTTGTTTTCGAAAACCAAGGCATCTAATTGAAAGTCAAAACCACGGCCTTTTGTATTAATCAGGTTGTCGATACGGCTGCTAAAACCAGTACTGGGTGAAGCATCTGCATTTTGAATAATATCCACACCTTCTCTTTTCCAATATGTGAAGCTGGTTGAAATTTTTGTAAACCAATCTTTGTTTCCGGTATTGAAACCAACATCTGTTCCAATCTCTAGTTCTTTGGATCGCTGTACCCGCAATAAGGGGTTACGGGCATTTCCAGGCAGGATCATACTGCTTGCAGTACCCAACTGAGCAGGAGCCAATGTTACCTGACGGGCAAAACGTGGTGGTTGAATACCCGCCTCTCCATAAGCGGCTCTAACTTTCCAGTCGGTTAGCCATGAAACATTTAAGAGTTCTGAAGGGCGGAAGTAAGCGTTACCTCTTGGGAAGGTGAAAGCTTTTTTATCAGCTCCTCCAAATTCAGATGAAAAATCTGAACGAATACCAACAGCAATACCAAACAGATTTCCCCAATCGATGGTTTGATTTACCAGAAATCCAAATGTATTGAAGGCTTCGCTATTGTCGCCAGAGTTTCTTTGCGCTGCAACACTAATATTTGATGGTGGGAAAGGAGGCAACTCAGTACCCTGAGCAAAGAAATAATTATAGTCTGTTCTTCTCCAATCATAAGATGCTTGTGTAACAATACGAATCGGAACTTTAAGGTTAAAATCTTTTTCAAAATCAGTTCGGACAAAAACCGAAGTCAGCATATTTTGAAATAAATTTTTATCATATTGTCTCGTAATTGAACCCTTGCGGCTTAAACCCCAAAACTGGTTTTGCAATAATTTTTCCTGATTATCATATACATCAAAAAACTCCCGGTTCCCTAAATCCAAACCATACTTCCAATCCAATTCTACAAAACGGCTGAATCGGTAATTGAGGTTAAAATTTTGTACAAAGCGGTTGCTTTTTGCAAAACGTTTATGCCATTCTAATTCAGATAGCGGATTTCGCTCGTTCAACTGCTTGGGTTGTATTACCAGGTTACCGATTGAATCCTTGGATTCAAAATCAATCCACTGATAAGAGTTAATCATTGCAAAACGGTCAACCGTAAGCAAATCTTCTTCTTGTAAGACCAACTGCGTGTTTGATCGCAAGGTTAAATTTTTTGCAAGCTCTATTCCTAAGCCCATGCTAATATTATTACGTTGAAATTTGTTGAATAACACACTTTGTTGTGACAAATTATTCAGCCCAAAATTGTAATCAATTTTACCAAAGCCACCGGAAATATTCAACACATTATTATATGTTTGAGCAGTTCTGAAAGCTTGATTCATGTGATCAAAAGTCTGTTCCTTGTAAGGCTTGTTATTGTTTGGATTTGTACCTTCAAAAGCCGGATCTGTCCATTGACCGGTTGCATTATCGCGTTTGATTCTATTCCCACCATTATCAAGAATAAAACCTTGTGCATCTGTTACATAGTGGTGATATTTTGCCAACAGATCGTTTTGGCGTAACACCTGATCTGAACTATACCTTGTACTGAATGTTATATTGGGTTTAACACCTTTTATGCCTTTTTTAGTAAAAATCTGAATGACTCCATTAGCACCTTGCGCACCATACAATGTACCACCAGCAGCACCTTTTACTACTTCTATCCTATCAATATTGGCAGGATCAAGTCCACTCATATCTGTTACCTCTATACCATCCACCAAGATCATAGGTTGTGTAGAACCTAAACTATTAATACCACGTAGGATAATACTGGCCCTAGCTCCGGGTTCACCACTATTGAACTGAATCTGTGCACCTGAAATTTGACCTACCAGTGCCTGTTCGGGGCTGAGAATGGCACTCTTTGCAAAGTTTTTGCTGGAAATAGATGAAACATCGATACCGATTTTTCTCTTGCTGGTTGCAACACCCACACCTGTTACTACTACTTCGCTCAAAAACAAATCCGATTCGGATAATTCTACATTTAATGTTCCTCCAGCTATCCCAGATACAACTTTAAGTTCATAACCGACACTGGATATTTCTAAACTAGCATTCTTTTTAACTGAAAGCTTAAAAAGACCTTTTTCATCTGAAGTTGTTCCTTTACTTGAACCTCTTTCACTGACTGATGCATTAACAACCGGATTTCCTTTGTTATCCGTTATTTTACCGGACACATCTACTGTTTGTGCCATTGTAAATGCTGTACTAAGCATACAAATGGAAAACAATGATAGAATTTTTCGCATGTAATTTAAGTTTTAAATTAAAAAAAAATTGGTTCTCAGAGAGTAACATGAATAAGCATTATTTATTAAAAAGACATTTAGTTTTTAATAATGCTGCACTAATATAATAATTTTTTAACATTTACCTTATATATTTCAAATCTTTCATTTTATAGATTTGAAATATATTCAATAATTCTATCTTAATATTAATTTGAATAACAACTATTTAAATATTTATGAAATTGCACTTTAATAGTTTAAGTAATATTCCTAATAAAAAACCATTTAAAATAGTGAATACTAAACACAAAAAAAATTAACAATAATACGTTTAAAGCGAACAATTTGATCGGGGATAATTATAAAGTCAACCGGGCCTGAAACTTTATCTCTGATTTCCGGTTTACTGGCACTTCATCTAAACCGGATCCGTTTATTTTTCGATTTGTGTAGATTAACTGGGACCATTTAACCCAAATGGTCAATTTTTTAGATACATCATAATTGATGTTAGCATAATAGCGATAGCCTTTATCATAAAAAGCTGGAATGGAAAAATAATAAAGCACATCGTTCTCATAGGCATATATCCGGGAGCTATAGCCGTCCGTTTCAAAATATTGAAGTCGCAGATTGGCTGCCAATGGTTTCATCATGGGCTTGTAAAAAATATCAACATATGTCAGAAACCCATTTTCTGCATTCGGCCCTTTTTTATCAACCCAAATCACTTCATTTCTATTTCGTAAAGTAATGGTTGGGTTTATTTTATAACTTATTTGTGTTCGAAAATTTTGCCTTGGTAAAAAAACAAGATAATTACTGACTGTTGTATTCCCTGATTGATTGGTTTGTTTGCTGTCGTTTCTGTACCGAATATATAGTTCTATCTGTTTATTGGGAACATATGTTAACTGAGTAAGGTACTCCCTTCCTCTACTCGGGCCATCTACCTGATATTTTAAAAAAGGGAAAGAGAAAAAATCAGCATAGGCATCTAACCGCCAAAATGAATTTGGTCTGATACTTATTCCGGAATACAAGCCACTTTCGTTGGTGGGATAGGTGTTTTCTGTAAAAGCATTTCCATTAACTGCTTGATATCCCTTGCTTATTTTTCGATGCACAAAAGAAATATCAACTCTTGTATCCACACTAATCAATAACCCATTTACAAAGGCAGTATATTTTCTTTTATCCATGGCAGCTTCGCCAAAAAAATGAATATTTTTAAATGTGAAACTATAATCGGTACTGAAATTATTCCAGGTCTTTCCATTTAATGCATAATAGTTGTATGGTAAATCTCCTTTTTTAAAAGGCAAAGAAAATTGATAACTGATCCCATTGAAACCCAGATGCCATCTATCAGACCGAATAGTAAAGTTTCCACCAATAGTTTGTTGTGACATATTATTTCGATCAGCTAATTCACTGGCAGTTCGATGATAGCCTGAAGCTTGAAATGAAGAAAAATAATCTTCCCGGCTAATAGTATCTGCAACCAAATTGGTACTCAGGTTTCGAAAAGAAGCAAATGCAGTAGTTTCAAACATCCCTTTTTTTAGTGTAATTCCTGCACCCCGATGAAACAAAAATTCACCGGCTGAATTATAAGGACGCAATATCGCCGATTGCCTTTTAACCCCCATTACATCTACACTTTTACCAAATGCCAAACCCAACCAATGTATTAAACCCTGCCCCATATTAACTGTGAAATCACCAATAGCCAGACTTTGAATCACACCCATATTTCTGGCAAAAAGATGTGCAGAATAAAAATCAAACCCTTTTTTTTGAGGTCCTTTAAAAAAAGCCTCTCCTGCATCCTTATCCCCTACAATACCATACTGCAGCAGGTTTTTATATTGATACCGATACCGGAAGAATAATCTGTCTTTGCCACCCAGGTAATAATTACCGGTGGTTTTAGGAATATACCCTCTACTGGTTTCCATTGCCTGAGAAAATCGGGAAAGGAATATATGCTCCCCATCGCGGATCCGAATTGCCAATGCTTCCTTAACCGAAATAGCATTTCCGACAATGATATAAGGCAATACTTTTTTTATGGTAAACAAATCCCATGTGGGAACGGACTGCAACTCATAAACAGAAATCAGTTTGCCCATCAATTTCCGATAACTGATAAAATTCTCGATTTGCAAATCAGATAATATTCTCAGTTCCTTTAACTCTATGGCATTTACAAAATTCAGATTCAACGGATTTTTTTTGAACTGCAATAATTGTTGCAGATAATTGTCATCTTCCGTTTCAGACTCCAAATCATCGGCCAAGTTCTCCAACTGCTGTTCCGTATTAGCGTTCACTGTTTCCTGCGCATTTATGAAATGCATGAATAAAAAAGAAAACCCTATGCAAAAGATTTTTTTCAATTTTCCTTATTATTAAAATTGAATTGGATTAATAAACCCGGAGTAATGCCTAATTGTTGATGGAAACTACTGGTCAGATCTAAACGAAATTTTTTCAATGTTAACCCGACTCCTGCAAATCCGCTAGATGAAGTTGAAGAAATCCCGGCTCGTATCATGATCTGTGGAATTAATTTATACTGAAACCCAGCTACAATATGAATCGGTTGATTTTCTTCTTTTATTATTTCCGCATTCACAACTAATTTTTCAGATCCCTCATATCCAAAGCCGGTTTTAAAAACAGACGCTAATTTCTCTTCTCCATTCTTTCCAATTTTTCCACCAGCAGGATTTGCAGCATGAAAACCTGCATGCAATTTATCGGTAAGATGAATGATGGCACCAGCTTCCAGATTTACAGCAGAAGCATTTCCATAACCGGCAACCCGAAAATTATGATAATTGAATTGTACGCCTATATCAATTTTATCACCCAACTTTTTACCATAAGCCAGCGATACTTGCGATTCATTATAATCTGCAGCACCAAAATACCCGGTATTTACAGCAAATGTTCCACCACTTGTTGGTAAAGAAATGGATGCTCTGTGAAGGTTCATATTCTCTAATAAAAAACGTCTTTCAGAAAATACAGCTGCTGAAATACTTTTTATTTGTGCCAGTGCAGCTTGATTTGTACCTGCATTCAACAAATCAATATGGCTTTTACTGTAAGTTCCCACGCCTAAATAAGAAGAAGAAACCGGTAATCGGACGGATTGTGCATATAAGTTCCCAAAACAAGTAACCGCCATGATCAATCCATAGAAATAGAATGTCTTCACATCATATATTTATTTTTGTAAGATACGTTTCGAAATGAAATAATAAAATATCATGCTTTACTTGGAAGGGTTTACTGTTAAAGTTAGCTTTGCGCCATGCAAATTTTAGATGGTAAAAAAGCAGCCTCCGCTCTTAAAGACAAACTAAAACTGGATGCAACACAATTAGCTACTGAAGGAAAAAAAATTCCACATCTTGCCGCCATATTAGTTGGAACCAGTGGTGCAAGCGAAACATATGTTGCTGCAAAAGTAAAAGCCTGTGAAGAAGTAGGCTTCAAATCAACCCTTATTCGCTTTGAGGAATCGGTTTCATCACATATTTTGTTAAGCCAGATCAACGACCTGAATTGTGACCCTGATGTGGATGGAATTTTGGTGCAATTACCACTTCCCGCTCATATTGCAGCCGACGATGTTATCAATGCCATTGATCCGGATAAAGATGTGGATGGATTTCATCCGCAAAATATCGGCCGGATGGTTCAGGGAATTCCGGGTTTTATTTCAGCTACACCCTATGGAATCATTTTATTACTCGAACATTTTAAGGTAGAAACAAAAGGAAAACATGCCGTCATTATTGGTCGTAGCAATATTGTTGGAAGGCCCATGAGTATTTTATTGAGCAGTAATATTAAAATGGGCAACTGTACTGTTACCATTTGTCATTCGCATACCAAAAATATTAAAGAAATATGTAAGGATGCCGATATCATAGTTGCCGCATTAGGTAAAGCAGAATTTCTGACTGCTGATATGGTAAAGGAAGGAGCAATTGTAATAGATGTGGGAATTACACGTGTGGAAGACAGCAGTAAAAAAAGCGGATATAAGCTAAAAGGTGATGTTCATTTTGATTCTGTTGCATCTAAATGCTCTTTCATTACACCCGTACCGGGTGGTGTTGGCCCTATGACGATTGCAGCATTACTGATGAATACTTTTCGGTCCTGTGCATTGAAAAATAATGAATAACATGATGATGAATGTAACAAATTCCACTTCACTTCCGGTGATGGAACATTTTTATACTATACAAGGTGAAGGTTTTCATCAGGGACGTGCTGCTTATTTTATACGACTGGGTGGATGCGATGTGGGTTGTGTATGGTGTGATGTAAAAGACAGCTGGGATTTAAGTAAACACCCCTTAATAGAAATTAAAACACTGATCGAAAACGTAAAAAAATCAGGTACACAATTAGTTGTTATCACCGGTGGAGAACCTTTGATGCACAATCTGGAAACGTTGACTAATGCCTTGCAATCTGAAGGCTTTGAAACGAATATTGAAACCTCTGGAGCATACCCTTTAAGTGGAAGTTGGAATTGGATCTGTTTATCGCCAAAAAAATTCAAAGCTCCTGTTCCGGAAACTTTACCTTTTGCCAACGAACTGAAAGTGGTCATTTTCAATAAATCTGATTTTGATTGGGCTGAGAAATATGCCGCACAGGTTTCTACAAACTGTAAACTTTATCTGCA
>JAYWEL010000155.1:0-9600 GCA_043779285.1 Chitinophagaceae bacterium | reverse complement strand
CCGCCTGACCGGACGGGCAGGGACTATGTGTAAATCTTAGATGGTATTATACCGCAGAAAAGCGCATTGGACTATTTACTGTTTATAAGCGGTATAATCTTCCAGGCATATCGAAATTCGGGTTGCTTTTCAAGTTTTTATTGGTATGATAAATAATAGGGAGTTGAGCTTTTTTTACTGATTTTAGTCATAATAAAAAAACTAGGTACTATTTAATTTAGGTGAAAATTAAATGCACCTGAAATGGAAAACACAAGAACCCAAAAAAATAAAAACCAATCAGAAAAAAAGAAACTTGTTTCAATAATAGACGGCAATGAAGCAGCGGTTTATATAGCCTACAGAACCAGTGAGGTTTGTGCTATTTATCCTATAACACCATCCTCTTCCATGGGAGAATTAGCGGATGAATGGAGCAGTAATGAGATCGCAAATATCTACGGGGAAATTCCGAAAATTGTGGAAATGCAAAGTGAAGCAGGAGCTGCAGGTGCCATCCACGGCGCATTACAGGGAGGGGCTTTAGCATCCACCTTTACTTGTTCACAGGGGTTGTTGTTGATGATCCCAAACATGTACAAGATTGCCGGTGAATTAACTCCAACCGTTTTTCATATTGCTGCAAGGACATTAGCTACACATGCGTTATCCATTTTTGGAGATCATAGTGATGTGATGGCAACAAGGTCAACCGGCTTTGCCATGTTATTTGGAAACAATCCTCAACAGGCCATGGATATGGCCATGATTTCAACTGCAACATCTCTAAGGTCAAGAATCCCGTTTCTGAATATTTTTGATGGATTCCGTACTTCACATGAGCTAGGTCAGGTTTCTGTTTTGCCGGATGATGTGATTAAAAAAATGATGGATGAACAAGCTGTCAATAATCACAGAAACAGAGCCTTGAATCCCGATCATCCCATTATCAGGGGTACAGCTCAAAATCCGGATGTATTTTTTCAAAGCAGGGAGGCTTGTAATAAATTTTACAAACAAGTACCCGAGCTGGTAGAAGAATCAATGGATAAGTTTTACAGCCTCACAGGAAGAAAATATAATTTATTTGCATATTATGGACATCCACAACCTGATCGTATCATCATCATCATGGGTTCGGGATATGGGCCGGTGCATGAAATAACCGACTATTTAAATGATCGGGGTGAGAAAGTTGGTTATATCAATGTACATCTATTCAGGCCGTTTTCTGTCAGGCATTTTATTGCTGCCATTCCAAAAACAGTTAAAAGCATTGCAGTCCTGGACAGATGCAAGGAGCCTGGTGCAATTGGTGAACCACTTTATATGGATGTAATCAGTTCTTTACATACAAGTTGGAAAAATCCGATGCCAAAAGTCATTGGTGGTCGTTATGGATTAGCATCAAAAGAGTTTAATCCGGCCATGGTAAAAGCCATATTTGAAGAGCTTCAAAAAGATGAACCTAAAAATAGTTTTACAATTGGTATAGAAGATGATATAACTCATACTCATCTGGAATGGGATGAAAAATTTTCGTTAGAAGACAAACATCAGTTCCGGGGTTTATTTTATGGTTTGGGTGCCGATGGAACCGTTAGTGCCAACAAAAACACGATTAAAATTATTGGAGATGTCAGTGATTATTATGTACAAGGGTATTTTGTGTACGATTCTAAAAAATCGGGATCATTGACAACATCTCATTTACGTTTCAGCCAGCATCCAATTCGTTCCAGTTATTTAATCACTTCTGCAAGCTTTATTGCCTGTCATCATTTTAATTATTTAAAGAAATACGACATCTTGAAATATGCCGAACAGGGAGCAACTTTTTTATTAAATGCGCCTTATACAGTCGAAGATATCTGGGATCAATTGCCAAATAAAATTCAGGAAAAAATCATTTCTCATAAGTTGAAATTTTATCTGATCAATGCTTCAAAAGTTGCAAAAGAATCCGGTATGGGCTCGAAGATCAATTCCATTTTACAAACCTGTTTTTTTGCCATTTCTAATTTAATGACCAAAGAAGAGGCTGTCAGCAATATTAAAGAGGCTATTAAAAAAACGTATGGAAGAAAAGGAGAAGCGGTGGTTGAAAAAAATTACCTGGCTGTGGATATGACTCTTGAAAATTTATTCGAAGTTGATTATTCAAATTTCTCTATTGGAAATAAAGAAATAGAATCACCAATCAGCGGACATGCCCCGGATTTTGTGCAGAATGTTTTAGCCAAAATCATTGCAGGAGATGGCGATTATCTTCCGGTTAGTGCATTCCCGGTAGATGGTACTTATCCTACCGGTACAACGAAATGGGAAAAAAGAAATATTGCAAATGAAGTGCCGGTATGGGATCCTTCTTTATGTTCTCAATGTGGTAAATGTTATTTTGTATGCCCACATGCAGCCATCCGTGTAAAAGTGTATGATAAAGAATTTTTGGAAGATGCTCCGGGTTCTTTCAAAAGTATTGCACCGATCGGTAAAGAATTTCAAAAAGAAAATGAAGTATATACATTACAGGTTGCTGTAGAAGATTGTACCGGCTGTAAATTATGTACCTCCATTTGTCCCATTGAAAGTAAAACGGTACCCGGGCATAAAGCAATTGATATGGAAGATTTAATTCCAATCAAAGATGCGGAAGTTCAGAATTGGGATTTCTTTTTATCCTTACCGGATATTGATAGAAGCAGGGTAAATAAATCTACCGTTAAGGGATCTCAATTACTGGAACCTTTGTTTGAATTCTCCGGAGCCTGTGCCGGATGTGGAGAAACACCATATATCAAATTGTTGACACAGTTATTCGGTGACAGGATGATTGTAGCTAATGCAACTGGTTGTTCTTCTATTTTCGGAGGTAATCTACCTTCCACTCCTTGGACAAGTAATTACGAAGGAAGAGGCCCTGCCTGGGCCAATTCTTTATTCGAAGACAACGCTGAATTTGGTTTAGGACTGAAATTGGCAACAGATAAAAAACGAGATATTGCCATCCGATTATTGAAAGAATTAAGAGAAGAAGTGGGGTCTGAATTGACTGACCTTATTCTGGAAAATACAGAAAAGGATGAAACAGAATTAATCAATCAAAGAAAATATGTGAATGAGTTAAAAAGAAGATTGCGAGATCTGCGACGGGAAGATTCCTTTCGATTGTATCAGGTTGCGGAATTTTTAGAAAAGAAATCCATCTGGATCATTGGTGGAGATGGTTGGGCATATGACATCGGATTTAGTGGATTGGACCATGTGTTAAGCACCGGCGAAAATGTGAATATTCTTGTAATGGATACAGAAGTGTACAGTAATACCGGTGGTCAGAAATCAAAAGCTTCACCTATAGGTGCCAGTGCAAAATTTTCAATTAAAGGAAAAACAAATTCAAAGAAAGACCTGGCCATGCAGGCAATTGCTCACCGAAGTGCATATGTAGGCCAGATTGCCATGGGTTCTAACGATGTACATGCGTTAAAAACTATTCTGGAGGCAGAAGCATATCCGGGACCATCCATCATCATCGCATATAGTCATTGCATTGCTCATGGATACGATATGTGTAATGGATTATCCCAGCAAAATCTTGCTGTAAAATCGGGTTACTGGCCATTGTTCCGATACAATCCAATGAATGAAAGAGGTAGTCGGTTTACCCTGGACAGCAAAATGCCTTCCATTGGACTGGATGATTTTATGTATAATGAAAATAGATTCTCAACAATAAAAACAAATTACCCGGATAAAGCAAAAGAATTTTTAGCGTCTGCAAATGAGGATATGTTGAAAAGATGGGATGTGTTAGAGGCATTAAAAAATTTATAGCATTCAACGTTTTGCAGATTTGCGATGGGCGGGCTTTTGAAAAACGTCCTGCCCGGAACTGCAGCTTGTTTTTGTTTTGTTGATGAAGATAAGAACTTCTGCTTGGCTTTATTCGTCAAGCCCGAACTACTGTTGATTGTAGCACATAGCTGATGTTTTAATGTCCAGCCCCACTTGTAGCAATACTCTTGTTAGCGGTAGGCTTATTTTAAATTAATCTGTCTTTTAAAAAAACTCCACGCTTCTAAGTAAACATCAATATCATTAGGGTATTCGTGCTTTCCATTAATGGCATAAAGGATAATATTATGAAACGCATAATCGTAGCAACTTTACTGCTATGATTTAATACTCCACCGTTTCCTTATCCTTTCGCTGCCCCAGGTTGGTGTCCCCACCAACCGACGAAAAGAATTTTACCAGCTTTTTTTCAATATGAAACTTTTTGATCTAATCTTTCAGTATTTCAAATTCAGTATAGGCCTTTACATCATCCCATAGAAATTTTAGCAAGCCGCCTTTTTTTGTTTCGGTTATTTCAATAGTAAACTTCTCTGTTATATTCTCAGTCTTTTTAACCGGGATAACAATGGTTGAAAAATTTTTAGTTAAGTCAGGATCTGTAGGCCATTTTGTAAGATCAGTATTAAATATGAGCAACCAGTCGTTTAACCTCGGAATGGTATAGATGCCATACTGACCTTTTGGAATGATAGTTTCCCCGATACGGATATTATTTTCAAGCGTTATTAATGTAAGCCTGTTTGCCCCGGTACGCCAAACAGAATCATAAGGTACTACGCCTCCAAATATTGTTCTTCCACGTTTAAATGGGCGTCCGTACCGTATTTTGATTTTACTGTTTTGTACAACAGCCTCGAGGGAATCAGTAATTGATGGTATGCCAATGCCCGGTGTTTTAGCCATTCTTTTAGCCACCTCGTCAATATTTATCGGATCATGTTTTGTTACATAATAATTCCAGGGAGTGCCAATGCCATTTGTATTTAATATTCTTCCATCAGCATCTATTTTTATTTTGGTGTACTCCAGAAAAGGCCCGCCAAAAATTACTGTGTCTTTATTCTGCCTGCGAACTGCAATATCATTTACACCAATAACATGGTGTATCATTTTTAGGGGTATCTGTTGCTTTTGCGACTTTATAAGACGTAAGCAATTCCATTCCATTAAAGATATCAAAGGCACCCATCCTCCCACAAAATCCATTTTTTGTGTAGCATGTTTGTATATTCTTTCAGCAGGTATATTCGTATGAGAATTATAAAATGTGCAGGTATCGTTTATACAATTCATGTTCAGCCTGTACTCAAAAAAACGGGTGATTGCTTTAAAAGGCACAGAGCTGTTAAACGGATCCATGGCCACTATATTAAATTCCCTTATACTGCCATCGGGGTAAAAATGAATGCTGAATTCACCAATATAATCTTCCGGTACCCTGATAAATGTTTTTCCATACAGGTGATTATTGATCATACTGTAGGTTTCCACCAAAACCGTATCTACACCCATGCGCCCAATAAATGAAGCTGTGTAGGGTTTATTTTGGGCAATAGCGTTTATATAAAAAAGGCAAAATGCTATTAAGAAAGTAAGTGAATAAAATTTATTCCTCATAAAATATTCTTTGTCAAAGTTTACTTCAATGCCCAAATTTTAAAACCTTATCACCCGTCTCAATACTCCACTGTTACCTTATCCTTTATTACCACGGGATAAAACTGCCCGCCAAGATTTAATTGATATGAACCAACGGGCAAAGCTATCTTTTGTGGTTTTGTATTAGATGTGTAAATATTTTCTTTTGTAGCATCATACAACTCCCAGCTGCCTTCAGAAACCAAGTTAAGGAAACCTGCCTTCAATCTTGTATCATATCCTTTTTGTATGGGTACATTTTCTACCGGTACAGTAGTAAGCAGCAGCCGGTATTCACCAGGCGAAAGATTATACGATTTTGTGTTGTGGCTTTGGTAAAAACTATTCACCATTTTTTTGTCTGCCTGGGTGTATATCCATATATTCCATTCCACAGCATCCGGGAAATTCATATTCAGCCTGCCTAACACACCCTTCATGTTTGTTACGGGAGTAATTACCCATTTAGCTGTGGCATTCATAAAGTTAATCATTTTCTCAAATTTCAGGAGACTGACAGCTAACTCGTAGATTGCCTCATGTTTCACTAAAGATAAGAAAAGATTTATAGCATTCAATAAAACTTTAAAATCATCTACTGTTAATTGTAAAGTGACGGATTGATTCATGAATGCCCGCCCGGATGAACACCGTTCAGACGGGCGGTCATTCACCATTGCCAATTCACGTTTAATACCGCTTATAAACACTACATTATTTATGCAGGTGATTTTTTTTATGCTATATGTTTTACCACTCATCAAACTCTGCAGAGTAATTTATTTTTCTAATAGTTAATTAATTATTTTAGTTCTCTTAATAACCAAAACATCAACGATGAATCTTAAAAAGGTCAACTGCTTAATGCTGTTGTTATTTATTTTATTCAACACAGCTTTTGCTCAATCTATCCTCACTCCTAAAGAACATTTTGGATTTAATATTGGTGACAATTACCAATTAACCACATTTACCCAGACAGAAGCTTATTTTAAAAAATTGGGTACATCGTCTCCCCGTGCTAAGTACACTGTAATTGGAAAAACGGAAGAAGGTAGAGATCAATTCATGTTAATTGTTACTTCACCGGAAAACCATAAAAAATTAGATCATTACAGATCTATTTCTCAAAAACTGGGTAATGCAGAAGGACTTTCTGATGCGGAAGCTAAGCAATTAGCTAAAGAAGGAAGAGCCGTTGTGTGGATTGATGGCGGTTTACATGCTACTGAAACGGTGGGTATTCATCAATTAATTGAAACAGCCTATACGTTACTTTCCCGGAATGATGATGAAACGAAAAGGATCCTTGATAATGTGATTATTTTAATGACTCATGCCAATCCGGATGGACAGGAATTAGTTAGTAATTGGTATATGCGGGATTCTGTTCCTGCAAAAAGAACTTTGTCAGGATTACCCCGATTGTATCAAAAATATGTGGGCCACGATAATAACCGTGATTTCTATATGCTGAACATGAAGGAGTCACAGAATATTGGACGGCAACTTTTTGTCGATTGGATTCCCCAGATCATGTATAACCACCACCAATCAGGACCTGCAGGTTCTATTGTGGCCGGTGCTCCATACAGAGATCCATTCAATTATGTTTTCGATCCGTTGATCATTACCGGTTTGGATGCAGTTGGGGCTGCTATGCAAAACCGCTTGAATCTGGAAGATAAACCAGGCTATACAAGTAAGGCAGGGTCGGTATTTTCTACCTGGTATAATGGTGGTTTACGCACTACAACTTATTTCCATAATATGATTGGGTTATTGACAGAAATTGTTGGAAGCCCAAACCCTTCTGAAATTCCTCTTGTAACCAGCAGACTGGTTCCAAATGCAGCTACACCAAATCCGATTGTTCCTCAAAAATGGTTGTATCGTCAGTCAATAGATTATTCTGTTTCATTAAACTATGCTGTTTTGAATTATGCTACAAGAAACAGGGATGAGTTGCTGTATAATATTTATAAAATGGGAAGAAACTCCATTGACAAGGGAAATAAAGATACCTGGAGTCTGTCGCCTTCAAAAATAGATGCCATTGACAATATTATTAAAGAAGCTCAGAAAAATTCCAAAACCGGAAGTACAGCTAATCCTGCTCTAACTTCGGAAGCTGAGGGTAATCGTTTTAATGCAGCTGTGGTGCCGGTTAAATATTACGACAGTGTTATGAAAAATCCTTCTTTGAGAGATCCACGTGGATATATCATTCCATCCGATCAACCTGATTTTGCAACAGCTGTTGCCTTTTTAAATGCATTGATAAAAACCGGTATTGTTGTACACAAAGCAAGTTCAGAATTTACCGTTGCGGAAAAAAAATATCCTGCAAATTCTTATGTAGTAAAAACTAATCAGGCATTTCGTCCACACGTTTTAGATTTGTTCGAACCACAAGATCACCCTAACGATTTCAAATACCCCGGTGGTCCTCCTGTTCCTCCGTATGATGCAGCAGGCTGGACCCTGGCCTACCAGATGGGTGTTCAGTTCGACAGGATATTAGAAAATTTTGATGGACCATTTGTACGAAATACAAACGGGGAACTTTTAAAACTGAAGGGTGAAATAAAAAGTACCGGATCAATTAAAGGATATGTATTAGATGCAAGGGCCAACAATTCATTCAAAGCTATTAACCTGCTATTAAAAGAAATGGTAGAGGTTTATCGAATTACAGATCAATCTGCAGGAGCCGATATCAGCCAGGGTTCTTTTTATATTCCATTTTCCGCAAAAGCAAAATCGGGGATCGAGAAAATTGTATTGCAAAATGCTGTTACAGTAAAAACGGTTTCAAAAAGTCCTGCTGCATTAAAGAAAATTTCGGCAGCCCGTATAGCATTATGGGATAATTATGGTGGGTCTATGCCATCGGGTTGGGTTCGTTGGATGATGGAACAGTTTGACTATTCAATTGATGTTATTTACCCGAATGATATTGATACCGGTCATCTGAAATCGAAATATGATGTGATTGTTTTTGTTGGCGGAGCTATTCCGGCACTGTCCTCATCAGCTAACCAGGGAAGAAATACAACCCCCAATATTTCAAATATTCCTGAAGAATACAAAAACAGGGTAGGCCGTATTACCGCAGAAAAATCGATTCCAGAATTACAGAAATTTTTGAATGAAGGCGGAAATATTGTTACAATAGGCTCTTCAAGTAATCTTGCCTATCATTTGAAATTACCGGTAGAAAATGCTTTACTGGAAATTGAAGCGGGAGAATTAAAGCCAATATCAAGAGATAAATATTATACTCCCGGCAGCATATTAACAGTGAATGTAGATAATACAAACCCCGCTTCTTGGGGATTAACTAATAAGTTAGATGTGTATTTTGATGAGAGCCCGGTGTTCAACATTATGCCTGATGCTAACTCAAAAGGGATCGTAAAACCATTGGCATGGTTCGATAATGAAAAGCCATTGAAAAGTGGTTGGTCCTGGGGACAAAACTATTTAAAGAACGGAGTTACTGCATTTGAGGCAACCGTTGGAAAAGGAAAATTATTTGCATTTGGACCTGAGATTACATTCAGGGCACAAGCACATGGAACTTTCAAGTTGTTGTTTAATCAATTGTACAATATGAATGCTAAATAATAACTGATTAAATAAATAATAAAAAAGAGCTTGTTTAACTGCAAGCTCTTTTTTATTCGGCAGCCATTATCTTTACAGCATGATGATTATTACAAATATTAAACTGCTTGTAAATGTTCGAACACATAATGAATTGCTTCGGGGAAAAGCATTAGCTGAATTGCCAGTTATCGAAAATGCGTATTTAATCATCAAAGAGGATTTGATTGTGGAGTATGGTCCGATGAATAACTTGAAACATCCTGTTTCTGATTTTAAAACCCATATGGATGCCAGTGGACAAATGATTTTGCCGGCATGGTGCGATAGTCATACCCACCTTGTGTTTCCGGCAAGCAGAGAAGAGGAGTTTGTTGATAAAATAAAAGGTGTCAGTTATGCTGAAATAGCTGCGAAGGGTGGGGGAATTTTGAATTCTGCCAGAAAATTAGCTGATACTTCGGAAGATGCATTATTTAATGATGCCTGGAAACGATTGGAAGAAATAAGTAAATT
>JAYWEL010000154.1:0-9652 GCA_043779285.1 Chitinophagaceae bacterium | reverse complement strand
TTCGAAGACAATATTCTTGATTTTGGCTACGCAAACCTGGATCGTTTTTTTCAATTGGCTCCATGGATTTTATTATTCTTGATTCCCGCAATTACGATGCGTAGTTTGTCAGATGAGTTTCGATCCGGTACGTATGAAATTCTTCAAACAAGACCATTAAGTCAATGGCAAATAATTCTCGGTAAATATTTTGGCAGTTTGTTCGTAGTCATCATTGCGCTGTTACCAACCATAGTTTATTTTATTAGCATTCAATTCCTTTCTTCGAATGAGGGGATGGACTCAGGTGCCATATTGGCTTCCTATATCGGTTTATTCCTTTTGGCTGCTGTGTTTACGGCAATTGGTATTTGTGCAAGCAGTTTTACCAACAATGCTGTAATTGCTTTTATTTTATGTATTGCAGGTTGTGCCCTGCTATATTACGGATTTGGAGCTATTAGCCGATTAACCGAATTAAGCAGTGGCGCCGATTTTTATATTGAAATGTTGGGTGTAGATTTTCATTATCGCAGTATCAGCCGTGGTGTTATTGATACCAGGGATATCATTTATTTTTTCAGCGTATCATCAATGTTCCTGATAATTACTTACAGAAACTTAATAAAAAGATAAGCCGGTCATATGCAGCATTTTTTCCATAAAACAATTGCTTCAAAGTTTTGGTGGCTGGTACTGATCATTCTTTTGGCAGTCCTAAATTTTTTGGCTTCTGCCTATCATTCCAGAATTGATTTGACCAATGAAAAACGATATACATTAAGTGCAGCAACAAAAAATTTATTAAATAATTTGGATGATGAAATTCAGATAACTGTTTTTTTGAAAGGCGATTTTCCTGCAGGGTTTAAAAAACTGGCTATTGCAGTTGAAGAATTTTTGCAGGAATGTCAGGAGCAGGGAAGAGGAAAAATAATTGTACAGTTTACCGACCCACTAAAAAACTTAACCGATACTGCTGCAAGCCATTTCCTTGATTCGATGAATTATTTTTATCAGTTACCTGCGTACACTTTGCAGGCACCTGGAAAAGTAGGTGATGAACAAACGCAAAAATTAGTTTTGCCGGGAGCTGTGATTTCTTATAAAGACACAAGCATTGCTGTTAATTTATTGAAGGGAAATAAAAGTTATGGCACGGACAAAGAACAGTTAGCTGAATTATATAATGACGTGGAAGCGACATTAGAATATCGTTTTGCAAGTGCAATTCAAAAAATTACTTCGAATAAAAAACCATTGGTTGGTTATGCAATGGGGCATGGGGAAGGGTGGGGATATAATATTGATGATGCTGTTCGAACACTCATGAAGGATTACCGTTTTGATACATTGAACATCAAACAGGAGCCATTTATTCCTGCCGACTTTGAGGTACTCATTTTTTTAAAACCAACAATCCCGTTTACCGATGCAGATAAATTAAAAATCGATCAATATGTCATGCGTGGCGGTAAATTGTTCTGGATGATTGATAATATGTATGCCGAATTTGATAGTTTATATCAATCCGGTGGGTTTATTGCTTTTGATCGGGCTTTGAATCTGGAAGACTTATTTTTCAATTATGGGGTAAGAATAAATCAGAATTTATTGCAAGACATGCAAAATGATAAGTTGCCTCAATTGAGCGACAATGAAAATGTTCAGCAACGCAGATTGGTTGACTGGCCTTTTTTCCCCATACTAAATGGGACCAATCACCCGATCAGTAAAAACCTGGATGGTGTACGAAGCATGTTTCCTAATACACTGGATACTGTAAAAGCAGTCGGAATTAAAAAAACATTTTTATTAAAATCATCAGCCAATGCAAGAATTCTAGAAGCCCCTGCAAAAGTGGATTTCGAATTCTTACAGATTGCGCCAGATATAAAACAGTTTACTATAAAAGATACTGCAGTAGCAGTTTTGTTAGAAGGAAAATTCAAATCACTTTTTGCAAACAGGATTTCAAAAAATGATCAGGATGCATTGGCATATTACCAAGTGCCTTTTAAAACCGTTGCGGATACCGATAATAAAATAATTGTAGTAGCAGATGGGGATATTGCAACCAATCAATATAGTCAGATGGATGGCCCATTGCCAATGGGTATGAATATATTTACACGATATACTTTTTCAAATAAAGAATTTTTTACAAACGCACTCGAGTACTTAGTCAATCCTTCAGGTATATTAGAAACCAGGGCGAAGGACTTTACTTTACGATTATTAGATCCTAAAAAAGTTAAAGAGGAAAAAACTTTCTGGCAGTTGATTAATATTGCACTTCCGGTTTTACTGGTGATCCTGATTGGATCTATTTACCAGCAGTTCAGAAAAAGAAAATATGCTGGATAGCCTTTTAACTTTCATTTATCTTTGGAGACTTCATTTAAAAAATCTCATGACTACAGAACAGGTTACTTATCTCGTTTTTGGAATTGTAATAGTATTGGCTGTTATTATTGATCTTGGCTTACTAACTAAAAAAGGAGCCACTATTTCCTTGAAAAATGCACTATGGACCAGTGTTTTCTGGATTGCTCTGGGCTTGTCTTTTGGTGTTTTTGTGTGGTTTGAACAGGGGCCACATTCTGCATTTGAGTACTACAGTGCTTACCTGATGGAAAAAAGCCTGAGCATAGACAATATTTTTGTGTTTGTACTGATCTTTTCTGCATTTGGTATAAAGGAAAAACACTATGGCAGAGCGTTGTTTTGGGGTGTAATAATGGCTATCATTTTACGTATCATCTTCATTACAGTAGGCGTGGCACTGGTTGCTAAATTTCATTGGATACTTTATATTTTTGGATTATTTCTTGTTTATACCGGTTATAAAATGTTTGCAGTAAGTAATGAACAAGAATTTGATCCGCATAAAAGCAAAGTGTATAAATTACTAAAAAAGTTTTTTCCACTAGTTCCGCATGATGGTGGTGGCAGATACATGATCATGGAAAACGGAAAACCGGCTTACACCACTTTATTTGTTGTGGTCATTATGCTGGCTGCTATTGATGTGGTATTTGCAGTAGATTCTATACCGGCAGTTTTTGCAATCACACAAGATAAGCTGGTTATTTACACCAGTAATATTTTTGCCGTGTTAGGCCTTCGGTCATTATTCTTTTTATTGAAAGGGGCCTCAACCAGGTTTGAATATTTGCAGCAGGGAATTGCGATCGTACTTGTTTTTATAGGGCTGAAAATGCTTGTGGAGTTTTTCCATATCAATGTTCCCGTGTATGTTTCTTTAATGGTCATCATAATATGCCTGGTAGGTTCTATTACGTATTCCATTCAAATAGCTGAAAAAAAGGAGAAGTAAACTTTCATGACTGGTTATACAATTAATAAGATAGCTGAATTAATGAATGGGAAACTTGTTCAGTTAATTCAGGATGATCTTATTTATAATTTGGTTTTTGACAGTCGAAAAATAATTAATCCGGCATCTTCCGTTTTTTTTGCCATGAAGGGTCCACATCGGAATGGTCATCAATTTATTGGCGAACTCTACCAACGTCATGTAAGGAGTTTTATCATCAGCGATGAATTGGATTATTCAGCATTCCCCGATGCAAATTTTATTCTGGTGAAAGATACATTAGTTGCTTTGCAAAAATTAGCCACTAATCATAGAACCAAATTTAAGATTCCGGTTATAGGTATTACAGGTAGTAATGGAAAAACTATTGTTAAGGAATGGTTGGGGCACTTGTTAAATGATCGGTTTAATATTGTAAAAAGCCCAAAGAGTTATAATTCTCAGATTGGGGTACCAATCAGTGTTTGGCAAATAAGTGAAGAACATGATCTGGCCATTTTCGAAGCCGGTATTTCTACAACCAGGGAAATGGAATCACTGGAAAGAATAATTCAGCCTACACATACGGTATTTACTAATATCGGCGAAGCACATAGCGAAGGATTTGAAAATATTGAACAGAAAGCAAAGGAAAAGGCGTTGCTAATAAAAAATTCGAACAGCATTATTTATTGTCTCGATCATTTCATTGTAGATAAGGCCATTAACGATTTACAACAAACCGGAAAAACGATTTTTCAAAAATTTACCTGGAGTTTGTATAAAAAAGAAGCCAGCCTGTTTGTTGAAAAAATTGAAAAGAAAAAAGCAACTACAACTATCGAAGCCATTTATTTGAATGAGAAAATAACTATCGAAATTCCATTTAACGATAAAGCATCTATTGAAAATGCAATCACTTGCTGGCTTGTTAGTTTAAGCATCGGAATAAATAATGATGACCTCAAAGAAAAAATGCTGCAATTACAGGCATTAGATATGCGGCTTGAATTGAAGAAGGGTATCAATCATTCATTAATTATTAATGACAGTTACAGTGCCGATATCAATTCATTGGAAATTGCACTTGATTTTTTACAACAACAGAAAGGCGCAAATCGTTCAACGGTAATACTTTCCGATTTTCTTCAAACGGGTTTAGCCGAGGAAAAATTATATCAGCAAATTGCATCAACATTGAAGAGGCATAAGGTGAATAAGGTCATTGGAATAGGCGAACGAATCTCTGCTTCTTTGTGTCAATATATTTTGGATGACAATATGCAGCAACATTATTTTCCTACAACAGAAAAATTTATACAGCACTACCTGTTCACCGATTTTAAAAATGATGTCATACTGATAAAAGGCGCCAGGAAATTCAATTTTGAAAAAATTGTTTCTTTATTAGAAGAAAAAGTTCACCAAACATTATTGGAAATAAATTTGAATGCATTGACTCATAACCTGAATGAATATAAAATAAATATCCGCACTGGAGTTAAGATTATGGCAATGGTGAAAGCTTTTGCATACGGAAGTGGCGGAGCAGAAATTGCCGGTAAACTACAATTTAATAAAGTTGATTATTTGGGTGTTGCTTATACCGATGAAGCAATTGAATTGCGGAAATCCGGAATTAGTTTGCCAGTTATGGTTATGAACCCGGAGGAAAATTCTTTTCATGCAATTGTTGAATATGCCATAGAACCGAATATTTTTTCATTAACACTACTGAAAAAATTTAATGATTTTATTAAACAACAAGGATTAGAAGCGTATCCCATACATATCGAAATTGAAACAGGCATGAACCGATTGGGTTTTGAAAAAAATGATATAGTAGAACTGATTGAGATTTTAAAGGGTTCAAATTTAAAAGTAAGATCGGTTTTCACTCATTTGGCAGCAAGTGAATCGCAAGACCTGGATCTTTTTTCAAAAGGACAATTTGAATTGTATACCCAAACCTGTTCTAAATTTGAACAAGGGCTTGGTTATTCTTTTATCCGACATATTGCAAACTCAGCAGCGATTACCCGACATCCCGAAATGCAATTGGATATGGTTCGTTTGGGTATTGGAATGTATGGTATTGATAATACGAAAAGTAGTGGATTGAATTTGCAGGTTGTGGCAAAGTTAAAATCAACCATTGCTCAAATTAAAAAATTATCAGCTGGTGAGTCTGTCAGCTATAACAGGAAATCGATTGTTGAAAGAGAGTCAATTATTGCAACGGTTCGTATTGGTTATGCAGATGGGTTTCCCCGGAAATTGGGAAACGGAATTGGTAAAATGTTTGTGAAAGGTAAAATGGCTCCCGTCATTGGGTCGGTTTGTATGGATATGACGATGATTGATGTGACCGATATACCGGATGTACAAGAAGGGGATGATGTATTTATCATTTGCGATGAAATACCGGTTCAACAAATTGCTGTCTGGGCAGATACCATTCCATATGATATTATGACCGGTATCAGCCAACGAGTAAAACGGGTTTATTACGAAGAGTAATGTTTCATGTACTTCATACCTGCTATCGTTTTATGAAGGCATTATCAATTCAGGATTTCAATGCAGCATGATTATAACTATATTTGCCCATAAATTTTTAGCTCGTGAAACTCAGAAATACCTTCTTATTTATTCTGGTAATCATTACCCTGGATCAGATTTTAAAAATATGGATCAAGACCAGTTTTACTTTTGGTCCGGTGATGGATGTAATGGGATTACCCTGGTTCAAACTTTATTTCATTGAAAATGAAGGCATGGCTTGGGGTTGGAAATTTGGTGGTGAATGGGGGAAAGTGGCATTAACCTTGTTTCGACTTGCAGCTGTAATCTGGGGAACTTGGTATATTTCCAGTATTGTAAAACAAAAATATCATAAAGGATTTATCATGTGTGCTGCGTTGATTTATGCTGGTGCACTAGGCAATCTGATTGACAGTTTGTTTTATGGAATGTTGTTTGAAGAAACCAGCTATAGTCAGGTGGCAAATATTTTTCCTGCTAAAGGTTATGCAGGATTTTTACACGGGCATGTTGTTGATATGCTATACTTTCCAATAATCCAAGCCAACTATCCTTCTTGGTTTCCATTTGTTGGTGGTTCGTCTTTTGAATTTTTCAGTCCTATCTTCAATATTGCTGATGCATCTATTTCTTTAGGAATTATTACACTGGTTTTATTTCAGAAAAAATTGTACAAGAAAGAAAATGAGGAGGAAGCGCATCATACCATTGAAACCAGTTCAAAAGTGAGTGATGATTTTCAAATCTCTTAATAAAAAAATATTTTAAAAGAAAAAGCCCTGAATTAATTCGGGGCTTTTCTGTTATGGCTCAAGGTATTATTCGTAGTTAAGAAACCAATCTTTATCCAGTGCATCAATATTATCCGTAATCTTATTTACGATTACCTTAACGGTGCTTTGTTTGCTGGAATTTAATATCAATGGCAGAACATTTGCCCTTGAATTATCAGATGGCTTGTAAGCTTTGAGTGTATTAATGAAATAAATTGGTTTGGGAATACTTGTTTTCTCTGTGTTTACAGACTTTAAAGGATTTACTTGAAAATACGAAGTATTGAAGGGTAGGGTTTTCATATCAACGGATTTTAGGTTAAAGGATATTATATAAACGAGGGTTGATGCAACTTTATTGTATGGTGAAACAGTCGCTTTTATAAAAGTGACTGCCTCAAAAGTCATTGATCGCTAAGAAAGCTAAGTATTCGTAAAGTGTAAACAGAGCAATCCATTAATAAACAGTTCTTTGCACTCTTAGTGTTTTTTCTTTGTGTACTCTGCGATTTATTTTTATAACTTTTGGGACAGTCTTTTGAATCAATAAATTATAGATTATTATTTTACAGTATGTCTCCAATCATTTTAGAAGGAACAACCCATTCATCAAATTCGGCTTCAGTAAGGTATCCTAATTTGACCGCCATTTCTTTCAAAGTACTTCCTTCTTTATGTGCTTTTTGTGCAATTTCTGCAGCTTTGTAATAACCGATCTTTGGATTGAGTGCCGTAACAAGCATCAATGAATTGTCCACATGTTTTTTTATATTCTCTTCAATAGGTTCGATGCCAACGGCACATTTATCATTAAAACTTACACAGCCATCGGCAATCAATCTTGCACTATGTAAAAAATTAAATATCATTACCGGTTTAAAAACATTCAATTCAAAATGGCCGTTTGATCCGGCAATGCCGATGGTTACATCATTTCCCATTACCTGTGCTGCAATCATTGTCAAGGCTTCGCATTGTGTAGGATTCACTTTCCCCGGCATGATGGAAGAGCCTGGCTCATTGTCTGGTATAAACAATTCTCCGATGCCACTTCTTGGTCCTGAAGAAAGTATCCGGATATCATTGGCTATTTTCATTAAACTTACGGCAACAGTTTTTAATGCTCCATGTGCTTCTACAATTGCATCATGAGCAGCCAAGGCTTCAAATTTATTTTCGGCGGTAATAAATGGCAAACCAGTTAATGCTGCAATATGTTTGGCAACATTGACAGAATAATTTGCCGGCGTGTTGATACCCGTACCAACAGCCGTGCCCCCCAATGCCAATTCGCTTAAATGTGGCAAACTGTTTTTAATCGTTCTAAGTCCATGATCCAATTGGGAAACATACCCACTGAATTCCTGACCAACTGTTAAGGGAGTGGCATCCATGAAATGTGTTCTGCCAATTTTTACCACATGCATATATTGTTTACTTTTTTCTGCAAAAGTATTTTTGAGTTTTTCGATAGCAGGAATGGTGCTTTTCAACAATATTTTGTAAGCTGCTATATGCATGGCCGTTGGGAATGTGTCGTTGCTCGATTGTGATTTATTTACATCATCGTTTGGATGAAGGAATTTTTCTTTGTCTTCCAGTTTGCCTCCATTCAATACATGACCACGGTAAGCAACCACTTCATTCACATTCATATTACTTTGTGTGCCACTACCCGTTTGCCATACAACTAACGGAAAATAATCATTCAAATCACCCTTGATTATTTCATCGCAGACCTTGCCGATTAAATCATTTTTTTCCTGTGAAAGAATACCTGCTTCCAGATTCGTAATAGCAGCTGCTTTTTTTAAATAAGCAAAAGCTTCGATGATCTCTTTGGGCATCCGGTTTATATCCTGAGCAATTTTAAAATTTTCAATGCTACGCTGTGTTTGTGCGCCGTAATATGCATTTGCAGGCACCTTTACTTCGCCCATCGTGTCTTTCTCAATTCTATATTCCATGATAGCTTATTTATTTTTTGCAAAGGTAAGTGGCATTCTTGATTTTGCCTTTACACAAAAAAAATCCCGTTTACATTTGGTAATCGGGATTTATGTAAAACTGTTAATTTATTTTTTTTAAAAAATATATCTCAATCCAAACTGCATCTGCCAGCGAGATAATAGACTGAAATCTTCTGCGAAAGTTTTTTTCAGGTTCGTGTCAAAACTATACCTAGGTGTAGTGCCCGAAACAGAAACACCGATTGGCTGTGTAGTTACGGGGAGTTGCCGTACACCCCAGTCTGAATTAATCAGGTTTCCGATATTCAAAACATCAATACTTAATTGTACCGTGTTCGTACTTTTTCCAACGTTGAAATTCAGGTCCTGTAAAATTCTCAGATCCCAGTTATTATACCAAGGACTAAGTATTGCATATTTACCTGCATAATTTCCTTTTCGATCACTTAAGTATCTGTCCTGATTAATAAAAGAACCTAGTGCTGATCGTTGTGCAGCCTGTTGTGATGGGCTTCCTGAAAACAACATCGCATTCAATTGTGCATCTGTAGGAATATAAATCAAGTCATTCAAGCCAGAATTATCTCCATTAATATCGCCAGCATAGGTATAGGTAAATCGACCACCTTCTGCATACTGCATAAATAAGGAAACAGTTGTAGCCATGTTTTTGTATTCAAATTTCTTGTAAGCAGCACCAACTATCCGATGACGGTTTCCGTAAAGTGAAGGAGTAGCTATTGCTTCATTTACATTTCCAAAAGCAGGGTTGCGATCGTATGCATCACCGGAGATTTCTGCTGAAATTGAACTGGCATCTCTTGCATCCAGGTAATTATATCCCAAACTCATATACCAACCTTTTTTGAAATATTTTTGTGCCTGCAAACTGGTATTGAATTGATATCCCACTTTCACATTATCAAAAACATATGTACTGGTTAATGGAACAGATCCAAATATTAATGCATAATCAGAAAATTTATAAATAGGTCGGTTGTCTACACCTGATAAAGTTCCGGTTGGTTTACTCAAACCATAATTCCTTACCATCATCGCTTTAATAT
>JAYWEL010000153.1:0-22169 GCA_043779285.1 Chitinophagaceae bacterium | reverse complement strand
AATTTGAAACTCCGATAAATGCGAAACATCAGCGGGGTTGCACTGAACTTGTTTTAATGTAGAAGTGTACAAAGTGAAAAACACGCTACTACACAAGGAAGAATTAATTGATTAAACTTCAAGTGTCAAAGTTGTTCATGAAATTTTCTTTTAATATTCTTTCAAAAATATCAAGAAGATTGGCTGCATTTTCCTTATTGAAACACATGGGTGGCTTTATTTTCAACACATTGTTCTGCGGTCCATCAATACTCATCAATATCCCATAAGTTTTCATTCTATTTGTCAGGTATGCAGTTTTCTCGGTTGCAGGTATTTTATTGGCTTCGCAAAATTCTATACCTAGAAATAATCCTTCACCTCTCACATCTACAAGGATAGGATAATGAGCTTGCAGTTTCTTTAAAGAGGCTTTTAAATACTCGCCAACCAGTAAAGCATTCTCCTGCAATTTTTCTTCCTGAATCACTTTCAACACTTCCAGTCCAATAGCACAAGAAACCGGATTGCCGCCAAACGTATTAAAATATTCCATGCCGTTTGCAAAAGCATCGGCAATCTCCTGGGTGCAGGCAACTGCAGCCAAGGGATGCCCGTTACCAATTGGTTTACCCATTGTAACGATATCGGGTACTACATTTTGTAATTCAAATCCCCAGAATTTTTTTCCTGTTCTTCCAAAACCAACCTGCACTTCATCTGCTATACAAATACCACCTGCTTCCCGTACATATGCATAAGCAGTTTTTAAATAATTATCCGGTAACACAATTTGACCTCCACAGCTCACAATACTTTCAGCGATAAAAGCCGATAAACCACTGCCCGCTTTCTTTATTTCATCAATCTTTTCTTTTACATGTGTCGCATATTGTTTTCCTGTTTCAGCATATGAGCCCTGGTATTTACCCCGAAAACTATCCGGTAGCGGAACAATATGTGTATGTGCTGGTTTTCCTGTACCACCCTTTCCATCAAATTTATATGAGCTGATATCAATACATCTTCCGGTATTTCCATGATAACCCACTTCCAATGCAATGATGTTTTTTTGTTTTGTATAGGCCTCTGCCATGCGCATGGCCAGTTCATTTGCTTCACTACCCGAATTCACAAAATGAATAACAGAAAGTTCTTTCGGCAGTGTTTTGCAAAGCTCTTTTGCAAAATGGATGATATTATCATGAAGGTACCTTGTGTTGGTATTCAACAAAGCCATTTGATTTTGACCAGCCTTAACCACCCGTGAATGTTCATGTCCCACATGTGCAACATTGTTTACTGTATCCAAATAACGCCTGCCGGTTTCATCCATTAAATATTGCATTTCTCCACGTAATATTTTTAAAGGTTCATTGTAAGACAAACTCAAACTTTTTCCCAAATGCTTTTTTCTTTCTTCAACTAATTCATTTTTGTTTTCAACGGATGTTGTTGAAAGTTTTTTACTGTTGAATATTACTCCCGGATCTGGACAAACAGAAGACCAAACTGCTAACTGAGTTGGCGAACAGACACCGGGGAAATTGGTGCTCTGGTCAAACATATCTAAGATGATCTGAAAATGAAGATGCGGTGGCCAGTTCCCGTTTTCAAATGAATTTCCAAGCTCAGCAATTTTTTCTCCTTTCTTTATTTTTTTTCCTTTCTTCAGTGAAACCAAACTCGCTTTACTTAAATGTCCATATAAAGTATAAAACGAATGATCGTCATTTATTGAATGTTTTAAAATAATTGTGGGACCATAGTCTTTGTCCTTGTTATTATCTACAAAGCCAAAAACTTCTGCATCGCAGATTGCATGAATTGCTGTATTTTCTTTTAGCCAAAAATCCATTCCCAAATGATAGGTCCTGTACTCAGGTCCATTATTGCCTTCTATTTTAAAAGCACTGGTTGAATAAACTGGTCTGGGTTCAAGATATCCTCCGGCAAATAATGTATCCGGATTATGTTCAAGAAGTTGATTTATTTTATAATGAAAGTCCGTGTTGTTTTGATAAGAAGTAAAATTTCCCAAGTACAAACTGCCGATACCCAGATCTGGTTGTTGTATTTGATTGTATTGAATAGTTGGGAAAAGGTCTTTTACCGAAAAAGAATTTCCGGCAACCCAATCACTGAATATTTTTTCCTGTGTTAATGGTATAAGCCCACATGCAACCCGAAAAAAACAATGTACTAAATCGGGATGGATATTTTTCCATTTATACAATAAGGACCAGGCCTGCTTATCACTGATCTGCAAATAAATATTCTCCGGCTCTTTTTCTTTATTGATAGCAGATTTGGTAATACTGATCACAAGCCGCATTGCGATCAACACATATAAAACTTCCAGCTCTTCTTCCAACAAAGGAAATTTTGAATGATACCCCGAAATAATTGGTAAAGCTGCTGACAATGGATCGGGATGATCCATGCTGGCATAAGCAATTGCAACTGCAAGATCATTGATAGTTTGTGTGCAGGCGGCATCTCCATAATCAATCACTGTTTCCACGTTTGGGTTAATCAGATCATTATTGACAATAATATTATTGTCGTTAGCATCATTATGCACAACCGATTTTCTAAACTTTTTGTACTGTGGCTGAATCTTTTCAAATTTTTTTGTAAAAAATCCAATACAGTCTTTTTCTTCATTAGAAAACAAGTGTAAATAATCAAAAGTCCAGCTAGCCTGTGCAATATCCCAATCGAAAACACGAATTGCTTTCGGATGATTGAAGTCCTGAAGCAGACTTGTTAATTCACCACACACTTCACCCAAACTAAAACGTAAATTATCCGGTTGCGGATTTACGGCAGACCACAATCTTCCCGGAATCCATTCCAGCATTCTTATATTTCTATTTTTGTTTTCATCATCTAGAATACCAAAAGAGTTTTCCCCCGAAACAGTTTGAATGATAGATGGATATTTAAAGGATGGTTTTTTATATTGAATATGGAGTAACAATTCTTCCTGAAAATCCAGGTATGCAGGATCGGTTCCAGGCCGATTGATCTTTAAAATAAATCGCTTATTGTCACTGACTATTTTAAAATTATGATCCAGTTCGCCGGGTAAGGGGCTTGCCTTTCCCTTGATTCCATAATTTTTAAAACAGAGCTCTTCTGCCTGTTCGTTGGAAAGATGGATCGGAATATTTAATGTTTCTGCCATGTTTTTTCTTGTAAAACAAAAGTATCATGCCTATGCTGAATAAAAGAAATTTTCTTCACATACCAATTCCAAACCAACTAAGCAGAAAGCTTACATTTGTTATAACAGATTTTTTATGAAAAATATTGATACACTTACTGTCGGGCTTGCACAGCTATCTTCCGTTTGGCTGAACAAAAAAGCAACCATAGAAAAAATCGTTTCAAGCATTGAAGAGGCTTCCAATAAAGGTTGCCAACTGATTGTGTTCAGTGAAGCCATGTTGCCCGGCTATCCTTTCTGGATCGAGTTGACCGATGGTGCCAGATTTAATTCAACAGTTCAGAAAGAACTGCATGCCTACTATATGACCCAGGCCATACAAATAGAGGCAGGTGATCTCGTTCCGATTTATACGGTTTGTAAGGCAAAAAATATTACTGCGGTAATTGGCTCCATTGAACTGGCAGCCGATCGTGGCAATCATAGTATTTACTGTTCATTACTTTATATTGATAACCTTGGATCGTTAAAACATGTTCATCGTAAACTGATGCCTACTTACGAGGAAAGATTATCATGGGCCCCCGGTGATGGTCATGGATTACAAACACATAAGCTTGGAGCATTTACGGTTGGTGCATTGAATTGCTGGGAAAACTGGATGCCATTGGTTCGTTCATCTTTATATGCATTGGGTGAGGACCTGCATATTGCCATCTGGCCGGGCAATGTTCGGAACACAGAAAATATTACACGTTTCATAGCTCAGGAATCCAGATCTTTTGTTATTTCCGTTTCTGGTGTTTTACGAAAAGAGCATATCAGTTCAGATATTCCGCATCATGAATTGATAAAAAATAATTGTGCCGATATTATTGCCAATGGCGGCTCATGTCTTGCCGGTCCCGACGGAAAATGGATCATCGAACCAATAGCAAATGAAGAAGGACTTTTCATTTCTACCATCGACCATCAACGTGTAAGGGAAGAGCGGCAGAACTTTGATCCATCCGGTCATTATGCACGTCCAGACGTAACACAATTAACAGTTAACCGGCAAAGACAAACTATTATTAACCTGATCGATTAATTTCCAATAATCGATCTTTCCAAAGAAGCTTCCGGAAAATAAAATGGCAGCCATTAATAATTTCCATGACATTCAAACAAAAAATATACAGCCACTATCTGAACCAGGTAAACGAAAAAGTGAACCTACTGCAAAATGCCTTGGTTGAGTTGAAAGAAAGCAGTAGCAACGAAACTAAAAGCACGGCTGGTGATAAACATGAAACGGCATTGGCCATGTTGCAGATTGAGCAGAAAAATATCCTGGGTCAGTTGCAAGAAGCCCTTATGCAAAAACACGGATTGGGAAAAATTGATCCTTCATTAACGTCTTCGTCCATTACAACTGGAAGCCTGGTAAAAACAAGCAGGGGTTATTTTTTTATCAGCATCGCTTTGGGGAAAACCGTCGTTGACGGCATGGAGGTGATGGCCATTTCGGAACATGCCCCTTTGGGTAAAAAGATGATGGGCTTGAAAGCAGGTGAAATTGTAGAAATGAACAGCTTTGAATATATAGTGGAAAATTTGGAATGATACAGTTTTTACATTGATACCAATCAACCAATTAACCAATGCTATTTCCCCCATTCATCTTTCAGCATTCCGTAGAGGTACAGGTCAATAAAATTACCGTTCAGCCATTCGGCTTTGCGTAAAATGCCCTCCTGTTTAAATTGCAATTTTTCGGCAATGGCACGGCTTTTAATATTTCCCACGCCGCATTTTATTTCGATGCGGTTTAATTCCAATACCGTAAAAGCATGATTAATTAAAGCAGTACAGCATTTTGTAATAATGCCATTGCCTTGTAATCGATAAGCCAACCAATAACCGATTTCTGCAATTTTATTCGGATGATTGATATGGAATAAACCGATACGTCCAATCAGATCATTATTCAGAAAAATGGCAAATCCGAAATCTGTTTTTAGTGCTGCCCGGTTCTTAGTATCGTTAATATGTTTCTGAAAATTTTCAATGGTTTGCATGTTATCAACCCAGGGTAACCATTCACGTAAATAATCCCTGTTTGCATTTACCAGGGTTAAAAGAGAATTTGCATGCGTCTCTTCTACAAATTCCAAACGGATCGTATCGTCTACTTTTATTTTCATTATTTCAGATTAATGCAAAAGCCAAAGCGATTTTTAATTAAACCAATAACGGCAATATCTCATCCAGGTTTAAATTGTTTTCATCCAATGGAAACAAGCTGCAGTTTTGTACTGCGGTGCCTAATTTCCGGAATTCAAATTTTTCAGTAAAGTTTGAGAAACTGTTCCTGATCATTTTCCGCAGTTCCGCCATATCGATTACATCATCCAGGTCGATGACATAAGAGTGTTCACCAACATAATCCAGTAAAGGTTCGGTACGATATAAAAAACAGCAACTTAATTTACAGGCCATCCCTTTTTTAGTAGCCACTCTTTTTTTCATTACCTCCAGTGTGGTGAAATTGCTTACATATTCTATTTCAACATCTTTTTCCTGTGGATGAAAGTACCAGGTTGTAACCGTCATTTCTGTTTGTTCTATCATCTTCGATTATTGATTAAAAACATAAAATTAATTTTAAGAAATGTTTTGAGAAACGTTGCTAAATAAACGTACATGGATGCTTCATTCATCTTCAGGAATAAAACGCCGCAAAAAAATTTCCATACGTCAATTGATATATTAGTTTGCAATTCTTCATTTATTTATCGAGTCCACCTTTTCTTGTTGGTGCCACAGTTTTTGGCCATTGAGTCGCTTCACCGGTTCTTGGATTTGCCAGCAATACTGATTTTTCCCGGGAAGATTTTTCAGGATCTTCACAAGCCATATAAACCAGGATGGCAGTCAGTATTGCATTATTGCGAACATCATCAAAAACAATTTTGTCATAAGTATCCCTGTTGGTATGCCAGGTATAATTAAAGTACGACCAGTTCAACGAACCCAAACTAAATGCAGGTACGCCGGCTGCAACAAAAGAAGCATTATCCGATCCACCACCTGCTGGGGAACCCGGAAAAGTAGCAACCAATCCCTTCTTAAAATTGTCGGGCACCGTAGCCAACCAACGACCCAGATAATTTTTTGCATTGGCAAAACCTGCACCCGACATATTCACCACACGTCCGGTACCGTTATCCTGGTTAAATAGTGCCTGTATGTTGGCCACAATTTCGGGATGATCTTCTACAAATGCCCTTGAACCATTCAAACCCTGCTCTTCACTTCCCCAATGACCAACCAGTATGGTTCGTTTCGGATTTGGATATACTGTTTTCAAAATTCGTAATGCTTCCATCATCACCAAGGTACCTGTACCATTATCGGTGGCACCTGTGGCCGCATCCCATGAATCGAAATGGGCCGATAACATCACATACTCGTTCGGCTTTTCTGTTCCCTTTATTTCTGCTACGGTATTGAATGTAGGCACCCTGCCTGTTTCCTTTGAATTGGTTTGTACCGTGATGGTTGGATTTTTTCCGGATTCAACAAAACGATATAGCAATCCATAATCTTCCAATGCAATATCTACCGTTGGAATTTTTTTGGTGTTGGCACTGAAAATTTTATTCACACCAAAACCCGATGACCAGTTGGAACCGATGATACCGGCGGCACCGGCTTTCTCCAATGCCAAAGCCAGGTTCTTATTACTCAATCCTGTTTTACTGATGCGTTTGCGCCATGCTTCTGTTTGGGCATCCCGGTCTTTTTTCATTTTATCAAAAGACTCTTTCAATCCAAATTCTTCCCAGTTATAATTTGGGCGGCCGGTTGGTTGTTGCATCGAGATCATCACAAACTTTCCTTTTACATTGGGCAACCATTGCTGAAATGCCATCGAGTCGGCCAGGTCAGGTATAATAATAAGTTCCGCAGTTTTTCCTTTTCGTTTTGTTTTCGGGCTCCAGGCCAATTGTGTTCCCTCCAGGGATTTTTTCCATGGAGCTATCATATCAATATGAGAAAGGCCACGGTCCCAACCACGCCACTCACCCCATTTTTCATTTCGGGCCGTGATGCCCCAACTGGTATATTTAGCTACTGCCCAGTCATGGGCCTGCTGCATTTTAGGTGAGCCGACCAGTCTTGGTCCGATACCATCAATAAATTCATGAGCCAGTTTTTCCAATTGTGAATTTTCGGTGGCTTCTTTTATAATGGCCGCAACCGTCAGGGAGTCTTTGCTTTGTGCAATACAAATACTTACCGGCATCAGCAACAAAATCAACAGGGAGGTTTTTATATTTTTCATAATACAGTTGTTGAGGAGAATAATATTTTGGTAATCGAATATAATCAATCAACATAAACAATGAGTTCTAAAGTGATGAGTGGAGCATGAATGGTATAGAAAAATTTCTTTTCTATTTGATGATTTCTGAAGGGATTAACCGATCGGGTAAAATCATAAAGCCGTGTTTTCTATGTCAAATCAATATTAATTTTTAACGTGCCTAATTGTTATAAGCCATTGATGAGATATTTATTTTGTTCATCTGAGAAATACTTTGTTGCATTCTTATTCATCTGTCGTATTCTTCATTTTCATTAAAAGATTGTAAGCTCCTTTAATTACAAAAGTTTCATTATATAGTTTTTCATTAATGATGATTTCTGTAAATTGATCTTCCGAATTACCTGTTTGTACTTCTGACATTTCAAATTGGTTATGGGCTTTAGCAATAAAAATATATTGCCTGCCTTCAAAACGGACAATGGCGTCATCAGGTAAAACCCATGCATTTTTTCTTTTTACTTCAATATTTGCGTTCATAAACATGCCCGGTAATAATGTTTTGGCATATTGTTCAAAATGGCAGTGCACAACTACACTTCTTTCGGCGGATAAGCTTTTGCCGATTAATATTATTTCACAAGGATATTTTTTATCTGGTTGGCTATTTGTATACGCAATTAATTTTTGCCCGATAAAAAGTTTGTCAATATCTTTTTCAAAAATTGTTAAAGCTAAATGAATGTCTGTTGGATTAACCAGTTCAAACAATATATCAGATGGGTTTACATATTTACCAATGTTTACATTTACTGCCGATACAAAACCATTTATAGGTGAATAAATATTTATACTTCTTGAAATACTGTTGATGTTTACCTTATTGGGGTTTAATCCAATCAATTTTAATTTTTCTTCCAAAGACTTAATAAGAATATTTTGTGTTTGAAATATGGCTTTTGTTTGTTCAAATACCTTGTCACTGGTTGCCTTGCTTTCATTCAGTTCTTTTTGCCGGTTGTATTCATTTTCATTAAAGCTAAACTGCGCTTTGGCTGTCAGATAGTCCTGTTGCAATTGTATGTATTGCTGATCTTCCATTACAGCCAATACTTCCCCTTTGTTGACATGCGTTCCCGGCAATAGCTTTGTTGATTTTAAATAACCACCTAAAGGCACACTAATAGAAATCATATTTTGAGGAGGTACATCTATCTGGCCATTAACTTTTAACATGGATGAAATAGATTGTTGCATTGGTTTGCCCAATTGTATGCCGGCATTCTTTAATTGTGCATCAGTAAGGGTTACATGGTCTTCTTTTGCGGTTGTTTCTGTTTCCTGTTTTTCTGTTTTGTTAGCGCTGCATGCGGTAAACAGAACGGCTATATGAATCAGGATTATTAATTGTTTCATTGTAGTTATTTAATAATAAATGAATTGATTTCCAGTATTGATGTGTTTCTGTTTTTTACAGACTCTATGTAGTCGCTTTGAATGGATATTGCCTGATTAACCAGCAGCACCCAATCCAGATAATTAATTTCTCCGTTTATAAATTGTTTGTTGGCAGTATTGGCAATGATATCCGCATTTCTCAATGCAGTTGTTTCAAAATAGCGGATCGCTTCTGAATATTTATGATATTGGGCGATTTCGGATCGATAAGCGGCATGAAAATTTTTCAGGTTTATTTCATATTCGTTTGCAACAACTACTTCCTTTATTTGTGCAGCATTAATTTTTGCTTTTTGGCTGCTGGTAAATAAAGGTATTCCCAAGCCGAGTTGTACGGAATGAAATTGTGGGCTGCTGTTGTAAGTCTTATTATCAGCTCCATCTCCTTTCATGCTCATGAGGTTGTATCCAAATATGATATCGGGGAGCAGCTTTGATTTTTCTTCCTGCGTTTCGGCTATTGCTATTTGTTGCTGTTGTTTTAAATATTGCATGGCAGGATGCGCATGCAGCATTGCCGTGTCATCATTCAGAACAAGATTAAGTTTAAACTCCTGCTCATCCGGTACAAAAAAGCGGGTGGTATTTAACATTAATTGAAATTGAATTTGCTGCAACTCCATGTCTTGCTGCAATTGAGATAGTTGCCAGCCAATTTGCCCGTGCAGGTTTTCGGCAGTTGTTTTTTCCAGGATATTGCTTTCGCCTTTATCAAAACGTTGCGTTGCTTTTCTTAAAAATTCGGAGTACAAGCTGTCATTCTTAAGTAATATTTTTTTCTTTTCCTTTAAGTACAACAGACTGTAATATACCTGTGCCACCTGTTTTTTTAATACAGCTTCTTTTACAGCAATATGCAATACACTGCTTTTCCATTCTTCATTTAAATATGCCTTTTGATTGATATAAACTTTAGGGAAACTGATAGTTTGGGAAATACCCATTTTGCTGTCGACAAAAAAACTGTTCATTTGTCCAAACTCACCAAAAACATTTGTGCGTGGGATCGTCTTTGATGTTTGTATTAATTTTTGATGATATTCCGCTCTTAGCTTTTCGTTTTTTACAGAGAGGTTGTTTTTGATTGCAGAGTCAGTTGCGGCCTGTAAAGAGATTGTAACCTGAGCTTCGGTATTTAGAAATGAAAACAACAGTAATAATAAAACGGCTGTAGGTATAATGGGTGATTTTCTTTTTAGTGAAATTCCTTTTTCAAACATGATATATAAGATTGGTAAAACAAATAATGTTAAGAATGTGGCAATGAGTAAACCACCAATTACAACTGTTGCAAGGGGTCGTTGAACTTCAGCACCTTCGCCATGACTTAATGCCATTGGTAAAAAGCCCAGGGATGCTACAAGTGCAGTCATTAAAACCGGTCGTAATCGAATTTTAGTTCCCATAAGAACAATTCGTTTTAAATCTTTGGTGCCTTCTTTTTTAAGACGGTTAAATTCGGCAACCAACACTATTCCATTTAGCACAGCTACACCAAACAGGGCTATAAAACCCACGCCAGCCGAAATGCTGAATGGTATGCCACGAATGGCTAAAGCTAATATGCCACCAATAGCAGAAAGTGGAATAGCTGTATAAATAAGCAAGCTTTGTTTAATTGAATTGAATGCGAAATACAACATTAATAAAATAAGCAACAGAGAGACCGGTACTGCAATACCCAGTCTTTTTTTTGCTGTCTCCAGGTTTTCAAATGCACCACCATATGTAATATAATAACCCGGAGGTAGTTTCATTTGCAGTTCTGATTTCTCTTGCAGTTCTTTCACCATGCTTTGAATGTCCCTGCCTCTAACATTGAAACCTACAATAATTCTTCGTTGTGCATTTTCTCTTTGTATTTGATTGGGCCCCTCAATAATTTCAACGTCAGCCACCGCGTTTAATGGAATTTGTGTTCCTTTTGGGGTAGCAATTAATAGGTTTTGTACATCTGTTAACTCTTTTCTTTTTTCACCATCTAATCGTACTACCAGATCAAAACGTTTTTCACCTTCATACACTATACCGCTGCTTTGCCCTGCAAATGCAGTGTTTATTACTTTATTTATATCACTTATATTTAAACCATATTGTGCTATGTTAGCCCGCTTATATTGAATAACAATCTGAGGCATACCGGTTACGGCTTCCACATATAATCCGCTGCTACCCTGTACGGTTTGGCATATGTTGCCCAGTTTTTTTGCATAAAGGGCAAGGCTGTCTAAATTCTCTCCAAAAATTTTGCAAACAACATCTTGTCTTGAACCAGACATTAATTCATTAAACCGCATGGCTACGGGGTATTGAAAACCATACGAAACGCCAGGCACAGCCTCCAATTCCCTGCTCATTTTTGCCTCCAGTTCTTCGTAAGTTTTTGCCGATGTCCATTCACTTCTGTCTTTCAGTATAATCATCATGTCTGAGGCATCAATGGGCATCGGGTCGGTAGGTATTTCACTGCTACCGGTTTTGCCAACTACTTTTTCTACTTCAGGAAATTTTTCTAAAATAATTCTTGATCCTTGCGAAACAGCTTCAATGGAAGTTTTTAAACTACTGCCGGGTAATACCCGTGTTTCTACTGCAAAATCTCCTTCGGGAAGTGATGGAATAAATTCACCACCTAATTGCAATAATATAAAAATGGAAACAGCGAACAATGCCAATACAGATCCGATAATTAGTTTAGGTATTTGTAATGCCTTTTCTAAGGTATGCTGATACTTACGTTCCAAATATTCCATCATTTTATCAGAAAAGGTTTTTTTATGTGAAATCTTTTTACTGATAAACAAAGCACTCATCATGGGAATATAAGTGAGCGATAGAATAAATGCACCGAATAAGGCAAAGGCTACTGTTTGAGCCATTGGTTTAAACATTTTTCCTTCAATGCCTTGCAGAGTAAAAATGGGTAAATAAACAATGAGAATTATTATTTGTCCAAACACAGCACTGTTCATCATACGACTGGCAGAAATTTTTACTTCAGTATCCATTTCGGCTTGGGAAAGCTTATTGATGCTATTGAATTTTTTACTATGTGTCAGTTGATGCATTACAGCCTCTACAATAATTACGGCACCATCTATAATTAACCCGAAATCCAATGCACCCAAACTCATCAGGTTACCGCTTACACCAAATAAATTCATCATAATGATAGCAAACAACATCGATAATGGAATTACAGATGCAACTAAAAAGCCTGCACGCAGGTTTCCTAAGAACAAGACTAAAACAAATATTATTATTAATGCACCTTCCAATAAATTTTTACTGACCGTTTTTATGGAATTGTTCACCATTTTTGTTCGGTCAAGGAAGGGGTCTATCATGATACCTTCCGGCAACGTTTTTTGTATAAGTATTATCCGTTCTTTAATATTCTTAATTACATCATTGCTGTTTGCACCTTTCAGCATCATTACTACGGCACCCGATACTTCCTCGGTGCCGTTATAGGTCATAGCCCCGTACCTTGTTGCACTGCCCAACCTTACATCTGCAATATCCCGGATTAATAGTGGTGTTCCATTGGAAAGATTTTTTACCACAATATTTTTAATATCATCAAAAGAACCAACCAAACCTTCGCTACGGATGAATAAAACGGTCGGCCCTTTCTCTATATATGCACCGCCGGTATTTTGATTATTTTTTTCAAGTGAAACAAACACATCATTAATGGTAATATTGTTTGCCAATAGTTTGGAAGGTTCAACAGCAATTTCATATTGCTTCAGAAAGCCACCAAAACTGCTCACTTCTGCAACTCCCTTAACACTTAATAACTGCCTTCGTACTATCCAGTCCTGGATAGTACGCAATTCCATTGCATCGAATTTGTTTTCAAACCCTTTCTCTGGCCGAACAGTGTATTGATAAATCTCACCCAACCCTGTGGTTACGGGAGCCAATTCAGGGGTACCAAATCCTTTTGGAATTTGTTCCTTAGCCCTTTGCAATCTTTCAGTAACCTGTTGCCTTGCCCAATACACATCGGTTTCATCGTCAAACACAATAGTAACGACGGATAAACCAAACCGGGAAAAACTTCTGATTTCTTTTAAACCCGGTATATTATTATTTACCTGTTCAATTGGAAAAGTAATCAGCCGTTCTATTTCCGGCGCCGCCAATGCCGGGGCGGCAGTTATAATCTGCACCTGATTGTCTGTAATGTCCGGTACGGCATCAATAGGAAGTTTGGTTAACTGGTAACTTCCATAACCAATAAGGCCAATAATAAAAAGACCTATGATGAGTTTATTTTTTATTGAAAACGCAATGATTTTATTAAGCATAGCACAGAAAAGTTAATCAGTATAAAAGTTGATGCCGATTGTGAATACAGCAGGTACGACAGGTACAAAGTAATTACTACTTTATACAAAGGGTAAAAAAACAATTAACAGCATCTTGGCGGTTGCCAAATTTTAGTAAGAATAGCCGACGAATAAAAATTAGAAGAATAAATATTTTTTTCTTTACTTGATGCCGGTTTAGTAAACGGTAATTCAAAACTTACCGGCGATTGATAAATTAACGTGGTCAGTGAAAATCCTACATCTTGAGATTTAAAAGGTAGTTTTTCGTGTTCATTATTAGTAGACGGGTGGCTATTTTCTTCGGTATAATGTTTTTGTAAAAAATCGGTAAAAGAAATTGACGTGTCAACTTTATGATGTTCTACATAATGATGAATCAATACAGGGAATTTCAATAGTTGTCCTATCTCTGTATTAGCACACATAAAAATCAGCAATAATAATATGGCGGTCAACTTTCTCAATGGCATAAAGTTAAGGATTAATTTAGTATGCCATAGTACGTGTAGTAGAGATAAACCGGTTAAAAATTTTATTTTATAATTTCTGAAGGGAGTAGTTTTTCTTTTATTTTTCCGTCTTTCAACGAAACAAAATAATTGTTGTTTTCGGTATCCAGCGCTACTGATTTTTTCAACTGACCGTTTACAAATAAAAGTCCGGCCAGGTCATCGCAGGCATAACCGGCTTTCAGCTCAGCACTTAAAATCAGTTGATGATATAAAGGTTTTCTTCCGGATTCCTTATGATAATGCGGGGAATGACTAAAATTTAATATACCCAGTCCTTCCACGATGCTTAATTTTTTTGGTCTGGAGTCGGTGGAACCTGCATTGAACCAACATAAAGAACCAGCACTTCCACCAGCCATGACGATTCCTTTTTTATATGCTTTCTTCAACAATTTATCAATGCCCTGTGCTTTCCAGATAGCCATCATGTTCAGTGTATTTCCACCGCCAACGATGATGGCATCCATGCCCATCAATATTTCTTCAAATGATAGTTGGGTTGTTACCGAATCAATATAGGTACGCAAAACAAATGGTTGCAACGGAAGTCCTTCGCATTTGACATACCAATCCAAAATGCTGTTGGGATGATCGCCCATGGCCGTGGGCAGGTAACATATTTTTGGATCGGGCTTATTGGTTAACCCCGCTACATAGTTGATAAAACGCTTGTGAAGACCACTACCGGCAACAAAAATAATTTTGTCGGGGCTTTTGGTTTTTTTCTTATTCATTGGAAAATGATTTTATAGATGTAAGATAATTCTTAGTGGAGATTTATGGACGAAGAGATTTGGCAAATACCGACGTGGTTTCTGATTAAAAAAGTCAATCATTACCGAGTAGTTAAAATTCGGTTTAGTAAAGAGCTATGAAATATACGAAAGCAGGAATGCTTTATGGATACGCCAAACTTTTATATCAATTCAAACAATTATTGGTTCTTAATCGTTACATCTTTTTGGGGTCTCTATCTCTTCACGCCATTTTTATCTGAACAGGAAAAGTGGATAAAAGCGAATATTTATAGTAGTTTTTTTGTGTATATCAATTTAATTTTATATTTTCAAAAATCAATCTTCTCTAAAAAACCTTCATTAATTCCAAGTCGGCATATTTATCCTTTGAGATCCGTTAGAAATTTGTTTTTAATGATCTTAAATAAATGGTTATGGAAAAAAGAATCCTTTTTCTCATGTGGGGAATTCTGTTGTTAATAAATGGGAATACGCAAAGTTTAAAACCAAGTGTCATTGCCTCCGATGGAGGAGTATCCAAGCTAGGAAACATCTCTCTTGAATGGACGCTTGGGGAATTTGCCGTTGAAACCATCTCTTCTGTAAAAAACCTTTACACTCAGGGTTTTCATCAACCCATTTTAGCAGTAAAAAAAGCAAGGGTTTCTTCAGCACAGGAGTCGGTTATTGGAAATGCCGATAAATTCAAAATTTTATTAGCCCCCAATCCAACAAGGTCATTTGTGCATGTCTATATCACATCGGAGAAAAGTGAAGTGCATATACTAACCTTATTTGACCTAAACGGGAAAAAGGTATTAGTTAAACAGGGCTTTGGGAAAGATTATTTTGTTCGGATAGATATGGAGAAACTTGTTTCAGGTATTTATTTGCTTCAATTAATGGATAAGAACGCAGACATTGTCAAGTCGTATAAAATAGTAAAAGCAGAGTAAAAATTATCAACTTAAATAAATAGAAAATGAAAAAAATAGTATCAATCATGGTTCTGTGGCTGGTTTTTTCTTCCATTTTGATTGCCCAACAGGTTCCACAAGGAATGAAATATCAAGCGGTAGCTCGGAATTTAAAAGGCGACATACTTGCCAATGAAAAAATATCACTCCGAATCAGCCTGAATAGTATGAAAAATGGAGTTTCTACAACTCATTACAGTGAAAGGCATGATTTGAATACTAACGAAGTTGGTCTGTTTACGCTGGTAATCGGGGAAGGGAAAAGTGAGAATGTCAAGTTTACTGATATCCCTTGGAGCACTGAAGATATTTGGATGCAGGTTTCCATTGGAGGTCAGGGAAAGGGCGGTTTTACGGATATCAGCTATAGTAAATTAATGACGGTACCTTATGCTTTTCATGCCGAAACAGCAAACAGAATTTCTACTAATACAAATACGAACGGCAATAAAGAAGCGGCCCCTTCACCTCCTTCTGTAACATGGACAACAAAGGGTAATTCGGGCACAGTACCGCCAGGCGATTACCTGGGAACTTCTGATAATAAAAGTATTATCATCAAGACGAATGGAATTGAAAGAATGAATATTGAAAATACTGGGAATGTAAATATTAAGGGTAATGTGAACCTCAATTCAACAGCAGGTGGTGCTACCGTTAATAATGGAAATTTTACAGTTTCAAACCTAAGCGCTTCAAATTTGACCGGATCATTATCGGTAGGCAAAAAAGTTACATTTATGGATGGCACTCAATCCACAACCAAAGATATTGGCGCCTTGGTTGTAGAGGGAGGAGTAGGCATTGAAAAAAATCTGAATGTGGGTGGCGATTTTGATGTTGCAGGTGCTTCCACTTTAAAAAACCTGACAGTTGAAAGTATTAATAGTAAATCGATAAATATTACTGATAATGCAAAAGGGTATATGGCAACATTTATTAATACAAACGCTGATAATGGAGCGGATGCCGGAGATGGAATAAAAATTCAATTGGGAAGAACCCATGCTCTTCACCCAAGTTTTGGTACAAGTGCATTTACACTGCCAAGCGTTGACGGTAATCCAATGCCCAACACAACAGCGGCTGCCCAAAATTATTTTGATAATTTGCGAATCGAAAAAGGACAGTTTAAAGCAGATGAACTTCTAGAAGATATTGGTGTAGGTGTGGGTGATGATATGGAAGAGTTTGGACAATTCATGTTGTCTAAACTGGTTGATGTAACAAATATTGTGATCGTAAAAGTAAATGAAGGTATAGGAGAAGTAAATGATGCACTTAATCTTCCTCTTGATATAACGAAAACAATAAATGATGGGTTAGATCTTCCAAATAATATTGGAAAAAAAATTAGTGACGGATTAAATCTTCCCTATAAAATTTTAGATGAAACAATTATTCCTGCGATTAATGGTCCTACAATTCCAAAAATAGAGACAGAAATAATATTACCGGCAATACCATCTATACCAACTATTCCACCTATTGATCCGGGACCGTTTAACGTGAATATTAATTTTACTTTTCCATGGGATGCCGTAAGTAATCCATTATCAAATGATAATGAGTTTATCGGCTTTTTTGATAAAAACGGAACCAAGAGTGGAGCCATAAGAGGGCAGTCAATCGGTGAATGGTTTACAAATTATTTCGATGTACCCTGGTTTGTTAACTTGGCAGCTACCGTTCTAACCAATACGGATGAAGATGCTGGAACAGTGGGTCCGCTTTCCTTTGTTAAATATGGGGTGAAAGGTTTTGCTATGGCTTTGGAATTTGGTTATGAGTTCTCTCAAATGGGCATTGAATATAGTTCTGGTAATGGTGATTATGCAGAATGGCTGGAAAGAGCTGACTCGAAAGAGCAAATAAGTTATGGCGATATTGTTGCAGTGAAAGGCGGAAAAATTACAAAAGATCTGACCGGAGCTGAACAAATCATGGCCGTTTCCCAGCGTCCTATTGTTCTGGGAAATGTTCCTGAAAAAGCCAAATATAATTTGGGCAATAATATAGCGTTTATGGGGCAGATACCTGTAAAAGTAATGGGGCCTGTAAAAGCAGGCGATTATATCGTTGCCAAAAGTGGCATTTCTGGTTATGGAATTGGAATTGATCCATCTCAGATGAATGTAGATGATTATAAATTGGCTGTTGGACGTTCCTGGACTACAAACGAGAAAAGCGGACCAAAGATGATAAACACGGTAGTTGGCGTTCATAATAATGGATTTTTACAAATCATTAAAGAATTGCAGGAAAAAACGGATTCAAATAATAACCGATTAAAAGCTATTGAGAACAAGCTGAATATTTCTCAATCAATAGAAAAACAAGAAACCAAAAAACCATTTAAATGAGGATTGGACTTAGTCTTTTATTTATAATATGGTTTCTACTGGGCAATTGCCAGCAGTCACCTGTTTTAATGCAAATTGATACCAGCAAACAAAGCAAAGAGTATTGGAATAAGTGGGCCGACAACCTTTTGGAAATGTCAGTAGAACAAAAAAAAGATTCTTTATATGTAAAAGAAGAAGTCTTATTAACCTTCAAGGATTCGGCGTTAAGACGATCGCTTTATCCTGATAAATATGACTGGCCTGGCGCCATTGCATTAATGCGGGGGATGGATTTGAAAAAGGCCTATTGGCATATGATAAATATATATATGGAAGACAGTTCCAGCCGCTCAAAAATCATGGGCATATTTATACTTTATGATAGTTTAATAGAAATGGACAAAGTATTATTGAATGTGTTTTATTCATATGCTTTTGCAGATCCTCGTATAAGCCGTATTCAAAATGGGAGATCTGAAATATCCCGTCCCGATCTGATGGAAAAACATCTGGCAGTGCTCAAAGAGATCATCAATTATATATGGTATAACAGGAAAGAAAAAAGCAAATTAATAAAAAAGTAAAATTGATTTTGAGTTCAAGCAGTTTTCATGTGAAGAATCATTTGATATTATTTTATTTCTGTAAAACGCCAGGGAAACAAAATGCGAAAGCGATAGTTTAATTTTTAATAATTTAAATTATCCAGGTATTTATAGCCGCTTCCGGTATTCAACAGTAAGATTTTTTCTGAAGATGAAATTTTATTTGTACGGTTTAAATGTAACAATGCTTTCCATGTAGCAGCCCCTTCAGGCGAAATCAACAGACCTTCCGTTTTTGCAATTTCCCTCACTCCGTCTACTATGTCTTCTTCCTCTACTGCAATTGCGGTTCCATCAGATTCTTTTAAAACCTGCAGCATCATATTCATGCCGAAAGGATAGGGAACAGCCAAACCATTTGCAATGGTAGCTTCAGGTGTAAAATTATTTCTCCAGTTAACCGGGTCTTTTAACGCATATAAAATGGGTGCACATTTTTTCGATTGCACGGCAATCATTCTTGGTAAAGGTCCGTTGATCCATCCCATAGATATCATTTCTTTAAAGGCTTTCCAGATGCCAATTAAACCCGTGCCACCACCGGCAGGATAAATAATTACATCGGGCAACTGCCAGTTCAGTTGTTCCGCAATTTCATAACCCATGGTTTTTTTGCCTTCCAGCCGGTAAGGTTCTTTCAATGTGGATACATCAAAATATTGTCCGTCCCTGTTTATTTCTGTTACTTTTTTTGCACAGTCATTAATTAAGCCATCCATTAAAATTAGCTCAGCACCATACAATTCGCATTCCTGTTTGAAAATTTTGGGTGTATGGGTGGGCATTACTACCGTACATTGTATATCGGCTTTTGCACAATAGGCAGCCAGTGCACCGCCTGCATTTCCGGCTGTTGGTATGATACAATGAGTTATTCCAAATTCTTTTGCTTTAGATACAGCCATACTTAAACCCCTTGCTTTAAAAGAACCTGTAGGATTAGACGATTCATCTTTCAGTAACAAATCTGAAAATCCAAACCGGTCGGCAAGTTTATGTAATGGAAACAAAGGGGTCATTCCTTCGCCAAGGCTTACAATATTTCTTTCTTCTGTAACCGGCAGCATTTCGGCATAACGCCACATCGTATTTTGTCTGCCCTGAAGTGTGGTTTTTAAAAATGTATTCGAATAGTCATATTCAACAACCAAAGGTTGATTGCAACATAAAGCAAACGAATTGATAGAGGATAAAGGATAGGCTTTCCTGCAATTGGAACAGGTAAGAACTGTTGCGTATGAAATGGGTTTGGTTAGCGTTAACATACCATAAAAGTACAACGGATACTATAACTATTAATAGGCAAAAAGTTATAGACTATAACATTTGGTTATAGCTATTGTTTGCAAAAGCGAATAAATGACTTGTTCAAATCGTTGTTATCAGTTCCATGTCGTTGAATAAAAAAGAAGTCACGGACTATTTGAAATTTTTCAATTTTTAAGGCTACCAAATCTCCATCTCTTAATTCTCTAACGATTGAACCCTTGGGTAAAAAGCCAAGGCAATTATCTTCTCGTAAAAAGTTTTTCAATGCTTCTGTACCTGCCAGACGAACATTCACTTTTAAATCAGATATCTTAATGCCATTTTTTTCCAGGTTATATTTTAAAGCTGCTAATGTGCCCGACCCTTGTTCTCTTAGTACAATCGGGTATTGCTGAATTTCCTGGATAGTAAGTACCCGTTTTTTTGCAATGAAACTTTTTGCACTGCAAACAGCTACTATTTCATCTGTCATGAACGGTTGGTATAAAATGCTTGAATTTTTTTTCTTCCCTTCTACAATACCAATATCAATATCCTGGTCAATCAGGGCTTTTACAATAGTATCTGTATTCCTGTTCAGCAAACTGATTTTTACTTCTGGGTATTTTTGGTGAAATGCCGATAAAATTTTGGGTATGATATATAAAGCAACTGTTGTGCTTGCTCCTAATTTTAGCTGACCTTTCGCCTTTAAATCATCGTTGAGAATACTCAATTCAAATTCTAATTGGTTTTGAATTTTTTTCGCTTCTTTCAATCGGCTTAACAATAAATAGCCAGCTTTGGTTAATAGTAACGCATTTCCTTTTCTTTCAAATAAACTGCTTTTGTAAAAAGTTTCTAATGCTTTTATATGTTTACTGATGGCCGGCTGACTGATGAACAGCACTTCACCTGCTTTAGAGAAACTGAGGTTAGTAGCCACTTCTATAAATATTTCATGTCGTGTAGAAAGCATATAGCAGATTAAACAGGATTGTTTAAAATACGCCTGTTACATTATCAAATATAAATCAAATTAAAGCCATGTTGGCAGCTGGCATGTAGGCTAATTAATTTTTTACCAATTGATTTTTACCCTTTTTGGGTTATACATTTTGAACCTGCCTGTCGGCAGCAGGCTATTTTTACGCTGTTGTTGGCAGGCATGGTTACTATATTAACGCCTCATACCAATCAATGGCAAAAAATATCTTGTTGCTGAAAAACAGCAACAAGGGCAAATGGCCAGAATTTTTTTCATAAGCCGTTCATTAGTTTGTTTACCCCCCCCAGAGTTGCAATTGTTTTCTTTGCGGTAGCCAGGCGAATCTTTTCATTCTTATAAAATCTCAACAATTTTACTTGTCTTAAACTACAATTTGCTGATGCAACATGTTTTTTTTAAACCAAAGCTCATATACCGGATCAAGAAAATAAATTCCCTGCTGGTCGTCAATCAGCTCTTTTTGTATCAATACTTTTTTAATTTTTAATACATTGGCCGAAGTGCCAAGCTGATATTTATGAACTACTTCTTTTGAACTTAATCCGGTATGCACACCTTCGGCCAGGGCTTTTAAAAAGTTAAACTGAATATTGGAAAGATTTTCGGTATCCCTTGTATATAAGATAGCATTTTGGTTCAGCAGGTCATCTATTGCTGTTACAATAATTTCGGGTGTAACCGTTTTGGCTGTGGCAATCCAAACCAGGTAAGAAAGCTGCTGTACATAATAAGAATGATCCTGCACCATGGCTGCAATGAGATTAGCCATATCCTCTGCAATATTTTTTTTTGTTGTTTTAAACTGCTGTTGTATAAAACTTATCCAGTCGCTTCTTGAAATCTTTGGCAGGTAAAGCACATCGCCAAACTTATAAAATGGATTCGACTGTTTTTCAAAAAGTTCAGCCATCATGTGCTGCCTGCTTCCATATAAACAATAAGTTACCTGCTTATGATGCTGCCATTCTGTTCTCAATCTTTTTTGAAACAGTTTTGGGTCTTTAAAACTTTGGCAATTTTGAAATTCATCAATGCAAATAATAAGGTGCAGCTTTTTCTTTTTTGCAATCAACTGTGGTAGGTTCAATATTTCCTTATAATTTTTTTCCAGTTCCTTCCACTCAAAGCTGATGTCAAAATCCTGCATAGGGTTGGTACCTAAAGATATTTTAGGTGTGATGTGCTTTAGGTATTCTTTACCTGTTTCAATCCATTCGGTAAGTTTATTGGACGTGGCTTTAATGGTTTCAGCCGCAAGCACTTTATAAAATTCTTCTTCATTGCGGATGCTCATCAGATCGAGCATAATAACCCTGCTGTTGCGGCTTTTAATACCGGTAACTACTTTTTTTACTAAGGATGATTTACCCCAGCGCCGGGGAGAAATAAGGATGCTGTTTATATGATTTTGAAGATTACCGGCAAGGCGTTTAATATCTTCTTTGCGGTTGGTAAAACCATCTTCAGCAACCGTT
>JAYWEL010000152.1:0-9685 GCA_043779285.1 Chitinophagaceae bacterium | reverse complement strand
AAATCATTTCACTGCTCACGCCTTCAATTGGTAATTCTCTGGCCGGATAGATCGGCAATAAAATCACTTCATCAGCCTGGTCCAAACTACTTGCAAATCCTTCTGCAAAATCCCTGGTACGTGAGTACAAATGCGGTTGAAATAACACGGTACATCTTCGCTGCTTAAACAGTGTTTTTGCGCCATTAATCAACGCATTCAATTCTTCCGGATGATGTGCATAGTCATCAATGAATACGATGTTTTTATTTTTAATAATGTATTCAAAACGCCTTTTCACACCCTTGTATGATTCTACTGCTGCTTTGATTTTATCATTTTCGATTCCCAAAGAACTGGCTGCTGCAATTGCAGCAACTACATTTTCGATATTGTGCATGCCACCCATATGCAATACCAACTTATCGATCAGGTTATCTTTCATCATTACATCGAACTCATAACTTCCATCCCTCATACGGATATTGGTTGCATACACATCGGCATTTTCATTTTGCAAACTGTATGTCAAATGCCGATCGGCTTTTAATTCTGTACCTCTCTTTAAACCAAATTTGCTGATCAGCAAACCACCCTTTTTTATTTTTGTACTGAATTCAATAAATGCTTCTTCAACTGCATTTGCCGTACCGTATATATCCAGATGATCTGCATCCATGGCTGTCAAAATCGCTATGTCCGGACTTAATTTCAAAAAACTCCGATCATATTCATCCGCTTCAATTACGCAAACATTATTATCGCTGCTCCAGAAATTGGTTCCATAGTTTACCGAAATTCCACCGAGAAAAGCATTGCAACCAAAACCGGAATCTCTTAATAAATGAGCCACCATACTGGTTATCGTTGTTTTTCCATGCGTGCCTGCAACACATATATTCAAAGAACTTTCCGTAATCATCTGCAATGCATCACTTCGCTTTACCACTGTATAATTGTTTTGCAGATAATACTGCAAACCCTGATGATCTTTTGGTATGGCTGGAGTATATACTACCAGCTCAACCTCTTTCGGCAAATGATCAATCCGGTCTTCGTAATGAACTTCAATGCCCTCTGCTTCCAATGTGCTGGTCAATTTTGTTGCTGTTTTATCATAGCCACTTACCACAATTCCCTTTGAATGAAAATACCTGGCTATATTACTCATCCCTATTCCACCAATACCTAAAAAATAAACTGCACGGATTGCGGTTTCCCCAAAAAAGGGGGTTTTCATAAGAACTGTATTTTTCGAATCATTCAATTCCATTTTCAATAAATATTTTTCAACACTTGTTCTGCAATTATTTCATCTGCATTGTTTATAGCAAATGATGCTATATTGTTCTTCATCTCCATTTGCTTTGCTTCATCTTTCGACAATTCAATAATCCAATCAACGAGCTTGTTCAATACATCTTTATCGTTTATCATCATCGCCGCATTTTGGTTGACCAATCTTTTTGCATTTTCTGTTTGATGATCTTCAGCTGCAAAAGGAAAGGGAACGAAAAGAACTGGTTTTTTTACAATTGCCAATTCGGAAACAGTCATGGCACCCGATCTTGAAACCACCATGTCGGCTGCAGCATAAGCCATCTCCATGCGGGTAATAAAATCATTCACCCACACATCTTTTCTTCCAACAGTTCTTTCCTTCGCTTTTTTCAAATAACTTTTCCCGGTTTGCCAAATGAGTTGAATATCGTTTGACAAAAGTTTGTCCAAATTCTTATCCATGGCTTCATTTATCGACTTTGCACCTAAACTTCCACCAAAAACCAAGACTGTTTTTTTGTTTTCATCTAACGAAAAAAAATGAATGGCTTCAGTCCGTTGAATGGTTGAATCGGCAATGGATAAGCGAACAGGGTTTCCGGTAATCAATAATTTTTCTGCCGGAAAAAATCGTTCCATTCCATCAACGGCAACAAATATTTGTTTTGCTTTTTTACCCAGCATCCTATTTGATTTGCCCGCAAAAGAATTCGATTCATGAATAAATGTTGGAATCCCTTTTGCCTGCGCATAACGCAAAACCGGAAAACTAGAATATCCACCAACTCCAATAACCGCATTGGGCTGAAATTTTTTCAGAATATTTTTTACCTGAAAAAAACTTTTAATCAACTTAAATGGCAATCCAATATTTTTTATCAAAGAACTTCTGTCGAACCCCACTATATCCAACCCTTCAATCTCGAAACCTGCCTGCGGTATTTTTTCCATTTCCATTTTTCCCTTTGCCCCAACAAATAATATTTCAATATGCTCCTCTTTCTTTTTCAGCGCATGGGCAATAGCAATGGCCGGAAAAATATGCCCGCCTGTTCCTCCTCCTGCTATAATAATTCTCTTCGCCATGTCTTTCAATTAACTAAACTCCGGTGCAGGTTGTTGTCCCTCCAATTGTTCTACATTTCTTGCCACACTTAAAATAATACCGATCGATAAACAGGTAAATAAAAAACTGCTTCCACCCATACTTACTAATGGTAACGTAACTCCTGTAACCGGAAATAAATTCACATTAACGGCCATGTTTGCCATGGCCTGAATCACCAATGTAAAACTTAAACCCAGTGCCAGAAATGCACCAAACGCATATGGGCACCTTTTAAAAATTCGGATACTCCGAAACAAAAAAACCAGATAAATGAAAATGATAAATGCGCCACCTATCAATCCATATTCCTCAATTATGATAACATAAATAAAATCGTTGTATGCCTGCGGCAAAAAATTTCGTTGTTCACTATTCCCGGGCCCTTTACCAAATATGCCACCCTTAGCAATAGCAATCTTGGCCTGGTTAACCTGATACATATTATCGTTGTCTGCAGCCTTGCCAGCATAGATAAAATTCTCTACCCGGTTTACCCAGGTATTTACCCGAACAAAAAGCCCGGAAGAATTTTCCTTTTTTGTAATTACTTGTTCATCGGATGTTTTGTGTTTTACTACTGCTGCCATCACCAAAAATAAAATAGGAATCAGAGCAATTAACATGGTAAAAAATAAATGCTTGATGCTTGCACGACCAATGAATAAAAGCATCATACAGCTGGCACCCAATAATAAAGAAGTAGAAAGATTGGCCGGCGCAATTAAAATACATACCAAGGCAATTGGGATCATGATAGGTAAAAAACCTTTTTTAAAATCTTTTATGACGTCTTGTTTTTTACTTAACATCCGGGCAATGAACATGAACAAAGCCAACCTGGCTAAATCCGAAGTCTGCATGGTCATATTTATAATCGGCAACCGGATCCATCGGCTACCCTCATTTAATTTTACGCCAAAAAACAATGTATAAAATAAAAGGGGAATGGATATCACAAAAAGTATCCAGGCAACTTTTGAATAAATGGTATAGTTAACCCGGTGAGCAAAATAGATCAACATGATTCCTGCACTGATAAAAATAACTTGTTTAAACAAATAGACTTCTGTATTTCCCTTAAACATTTTATAGGCTAATGAACCGGTAGCACTATAAACAACCAATAACGAAACCAATACAAGTAGTATGACTAATGCCCATATTACTTTATCACCCTGGGTTTTATACCCAAAGTTTTTAAAAGATGTTTGTATGTTGGTTTGTTCTATCATGTACTATTATCCTGCTAATTATAATTCACGTACCGCCTGCTTGTACTGACTTCCCCTGTCTTCATAATTTTTATACAGATCGAAACTTGCACAGGCCGGACTTAATAAAACCACATCGCCTTTTTCGGATAAATGAAATGCTGACTGTACTGCATCGATCGCATTATCGGTATTGACAATTGTTGAAACATGGTTTCCAAATGCTTCATGAATTTTTCTGTTTTCTATTCCCAGGCAAATAATGGCTTTTACTTTTTCTTTTACCAATTCGAGGATCAATGAATAGTCGTTTCCTTTATCTACACCACCCATAATAAGTATGATTGGTTTTTCCATACTTTCCAAAGCATACCAGGTAGAATTCACATTAGTAGCTTTGCTATCGTTCACAAATTCTACTCCACGTACAACAGCTACATGTTCCATCCGGTGTTCGAGGCTCTGAAAAGTTTGCACCGCTTCACGGATTTTTTCTTTACGGATTTCCATCGTAGAGCCGGCAACACAAGCTGCCATTGAATTGTACTGATTGTGTTTCCCTTTTAATGCAAAATCATAAACGCTCATCGAAATTTGCTCATGACCTGTCCTTACGTAAACATCGCCGTCTTTAATAAATGCGCCTTGGGTAACTTCTTTTTTCATACTAATTGGTAGTGGGTTAGAACTAATTATAAATTGATTAATATATTTCATCGTCACTTCATCATCTGCACAATAAATAAAATGATCGCCGGGTTTTTGATTCATGACAATTCTGAACTTACTGTTGATATAATTTTCAAAATTGTAATTATACCTGTCTAAATGATCTTCTGTAATATTTGTCAATACTGCTATATAAGGCCTAAACTCATGAATATCATCTAACTGAAAACTGCTGACTTCAACCACATAAATTTCTTTCGGTTCGATTGCAACCTGCTTTGCAAAAGAGTAGCCAATGTTTCCTACCAGTGCACAATCCAACCCTGCTATTTTACATACATGATGAATCAATGCAGTGGTGGTTGTTTTTCCGTTACTCCCGGTAATTGCTATTAACTTACTATCCCCCATAAACCGGTATGCCAGTTCTATTTCGCTGATTACTTTAATTCCTTTTTCCCGAATCTTTTTAACCAATGGGTTTGATTCCGGGATACCGGGACTTTTCATTATTTCATCTGCTTGCAGAATTCGTTCTTCACTATTTCCATTTTCTTCAAATTCAATTGCTGAATCCTGCAATTCTCTGCGATACATTTCTTTCAAAGAGCCCTGATCAGAAACAAACACATCATACCCTTTTTGCTTTGCCAATAACGCTGCACCTACTCCGCTTTCGCCACCGCCTAATATGGTCATTTGTTTCTTCATAGTTTTAAACCCATAGGGTTTGGTCATTCATAAGTATTGGTTTTTTAATATCATTCTCTCTTTCCAAATCCTCTAGGTTGGTTTTTCAACAAAACTTATTAATACCGGCAAGCCGGAATTGCTTATCTCATTTTTAAAGTAACCACCGATAATACCACCAGCATCACTGTTACTAACCAAAAACGGGTAACGATTTTTGCTTCGTGATAACCTTTCTTCTGATAATGATGATGCAATGGACTCATCAGAAAAATTCTTCTTCCTTCGCCAAATTTTTTCTTGGTGTATTTAAAATATCCCACCTGCAACATCACACTTAAACTTTCAACCAGAAATACACCACAGAAAATCGGAATCAATAATTCCTTATGGACAATGATTGCCAATGCTGCAATAATTCCTCCTAAAGTCAAACTACCTGTATCGCCCATGAAAACCTGTGCCGGATAAGAGTTGTACCATAAAAAACCCACACATGCTCCAACCATTGCCCCGATAAAAATGGACAGCTCTCCCAAATTAGGTATATACATGATGTTGAGATACTCGGCAAACAAAAGGTTTCCACTGGCATAGGCAAAAATCCCCAGCACAACACCAATCAGCGCAGATGTACCGGATGCAAGCCCATCTAATCCATCCGTAATGTTTGCGCCATTTGAAACGGCGGTAATAATAAAAATGACCACCAGTATATAAAGTACCCAGGTATAATCTCTCCAGCCTGCAGGCAACAATTTGGAATAATTGAACTCATGGTTTTTTACAAAAGGAATTGTGGTTACCGGAACTTTTGTTTCCACAAATATTTTTTGCTTCCCATTCACCGTTCGCACATTTTGTGAAGTATCATTTATATTTCTTGGACCGAGATACTCTCGCCACGTTTTTACACTTGGACTGAAATAAAGTGTTGCACCAACAATGATTCCTAAACCAACCTGACCAAGAATTTTAAACCATCCAGCCAATCCATCATCATCACCTTTCTTATAGATTGCGCCTTTTTCCTGTGCAATTCGTTTTGCTCTTAATTTCAAGTAATCATCAATGAAACCAATTATACCCAACCACACTGTGCTGACTATCATTAAACGGATATATACTTTTCCAAGATTTGCCAGTAATAAAGTAGGAATCAAGATGGCTAATAATATAATTATTCCCCCCATGGTGGGTGTGCCTTTTTTTGCAGACTCGCCTGCCAGCCCCAACTCCCGGACACTTTCACCGATTTGTTTTTTCTGTAAAAAATTAATGACCCGGCGACCATAAACCATGGTGATGAAAAGCGACAACAACACTGCTAACATTACACGAAAAGTGATGAATTGAAACAATGCACTCCCCGGGAATTTTATTCCTTCCAATTTGAACCATTCGAAAATGTGGTAAAGCATGTTAGCTTTTGGTTTACTTTATAAAAAATCAAGTTCTATCGTCCCAATAATTCGAACATTTCTCTGACTACTTCCTTATCATCAAAATGATGTTTCACTCCTTTCATCTCCTGATATTTTTCATGGCCCTTGCCTGCAATCAAAATGATGTCCTCGTTTTTCGCCAAGCTTATGGCCGTTTTAATCGCTTCTTTTCTTTCTACAATCGAGATATATTTTCTTTTTGAAGAAGTACTTAATCCTTCTTCCATGTCTTTTATTATTTGTACCGGATCTTCGCTTCTTGGATTATCGGAAGTAAAAATTACCCGGTCACTATGTTCGCATGCAACTTCTGCCATGATGGGTCTTTTCGTTTTATCTCTGTCTCCCCCACAACCCACAACCGATATTATCTGTTCATGTCCTTTCTTCAGGTTTTTGATTGTTAGTAACACATTCAATAATGCATCTGCCGTATGTGCATAATCAACAATGGCCACTACTTTATCTTTTCCCGAAACCATGAAATCGAATCTTCCTTCCGCACCAGACAACATGCTCAAACATCGCAGCACTTCATTTCTTTCTTCACCCATCACCATTGCAGCACCATAAACAGCTAACAGATTATATGCATTGAATTCACCAATCATTCTGAAATGCACTTCCAAATCATTCACATTCATCAGCAATCCGGTTAGTCCATTTTCCAGAATCTTTCCTTTAAAATCAGCTACTGTACGCAGACTGTAATAATATTTTTTTGCTGCACAGTTCTGCAACATTACCATACCACGTTTATCATCCGCATTGCTGATTGCAAAAGCGGAAGATGACAACCCATCGAAGAATGCTTTTTTCACCCGGATGTATTCATCAAATGTTTTATGATAATCCAGATGATCGTGTGAAATATTACTGAATATGCCACCCGAAAAATTTAATCCCGCAATTCGCTGCTGATGAATGGCATGTGAACTTGTTTCCATGAACACATGTGTACATCCGGCATCATACATCTGTTTCAATAAATGATTCAGACTTACTGCATCTGGTGTGGTATGAGTTGCCGGATAAATTTCATCAACAATATGATTCTGTACGGTGCTTATCAATCCGCACTTATATCCCAATATTGCAAAGAGCTTATATAATAATGTGGCAATGGTTGTCTTGCCATTCGTCCCAGTAACTCCAACCAATTTTAATTTATCGCTAACTGATCCAAAAAAATTATGTGCCATGAAACCGGCTGCTGCTGCACTATTTTCAACCTGTATATAAACGATCATCTCTGATTTTACAACAGGAAAAATTTCACAAACGACTACGGATGCTCCGTTTTCAATGGCTTTATCAATGAACTGATGCCCGTCTGTTCCCACCCCTTTTACCGCAATAAAAACAGAACCCTTACCTATTTTTCTCGAATCGATCTGAACATCTTTTATTGTAACATCGGTACTTCCTAATACCGATCTGATGTTAACTTTATAAAGTATGTCCTGTAATTTATTCATACACTTCAACGACCTTCTTTTAAAAACAATTAGCTTAATTGAATGACCAATACTGTTCCTCTGTTAACAGTTGAACCTTTTTCTATACTCTGTGTCTTTACCTTTCCTCTTCCATTGGCATATACTTTTACACCCATATTTTCCATGATGTATAAAACATCTTTCAATCCCATACCACTTAAGTCTGGCATGGCTCTGTTAGAAATATCTTTTGCTGCAATCATGGATTTTTGCCCTGTTACAAATACATTACTCCATGGATTATTCTCTGCAGAATTTTCCATTTTTATGTTCAATGACCCATAAATATTTTTCAGATCTGTTGTGAAACCGCTGTACGTATATGAAGCACTATCTTTTTTGATCTGGTTTTGAGTATAGAAATTTGTATTTACATACGCCAGAAATAACTTGTCGGCTATTTCCTTGAAAACCGGTGCAGCAAGCTGTCCGCCATAGTGCATAGCCGCATGCGGTTTTGTTTTTACAACTACGATACAACTATACTGTGGGTTGTTGGCCGGAAAATATCCAACAAAAGATGCCTGATAAACACCATCGCCATATTTCACATTTCCACCAGCGACATGCGCAGTTCCTGTTTTACCTGCAACAGGAAACATTGAATTTTTAAAAACATATTTTGCTGTGCCTTCAGTAGCTACAGCCTCCATACAAACTTTTGCAGCATTTATCACTTCGGGCCTGCAAATATTTTCTGTCAGGATATGTGGCGTAAAATCCCGTATGATTATTCCGTCGCGTTGAATTCTGTTTACCAGAAACGGTTTCATCATTTTGCCATTATTGGCAACCGCATTATATAACATCAATGTATGCAATGGACTAACCTCTAATGCATAACCGAAACTCATGGTAACCATGGCATGCAAACTTTCTTTATTCTTTTTCAGTTTACGAATAACTGTCTTTTCTTCACCAACCAGATCAATGCCGGTATGTGAATCCATATGGAATCTTGTCAAATAATCTCTATACTTATCGGGTTGTGTAGCAAATGCTTTATATGCCAGCTTACTCATTCCCACATTTGAACTATGAGAAAAACATTCTCTGACTGATAACATTGAACGGGGAGCTCTTTCTGCATCGGTTACATTTCGCACACCGACATAGGCATTACCCGTAGTGCCAACTTCTACATTGTCATTTATTGTTACAGTTCCTTCTTCGAGTACAGATAATAAAGTTGCCAGTTTGATTGTAGAACCTGGCTCTGTTGTATGTAAAGCATAATTATAATCTTCGAAATAAGAACCATCTTTCTGACGGCCAAGATTTGCAATGGCTTTGATCTTTCCTGTTTTTGTTTCCATAACAATACAGGTTCCATATTGTGCTTCACTTTGCAGCATCATCTTCATTAATGCAGTTTGTGAGATGTCCTGTATGTTTACATCTAAAGTGGTAATAATATCTTTTCCATTCTCCGGCTCAATTTCATAACCTTCTACCGGTACTGCTGAACCGCCTGAAATAAATCGCACCAAACGTTGACCTGTCTGGCCTTTCAAAGAACTGTCGTAGGTTCTCTCCAGCCCAACATTTTGTGCATTTTCCCTGGAAAGACCAATCGTTCTATTAGCCAACAAACCATACGGGTTTAATCTTTTCGAATTTATTTCGGCAATGACACCACTTTTATTTCTACCCTGTCTTACTAAAGGAAAGCTTCTGAAAATCTTGTATTGATCGAATGAAAGATTTTTCTTTAATAAATAATATCGCTCCTTATTTTTAAAGGCCATCAATAAATCCTGTTTGTATTCGTTTACAGATCGGTCTTTAAAAAATCCGGAAAGG
>JAYWEL010000151.1:0-22406 GCA_043779285.1 Chitinophagaceae bacterium | reverse complement strand
AATTGCTGTGGAACTAAAGCCTTTGAATGTTGTTTTTTTGCCCATATTATATTTTTAAAAAAGAAAACTAATTCATTCAAAATTAGATTAATTAGTGACGAATGTGTTTTCTTTGAGAAACATCATTTATTCATTGCAAAACTTTTTTAAATGAAAGAATTATTGATTCAATTAGCAGCGTATAATGTATGGGCAAACCAGCAATTAGGAAACAGCATGTTGAGATTACCCGAAGAAAAATTGGTTGTCGAATTACCAAGCAGTTTTAAAAGTATTTTTAAAACAGTTCTTCATATGTGGGATGCCGAAAGTATTTGGTGGCAACGAATAAAATTAGCGGAACGCATCATTGTTCCAAGTGAAGTGTTCACGGGCAATTTTCAGGAATTAATGAAAAACCAGTTGGATCAATCCAAACAATTTGAAGAGTGGGTGGATAAAGCTTCCGAGCTTGCCCTGAACCATGTCTTTGCTTATCAAAATTCTAAAAAAGAACAATTTAAACAACCGGTTTATCAGGTATTGATTCATGTATTTAATCATGGAACCTATCATCGGGGTCAACTGGTAAATCTGTTTCGGCAATTAGGTGTAAAGGAGATTCCGGCAACCGATTTTATTTTGTGGAGCAGGAAGAAATAAAAAAAGAGACCGTTTGATAACCGTCTCTTTGATGTAGAATCTTCAGAAAACAATATTTATTCAGACAATGTCCAGGTAGTAGTTCTGCCCAAAAATGAAAAGCTGCAAAGAAATCCACGCATATTAATTTTATCTCCTTTCAATGTTAGCTTTCCACAATAGGTTTTCCCATTGTTAGGGTCATAAATAGTTCCACCTTCAAAAATATTTTCAGTATCCGTTGTTTTCGAAAATCCTTTCAGCATAATCAGATTTAATAATGGTTGATGATGTTGCGATTCATTTGAATTATGGATATCAGTTCTGGGTTTACCCTTTGCATCATAGGGTGTTTTAAGCCACACAATTTTGCCATAGTATTTCCCATCAGTGGCTTTAAAAATCTGAACCTTTGAACTTTTTTCCTGTGTCAACCATATTTTTTCAATTGGATCTTTTTGAGCAAAAACGGGTATGGAAAACAAAGTCAAAAAAACGACTGTAAAAAATCGATACATATAAACAATATTTAGGTAAAATTAATAAGCCCATTTAATTAACGTTGCACCCCAGGTAAATCCACCGCCAAAGGCAGCTAAAACAATCAGGTCTCCTTTATTCAATTGTTTTTCCCATTCCCATAAACAAAGTGGTATGGTGGCAGCCGTTGTATTTCCATACCGTTCAATATTCAGCATCACTTTATCATGTGATAGTCCCATACGGTTAGCCGTTGCATCTATAATCCGTTTATTCGCCTGATGAGGAACCAGCCACGCAATATCATCACCAGTTAAATTATTGCGTTCTAATAATTCGGCACTTGCATCTGCCATCCCTTTGACGGCATATTTAAATACCGGTTGCCCATCCTGAAAAATAAAATGATCTTTATTTGTAACTGTTTCAATAGTTGCCGGGTTTAATGAACCACCCGCTTTTTGATATAAAAAATTTCTGCCAATCCCATCACTCTTCAGATTACTGTCTAATACACCATATCCCTCTTCTCCAGGTTCAAGTAAAATAGCACCTCCACCATCTCCAAAAAGAACACAAGTTGTCCGGTCTGTATAATCAACAATTCCACTCATTTTATCAGCACCAACCACTACTACTTTTTTATAACGACCACTTTCAATAAAAGCGGCTCCGGTTGTTACACCAAATAAAAACCCCGAGCAAGCAGCACCAAGATCAAATCCAAATGCATTTTTAGCACCAATCTTATCACATATAATATTTGCCGTTGCTGGGAAAAGCATGTCGGCAGTTACCGTACAGCAAATCAAACAATCAATCTCTAACGGATCGATGCCTCTTTTTTTACAAAGATCTAATACTGCAGGTGCACCCAAATCAGAGGTTCCTTTTTCTTTTCCTTTTAAGATTCTTCTTTCTGAAATACCGGTACGGGATTTTATCCATTCGTCATTGGTATCCACCATTTTCTCAAAGTCCTTATTGGTTAATTTGTCATCGGGTACATAACCACCTACTGCGGTGATTGAAGCGTATATTTTTTCCATGAATGCGATATAAGAATAATAAATTTGATGACAAATATACAAATTGACAGCTTAACCTATTTTCGCATTTATGATAGCATACTTAAGAGGAGATTTTATTGATAAAAAACCATCATCCGTACATGTCGATGTGAATGGTGTTGGATATGAAGTACAGATAAGTTTAAATACGTATACCAAAATACAAAACCTGGAAAAAGGAATTTTGCATACCAGTTTGCTCATACGTGAAGATGCGCATGTGATCTATGGATTTTTTGATACTATAGAAAAAGAACTTTTCATGCATCTCATAAGTGTTTCGGGTATTGGTGCGTCCATTGCAAGAGCGATGCTTTCGTACATGAAACCTGAAGAAATTGCGGCTGCTATTGTACATGCTAATATTAAGCTTTTGGAAAGTATAAAAGGGATAGGTAAAAAAACGGCCGAAAGACTGGTATTGGAACTGAAAGATAAATTAGCAAAACATCCACTCGATTCAAATATTTCTCCTTTGATAGACAATACTTTACATATTGATTCGTTAAATGCTTTGATGGCATTAGGAGTCAATAGAATGGCAGCAGAAAAGGCCTTAAAATCAGTACAGTCTGCTAATCCTAACCTGGCCATTGAGGAGCTGATAAAACTGGCACTTCGTACACTATAATTTTTAAGTGACTAATTGACGAGAAAAATTGACCAGAATATTTTTTTATATATTCCGAGTGATGATAGTTTTTATCATCATCAACGCAATATTCTTGCAGGCTAAAGCATATGCCTCAAATACAAATGCAATTTTTCATTCTTCCGAAATTTTAAATGTGGATACTTCTAGAAATCCATTGTTGGAAAAATATGGAGTTTCTACTTTGCAAAGTAAAAAAAATCCATTCGAATTTAGCGATACTGCTTTTGTAAAACGACGGGTTGAGTACGATCCGGTGACCAAACAATATATGGTTATTGAAAAAATAGGTAATCGGTATTATCGTACCCCGATGAGTTTTTCAATGAAAGAGTTTTTGGATATGCAGGGCAAGAAAGATGAGAACGAATATTTCAAAAACAGGGCGAACATGCTTGCAAACATGAACCGCCGAATGGTTAAACCCAAATTCAATTTTGTAAATGATTGGGTGAACCGGATTATTGGAAATGGGAAAATTGATATTAAGCCTAACGGTTATGTTGATATCATGGCAGGTTATCAAGGACAGAATGTAAATAATCCAACATTGCCTGAACGTGCAAGGAAAAATGGGGGATTTGATTTTAATATGAATTCGCAGTTGCAGATTGATGGAAATATCGGTGACAAATTGAAACTGCCTATCAATTACAATACATTGGCCAATTTCGATTTTGAAAATCAATTGAAATTCGATTACCAGGGACGGGATGATGAAATACTAAAAACATTGCAGGCTGGTAATGTAAATTTCAGTTCTAAAGGAACGCTGATTCCTGGAGCACAATCTTTGTTTGGAATAAAAACACAGTTACAGTTCGGAAAATTGTTTATTACTACAGTCCTTGCTAATCAACGGGCACAACGGCAATCCTTAGGGATGCAGGGTGGTGCAGCTTCTCAAGCTTTTACATTAAAAGCAGATGAATATGAAGAGAACCGGCATTTTCTTTTAGCTCAATATTTCCGAACCAATTTCAATAAGGCAATGAAGAGTCTGCCGGTTGTTAATTCACCGGTGCAGATTTTGAAAATGGAAGTTTGGGTTACCAACCGAACAGGAGCAACGACCGAAACAAGAGACGTGGTTTCGTTTATGGATATTGGCGAAGTAAATCCCTTTGGTTCATGGGCAAGTGCAGGTGGATTTCTTCCCCGAAACGATGCTAACAGTTTATATCGTTCATTACTATCTAACCCTACCAACCGTAATTCAACGAGGGTTCAAAGTGCATTAACAGGGTTGGGTTTGCAACCGGTGCAGGATTTTGAAAAAACATTTGCCCGGAAATTACAGTTGACGGATTATTATTTTAATCCACAGATTGGATTTATTTCATTGAATCAACCCTTACAGCCTGATGAGGTTTTAGGTGTTGCATACCAATATACGTACAATGGAAGAGTGTACCAGGTTGGTGAATTCTCGCAGGATGTTCCACCAGATAGTACAGGTACTTCGCAGAACGTTTTGTTTTTGAAATTACTGAAAGCTACTTCTCAACGACCCGCATTACCTATCTGGGACCTGATGATGAAAAACGTTTATTCGGTTGGTTTTGGCCAATTGGAAAGACAGGATTTTAAATTGGATATGCTGTATGAAGAACCCAGCCTGGGAGAAAAACGGTATATGCCTCCGGATGATGTGATTGCCCAATTTAAAGGACAACCAATTATTTCTTTAGTTAATTTGGATCGGTTAAACAATCAAAACGATCCGCAACCCGATGGGGTTTTTGACTTTTTAGAAGGCTTCACAGTCATTTCCTCTCAAAGCCGGATTATTTTTCCGGTATTAGAACCATTTGGCTACGACCTGGATTATCTATATACCACACAACTGCAACGAAATAAATATTTGTTCTATCCTTTGTATGATACCATTAAAGCCATTGCACAAACCTATGCCAACCTAAACCGGTTTAAAATTATTGGCAAATCTAAATCGGCAGTTACCAGCGATTATCAATTAGGATTTAATATTCCTCCCGGATCAGTAACGGTAACGGCAGGTGGACAAGTGTTGCGTGAAAATCTGGATTACGAGATTAATTATGATCTTGGTTCGTTAAAGATCATTAATCCAGCCATTATTAATGGTGGTCTGCCGGTGAATGTTCAATTTGAAAACAATGCATCATTTGGAATTCAACAGAAAAATTATTTGGGTTTAAGATTGGATTACCTAGTCAATAAAAAATTAAGTATTGGTGGTACAATTGTTCGGTTAAGTGAACGTCCATTTTTCAATAAACAAACCTATGGCGATGACCCGATACGTAATACCATGTTTGGTGTGGATGTAGATTATAAAAATGAAGTGCCCCGTGTAACTAAATGGTTGGATAAACTTCCGTTCTATTCAACCAAAGCCATGTCGAATATTACTGCTTATGGCGAAGCAGCATTTTTAAAGCCCGGTCATGCGCCACAAATAGGTAAGGGTGGAGCCGGTGTAATTTATATTGATGATTTTGAAGGAACTAGAAACAGTATTGATCTGCGTTTTCCATTAATAAGCTGGTCACTTGCATCAACGCCACAAAAAGCGAAAGATAACAACGGCAATATTTTATTCCCGGAAGCTGAGTTGGTAAATAACCTGGAATATGGATACAACCGGGCAAAAATTGCCTGGTACAACATCGAATCAGTATTGCAGGAAAAAAGAAATCCGAATAATCCGTTAAAAAGTAATTTGCCTGAACTTTCGAAACCTGAAACAAGACAGGTTTTGCAACAGGAAATCTTTCCGAAAAGAACTACCGATCTTGGTCAAGGCCTTTTAACAACATTTGATATTGCGTTTTATCCAAATGAAAAAGGACCGTATAATTTCGAAACAAGAGTGGGAAGAGTAAATGCGAATGGAAATTTGCTAAATCGAAAAAAAGCATGGGGTGGAATTCAACGAAGTATTGACCAAACCGATTTTGAAACAGGTAATGTGGAGTTCCTGGAATTTTGGGTGCAGGATCCGTTTATTAAAAAACCATTGAGCAGTGGAGGAGAATTATATATTGATCTGGGAAATATTTCGGAAGATCTTTTAAAAGATGGGAAACGTTTATTTGAAAATGGCTTGCCTACACCCCGTTTTCCTGCATTGTTAGATACTTCAACAGTTTGGGGAAGAGTTCCTTCAAATCCGATACAGGTAACTACCGCATTTACGAATGATCCGGCAGACAGGCCTTACCAGGATGTTGGTTTTGATGGATTAACCGATTCTCTGGAGAGACAAAAGTTTACTCCATATCTAAACCGGTTGGCTAGTAATTTTGGAGTTACTTCATCGGCATTTCAAAAAGCCTTAACAGATCCATCCGGCGATAATTTTCAAGCATATCGGGATGCGGCTTTTGACCAACTGAATGCTGGAATCTTACAACGGTATAAACATATTAATAATCCGCAAGGAAATTCTCCGGTATCAACTGCAAACGATCAGTTCACCAATGCATTTACTTTATATCCCGATCAGGAAGAATTAAACAGAGATAATACCTTAAATGAAATAGAAGAATATTTTCAATACCGGGTTGAATTAAAACCAAACATGCAGGTAGGTAATAATTTTATTACCGACAAAAGAACCGTCAAGGTAAGTTTGGCTGATGGATCACAAAGAAATGAAAGTTGGTACTTGTTCCGGATTCCGATTAGTGGTTATCAATCAAAAGTGGGTAATATCCCCGACTTTAAGTCAATCCGTTTCATGCGGATGTTTTTAACCGGTTTCGAAGACACGGTGGTTGCCCGTTTTGGTAAATTGGAGTTGATTAGGAACCAATGGAGAAAATTTACATATGAAATAGATACGATTGGAAATGTATTGCCACTTCCGGCAAACGATCCGACCATGATGAATGTATCTGCTGTCAATCTGGAAGAAAACGATCAACGACAGCCAATCCGATATATGGTTTCTCCGGGAATTGAACGTCAGCAGCAATTGAGTAATAATAATATTCAATTATTGCAAAACGAGCAATCCTTAAGTCTTCGATACAATAATTTATTGAACAGCCAGGCGAGGGGTGTTTTTAAAACAATGAACCTGGATCTTCGGCAATATGGGAAACTGGAAATGTTTATTCATGCCGAATCAGTTCCGGGATATCAGGTAATTGCTGATAATGTATTAAATGCAGTTGTTCGGATTGGTAGTGATTTCGTTAGCAATTATTATGAAGTAAAAATTCCGTTGAAGGTGACGCCTTTTGGTGCAAAGGATTCATTAGAAATATGGCCTCTGGCTAATAATTTAGATTTCAATATGTCTGAATTAAATGAATTGAAAATCCGGAGAAACAAGAATGCTGTTTCTCCATCAAAATATTATCAGGAAAAAAAATCAGATGGCCGTGCTTATTCGATATTGGGAAACCCGAATCTGGGTGAAGTAAGAGGGATTTTGCTGGCCGTACAAAATGATAAAATAGAAACCGCATTTGCCGAAGTTTGGTTCAATGAACTTCGATTATCAAGTTTAGATGAAGAAGGCGGATGGGCTGCTGTAGGTAGAGTGGATTTAAACCTTGCCGACCTTGGAAATATTTCTGTTGCCGGAAATATCCGATCAAGCGGTTTTGGTACATTAGAACAAAAAGTAAATGAACGGAGCCGCGAAGATTATTATCAGTTTGATATTGCATCAAATCTTGAACTGGGAAAACTATTGCCTAAAGAAGCCGGTTTGCAAATACCCATGTATGCAGGCATTAGCCGAACATCTAGTACACCGGAATATGATCCGTATGATTTGGATGTTAAATTAAAAGAAAAAATAAGATTATTGCCGGGCAATAAAAAAGATTCTGTTTTAAATGATGCGGTAGATGTTACAACTATCAAAACATTTAATTTAACCAATGTAAAAAAGAATAAAACAAATGATAAGCCTTCGATGCCTTGGGATATATCCAATATATCGTTGAACTATTCTTTTACTGAAATTGCGCATCATAGCCCTTTAGTTGAAAGCGATGAAATAAAAAGAACAAGAAGTGCGATTGCATATAATTATGCTCCACGAACAAGATTTTTTGAACCTTTCAAAAATATTATCAAAACCAAGTCTCCATGGTTTGCTTTGATTAAGGATTTAAATTTTAACTATATCCCTTCATTGGTTTCTATTAAAGCAGATGCTTTCAGGCAGTTTGGTGCAATTGCTCCAAAAAATGTAGGTGGCGGACCTTTTAAAGTTCCAGAAACTTATGACAAGTATTTTACCATTGATCGTTTTTATTCTCTTCGTTGGGATCTGACCAGGTCGATGACCCTTGATTTAAATGCTATTAATAATTCCCGTGTTGATGAACCCGCCGGTAGAATTGATACCCGAGAGAAAAAAGATATCTTAAACAATAATTTTTTCAAAGGGGGGCGGAATATAAATTATCATCACGATGCAAGTTTGTCTTATAATTTCCCGACGAAAAAAATTCCATTAATTGACTGGACCACTCTACGTGCAAATTATGTAGCCAAATACGATTGGACAGCCGCTTCTTTAGTTGCTAAACCACAGGGTAATATATTGATGAATGGACAAACAACCAGTTTGACCAGCGACTTTAATTTTGATCAGTTGTATAGCAAGTTTAAATTTTTAAGAGGATTAAATGTGCAAAACGCTGTTGTTCCAAAACAAGCAAAAAATCAATCGGCTGCAAAAGATTCGGCAAAAGGAATTGCAAAAAAAGAAAAGAATCCGAAGGAAATAAAAGAGTGGGGAGCTGTTCCGAAATTTTTCGGCAATATTCTTACGTCTGTAAAAAGAATTGGCATACAATATACCGAGGATTTGGGTACTACATTGCCCGGTTATATGGATAGTACCAGCATATTAGGCAGAAACTGGAGAAGTAGCGAGCCCGGATTTAATTTTCTTTTTGGGTATCAACCCGATACAAACTGGATAAATAAAATAGGAAGCAGGGGATTGCTGAGCACCGATTCTTTATTTACATCCATGATTCGACAACGATTAAATCAGCGATTAAATATTACGGCACAGGTAAGTCCTTTCCGTGATTTTAATATTGACATTACATTGGATAAATCATTTGATAAACAGTATTCAGAATTATATAAAGACACAACCGGCTTCTCAGGTCTTACAAGATTGAACCCTTATGCCATGGGTAGTTTCAGTATCAGCTATATCGCTTTTCAAACCCTGTTTGAACCATTCGATCCGAATCAGATTTCTGAAACATTTAAAACGTTCCAATCCAACCGGCTTATTTTATCTCAGCGTCTGGGTAAGGCCAATGATTACAATGGACCAAACCCCATTGCTGGATCTGATGGATATTATAAAGGGTATGGCCGATATGCACAGGATGTAGTAATTCCGGCTTTTCTGGCGGCATATACCAATAAGGATCCGGCTACGATCAGTTTAATAAAAAACGCCAATCCAAATATACGGTCCAATCCTTTTTCGGGTTTGATACCTAAACCGAATTGGAATATCAGCTATAGTGGGTTGTCGAAAATGAAAGCATTGGAAAAGATATTTACAAACTTTACCATACGGCATGGCTATCAAAGCAACCTGAGTATGAATAGTTTTAATACTGCTTTACTATTTCAGGATCCGTTCAAAGTATCCTATCCTTTTTTCCGCGATACATTGACCGGTAATTATATCCCATTTTTTCTGGTACCAAACATTACCATCAGTGAGCAATTCAGTCCATTACTTGAATTGGATATGACATTTACCAATCAGCTTACCGTTCGGGCAGAGTATAAAAAATCAAGACAATTAAGTTTGAGTCTGATCGATTATCAATTAGCTGAAAACCGTTCTACCGAATTTGTAATAAGCATGAACTGGCGTAAAAAAGGAGTACCTATTATTAAGAATATCAAAATAGGAAAGAATGGAATGAAGCTGGATAATGATGTTACATTCAAATTTGATTTCAGCATCCGTGATGATGCAACAGCCAACAGCAAACTGGATCAGCAAAGTTCGTTTGGAACAGCCGGCCAGCGGGTCATGCGTATTTCTCCATCAATAGATTATGTGTTGAACAGCAAAATAAACCTGAAACTATTCTTTGAGCAGAACAGGGTAGATCCAAAAGTTGCAACAACGGCACCTGTCACCAATACACGGGGTGGTTTACAAATCAGGATTTCTTTGGCGCAATAATTAGGTAGCTGATTTTGTAGATTTTTTCCCTGAAAGAAGTTTGTAATAATGTAATAAAAGAAAAGAGTTAATTCAAACCTTGTCACCATATTTTGCTGCAAGTTTTTTGTCAACCAGAAAAATGGAAAACTTATGCAAAACGATAATCAATAAAACAAATATAAAACCATGTGCGGTCAGTTGCACTTTAAAGAATCCAAGTGTTAAAAATAAAAGGCCAATGCATAAATAACTATATGCAAAAATTTTTTGTCCATCCTTCCAGGAATCCAGATTTAATGATGTCCACTTTGTTATAACTCCATAATAGACGTTGTTGAATTTAGGAGGGAAGAATAATGTAAAAATCCCGAAAACTAACATGTATAACCCAGCGATGACGATAAAATTAAAGGGCAATAGTGACATGTGTTTTATTTTAAACCATCTTGATTTACTAAATAGTCCAACGCCCGCCTGACCGGACGGGCAGGGACTATGTGTAAATCTTAGATGGTATTATACCGCAGAAAAGCGCATTAGACTATTTACTGTTTATAAGCGGTATTAAATGTAAGTTAAGGATTATTATGAGCTTACAATAAGGGACATAAAAAAATCCGTCTTTTGAACGGATCTTTTATTATTAGAGTATGGGTTATTATTTTACTTTTTTGAAAAGCATTACATAGCCATCCAGTATTTTTTTCTTTTTATTTACCTGAATCGGTTTGATCATGTGCATTTCAGATTTTTTGGGTATGTATGAATAGTCGATGATATTTCCATCAACATCACCCCATTGTTTTTTCAGATAAACAACCATCTTCTCATCCCAGTCATACATTCTTACTTCATACAGTTTTGAGGTATATTCTCCGATAAATACAAACTCATAAAAAGTTCCTTCATTCAACGGCACAATAACAGGCATTTCATACTGGCTTTCCATTTTTAAGGGGGCTTCTTTTAAAAGAACAAATCCTTTGTTCTCATAAATTGTTTTTATGCTGTCTGCTTGTTGTTGAATAAAGAAAGCACTGGTATTTGAAATTTTTACACTATTTCCTTGAGCTGAAATTTTTTGAATAGAAAACAGCAGAATAGCTGCAATGATGAAGAATGGTTTTTTCATGGGTTGAAACGTTTTGTACGTAAACAATAATCGGATCCGGATATGAAAATACAATACATTAATCAGATTTAAAAGCTTTAATCTCAGTTACTTATCAACAGTAATGTTTCGTAGGGTAAATACGGATTGGGGAGATTAAGAATCACGAACAAGTACTCGATTTCTCTTTCGGGAGGAAAATTAGTTCAATAAAGAATAGAAAAATAAACTAAAATGTTAAGTTGATTTGTATCAACTTGCATCACGGTTGAAATAAATGGCATTGGCTTGCTGCGTACAGGTAATAATCAATTCATTGATACATACATGTGCTGGTAAAGTGGAACAATAATAAACCGCATCTGCAATATCATTTGCCAGCAATGGAGTTAGTCCATTATAAATTGAATTGGCTGTTGCTTCATCACCCTTAAACCGTACAATTGAGAATTCAGTATCTGCAGCTCCGGGATGAATGGCAGTCACTTTGATACCATGTTTTAATAAATCTATCCGCATCGATTTTGAAATAGCATCTACGGCATATTTCGAAGCGCAATAAACATTTCCTTTTTCATAAACTTCTTTACCAGCAACTGACCCCATGTTAATGATAAGGGATGGATTCGCCGTATCTGTAGTATGAATTAATAAGGGTATCAGTGCCTTGCTTACATAAAGCAATCCTTTTACATTAGTATCAATCATATTATCCCAATCTTCCAGATTGCCATCATCGAAATGGTCACGGCCCAAAGCCAGGCCAGCATTATTAATCAGGATATTTATTTTCCTCCATTCTTCGGGAAGTTTTTCAACTGCATTAAATACCGATTCTTTATCCCTAACATCAAACGGAGCTACTAAGATTGCAATATTGAAACGATTCTCCAGATTCAACTTTAATTCCTCCAACCTATCTTCTCTTCTTCCATTTAAAATAAGATCAAATCCGTGAGACGCAAATTTTTCTGCACAAGCTTTTCCGAATCCGGCAGTAGCACCTGTTATGAAAACTATATTTGACATAAGTAAGTTGAAAATTTATTTAAACGAAGATATAGAACGGGAATAAAAAATTGGCAGTTTTAATTTTTATCATCTAATCAATGTTACCGTACCTTTTTTGAAAAAAGGTTTGTCTAAATAATCTACACCATATACAATCCAAACAAATGTACCGGTTGGTTGATCTTTTCCATTTATTTTTCCATTCCAACCTTTACTGTCATTTGTTGTACTGAAAACTAATTGACCCCATCGGTTATATATCCGGAAATAATGGATGATTTTTATACCGGCAGCAATTAGCCGGAAGACATCATTTTTGCCATCCCCATTTGGTGTAAATGCAGTAGGGACAAATATGTCTGGCTTGGTTTTAAAAACGCGTACAAAAATTACTGCTGAATCTGTACAGCCCGTTTCATCTTTCACAAATACTATATAACGAATACTATCAATTGTACTGTTTAATATTGCAATTGGATTAGCAATATTTGTTGCCGATAAACCGGTCGATGGAGTCCATAAAAAAGCATCACCACCACTTGCATTCAACTGTAATGGCTGGCCGACAATTACAGTCGTATCTATTCCTGCATAGGCATTTACTTTCGGTTGTACAAAAACTATAACAGTATCTCTGCCAGGTTTCGGACAACCAATAGTATCTCTTACCGTTAATATATATTGAGTTGTATTGGGTGGTCTTGCAATGGGATTTAAAATCCGAAAATCATTTAAAGAAACAATGGGAGACCAGGAGAATGAACTACCTGTTAAAGACCCATTTAGTTGTGCTGTTGAATTATTACAGATTATGGTGTCTCTGCCAGCAAAAGCCAATGGGTATGGAACAACTCTTACATTGAGCTGCGCATTTGCTCTGCATCTACCCACAAATGCAGTAACCATGTAGGTGGTATTGACTAATGGACGGGCAATCGGATTTTTTAAAGTAGAATTATTTAAAGATGCTGCCGGAGACCAACTGTATTGAAGCCCGGTTGAAACAACACTTAATTGTACCGGATCTGTCTGACAAATGACTGTATCAGATCGGGGAATTAAAGAAATCGTTTGCAAAACCCGGACATTTACCGAGTCTTTATTGATACAACCGTTATCATTTAATTCCACAAAATATTTTCGATTAGTTGGCGGGAATACCAAAGGAGTGGCAGTAGCTGGGTCGATGATATTTTGTAATGGAGACCAGTTAAAAATACCATTGCCGGTTGCCTGCAACCTGACAGAATCGCCACATAATAAAGTATCCTTGAATGCCAGATTTATAATTGGTTTGTCTATTATTAAAATGTCTTGTGTAATTGTTTTGATACAACCTTTACTATTGGACACCGTTAATTGTACTTTTTTATTTCCGGGTTGTGCATATTTATAAGTAGGATTCTTTAATTTGGATGTATCTGAAGTGGTTGATAAATCTCCAAAATCCCACACCCATGAATCCACCAAACCATAATCTGTAAGTGTATTGTCAAAAAAACTGGTGGGGTTAGTTACACAAACACCAGCAGAAGAAAGGCCTGGAAAAAAACCTGGATAAATTTTAGCTAAAGCGGTTGTTGAGTCTGAACAGTCCTGATTTCTGTTGGTTACCAATTTAACAACATAGATGCCAGTATCCGGAAAATTAAAAGTTGGATTGGAAAGAGTAGATGTATCTGAAGTCATATTTTTTACTCCAAAATCCCAGAAATAAGTTTTTATCAATGGGCTGTTTGATGAATTGGAAAAAGAAAGATTAAATCCATCACAGGTTATATATTCTGGTTTTAAATCTGCGGCTGCAATGGTACAGTCTGCTACTTTTATTTGTAAGTCCTTTCGTTGTGTTGCAATCTTGATTCCATTCCGATATTCATCAACACAAACTGTTAACACATAAATTCCGGGAGCCGGTCCTATTCCACTTACTAAGCCGGTTACAGGGTTTATTTTTACTAATGAACCAAGTGGAGCAGATGAACTGAAAGGGAAAGCATATGAAACAGAATTATATGGAGGTGAGGGTGGAGGATTTGGATTTGGAATAGTGGTATTGGCACCTTCAAATGCATCACAAAATGAATATCTCAAAATGTCTCCGTCCGCATCGATTGCCCCAAAATTATATACAAGATTATAATTTGAACAAACAATCACTGTGTCGGCACCGATAAATTTTGCACTATTATTTACAGGGGCGTTTGCAATTAAATTAGTGCCCGGAATTTGTGCCGTAAATGTGGCACCTGTTTGTCCCGAACTTAAAATATTATTTATTCCACTTATACGGCAACAACGTTGATAGGTAACGGTATACCCAAATGCAGTTGGCGGAAGGTCAACTGTAAAATTATAATAGCCTACCTGATAGCACACTATCGGTGCATTTGTAATACAGGGTCCCGGAGTACCCAGGTTTAATGTTTCTACATTTGATAATGGAATTGTACTTGCCCAAACGGATGAATTAGAACCGTTTTGAAATATTGAAATGGGTGCATTAGCATCTAATGGAGCTCCGGTTGAAAAACAGTCTCTATATAGTTTTAGTGTAATTCTGTATTGATGATTGCCGTTTGGTAATTGTTGGATGTAAGAATAAAGAATCTCTCCTCCGGTAATGTGTGCTGCAAAAACAGGTGAGCAAAATAAAAGAGCAAAAAATATAGTTGAGAGTAATTTCTTCATGTCGGGAATTTCAAAATGGGTCAATCATCCGTTCTTAACAAAAACCATTCCAGTAAGCGATTGTGAATGTCCGTTTCTTCAAGCATTCCAATATGAGCAGAGTTCGATAGTACATGAAAATACGAAATATCGGGCAGATGACATTGCTTTAATACGTCTGATAAAGGAACGGCTTTATCCTGTTCCCCTGCGATAAAAAGAATCGGGAAAGTTGAGTTTTTTAAAATAGTTGTCCTGTCAGGTCTGGCAATCATTTGCTGATAATATTGAATGAGTGCATCAGTTGAAAAATAAGATGACAGTTGAATTTGTTCCGCAATCAAATCCGGATTTTGATTCTGCGTTTGTTCGGAAAAAAGATTGGGGGTTGTAGTTTTTATAAATTCAGAAGCACCATATTTTAAAATAAAATCAATTCCTTTTTTTCTGGTTTCAATTTTTTCTTCACTGTCTGAAAAAGCAGTTGAATGAATCAACCCAAATGAATTTATTAGCTCTGGAAATTTTTCTGCAAATGCTAAACAGATATAGCCTCCCATACTATGTCCGAATACATTTATTTTTTCTTTTATATGCTCAAGCTGGATAATTTCTTTTAGCAGCTTTGCCATTCCTTCCATACTCATATCATCAATGATTTCTGACTCTCCACTGCCGGGAAGGTCTGGAATAATTAACAAGAAATTTTCTTTTAGAAAATCAATCTGATTTCTCCATATACTGCTGTCTTCGCCAAAACCATGAACTAATAAAACAGCCTTTCCATTTCCAAAAATCTGGTAGACAATTTTTTTATGCTGATAAATTATTTCCTGAAACATTATAAAAATCGTTTCTTAATTGAAACAGCCATTGTAGAAATCAACAATAACAAACTGATTGCCGCCATGAACCGGGATAATAAATCGCCATGTTTTACAAAGAAAGTTAGCTGATCATTAACCGGGACATTCAGTTTTATGGCAGCTGCTTTATCCCATGGTTGCGGGTAAATAACATTTCCAAGTGGGTCAATAAAACAACTGATACCTGTATTGGCACTGCGTACCACCCATTTCCTTGTTTCAATTGCCCGAAGCCTTGCATAATTCATATGTTGTTTGTAGCCGTCTGTATTTCCCCACCAGCCATCATTGGTAATGATGGTTAGAATATTGGCTCCTTTGCGTACATATTCTGTTACATAATCACCATACACACTTTCATAACAAATTATGGGTGCTGCTTTATAATGATTTTGTTTATCAGTAAAAACGATTCGTTGCTTATCGGTTCCTAAAGTACCACTGATGCCACCAAAGTCTTCAAATAAGGGCCCCATCCAATTTAAAAAAGAGGGGAGTGTTTCTACACCGGGAACCAGTTTGCCTTTATGATAAAGATTAATACTTGTATCACTATTAAACAAGGCAGCCGTATTGTAAGCATCATAATAGAATCCATAATTTTTATTATATCTTGCTGTGGATGAAGCATTTGCCTGGTTCGAACCGTAGTTTCGATAACTATCGATGCCAGACAATAAACTTAATTGTGGATGACGGTTTAGGAATGACCATACCGGATAATAAGCTGGTTCTGTTTTTATCTGATCCTCCCAAACACCTGCTGCAATCGCTGTTTCCGGCCACACAATCAATGAAGTACTATCATCAATCTGTAATTCAGAAAGGGTAATCAATTTATTTATTTGCGATTCCAATGTACCCGATTCAAATTTCACATCCCATGGATCTACATTGGGTTGTACAAGTACTATATTTTTTGTTGCCGTTGCTTTTTGTAGATCAACTAATTTTTGTTCATGTGTAGATATCCATTTTGAAATAAGAATTGGTATGATCAATAAAGCAAACCAGCAAAGCAGGTTTTTAAAATAACCAATCGACCGTCCATTGTTTTTATATTCAGTTCGGATAGTGAAATAAAAAATATTGCTTAATAAAATCCATAAACTGCCTCCACTTGTACCGGTATATTCATACCATTGAATCCATTCGGGATGTAATGCAAAGGAATTACCCAAAGTTAACCATGGCCAGCTTAATTCCCAGGTGTGATGCAAATATTCAAACGCCATCCAATAAATAATCAGTGAGGTATAACCTAAAATTTTTCCAAACTTTTTCTTTGTAAAATGCATCAGCAAAAAAGGAATGGACATTAAAAAACTATTGAACAAAACGGCTGCAACAGCTCCCACTTCACTTGAATTCCAAATCCACCAGGTGGTGAGGATATTCCAAACTAATAAGCTCAAAAAGCTGAGTCCGAAAAACTTTTTCCAGTTCGTTGTATTCTGTTCAACAATTAATAAAGGAACCCAGGCTACAAAAATTAAAATAGTAAATACCAATGGAGGCCATGCAACCCAGAGTAATAAACTTCCTAATAATGCAGTAAAGAGATTGCTATAATTTTTCAAATGATTTTGTTTAACGTAAAAATATATGTTGGCAGATGATTAGAAAAATGAAATCAAATTCTTCCATATTAAAAAAGCTGAATCATTCCGAATTCAGCTTTTTTAATATAGGTTCTGCAAATATTATTTTTTACTATAGTTAGATGATTCTTTTGTTATCTCTACATCATGAGCATGGCTTTCTTTCATGCCGGCATTGGTAATTTTTACGAATTGGGCATTCTTTAATTCTTCAATGTTTTTCGCCCCACAATAGCCCATCCCGGCTCTCAAGCCACCTACAAATTGATAAACCACTTCTTTCAAATATCCTTTGTATGCAATCCGGCCTTCGATTCCTTCGGGTACAAATTTTTTAATGCCATCTTCTACATCCTGAAAATATCGATCGCTGCTTCCGGATGACATAGCTCCTTCAGAACCCATACCTCTGTATTCTTTAAACTTTCTACCTTCGTAAATGATGGTATCTCCCGGACTTTCTTCTGTTCCTGCAAAAATACTTCCCATCATTACACAGTCTGCACCGGCTGCTAATGCTTTTACCATATCACCAGTATAACGGATACCGCCATCTGCTATCAGTGGAATATTTTTTCCTTTCAATGCGGCATGCACATTCATCACAGCTGTTAATTGCGGTACGCCTGCCCCAGCAACTATGCGGGTAGTACAAATTGATCCGGGCCCTATACCAACTTTAACAGCATCTGCACCAGCGTCAGCTAATGCGTTGGCTCCAGCTGCTGTTGCAATATTTCCGGCAATGACATCTAGTTTTTTAAAATTCTTTTTAATTGATTTTAATGCATCAATAACTCCTTTACTATGACCATGGGCACTATCTAAAGCAATAACATCAACGCCTACCTGCTGCAAGGCAGAAACCCGATCTAACAGGTCTGTTGTAATACCAACACCGGCACCAACAAATAATCTGCCATAAGAGTCTTTTACTGCATCAGGAAAACTGTGTAATTGAAGGATATCACGATAAGTTATTAAACCAATTAATTTACCAGACTTATTTACCACCGGTAATTTTTCAATTTTATGTTGGCGCAGAATATTCTCAGCCTTTTTCATATTGGTACCTTCGGGTGCAATAATGAGGTTGGTTGTAGTCATTAATTCATGTACTTTTCGTTTTGGGTTATCTTCAAACCGAAGATCCCGGTTTGTTAAAATGCCAACCAGTTTCCCGCTATTATCGACAATAGGGATACCGCCAATTTTGTTTTCTCTCATCAGCCGTAAAGCATCTCCAATTGTCGCATCAGCAAACAACGTAATCGGATCCATAATCAGACCGCTCTCACTTCTTTTGACTTTACGAACCTGTTCTGCTTGTTTTTCTATACTCAAATTTTTATGCAGTATTCCAATGCCACCTTCACGTGCAAGAGCCATTGCCAGATTGGCTTCAGTTACGGTATCCATTGCTGCAGAAAGTAATGGGATATTTAACTGGATGTTTTTGGTAAGCCTGGTTTTAATACTTACATCTCGGGGTAATACCTCGGAATATGCGGGAACCAGCAATACATCATCAAATGTTAAACCTTCTTCTGAAATTTTTTTGGATTTGCTTTTTTTAGCAGGAGTATTTATTGTTGCCATGTGCAAAGATAAGATTTGGATTTAAACATCCAATTTTTGCTTAAGCTTTGTTTTCATGCGAATGAATTCTTTAATTGATCTGATACATTTTGCCGGGTAAACTGTTTATGACATGCTCCAATTCAAGGTTTAAAATAGCTGCTGCAACAAAGCTGCTGTTCATTCCACTGGAGAAATTGATGTCATCTATACTTGCAATGCCTTTATCTTTCAAAATATTTATAATGATCTTTTCATGATCGGTCAATTCTATAAAAAGCTCTTTTTGTTTTTTCTTTTTATTTTTTTCTGTTTCTTTCCAACCCATCATGTCTAGTAATTGCAATGCATCTGTCAGCAGGATTGCCTTATTGTTTTTAATTAAATGATTACAGCCAGAACTTTTTGAGTCGCTGGTTCTTCCGGGAAATGCAAACACATCTTTATTATAGCCATTAGCTAATTCAACCGTTATGATACTGCCTCCTCTGATACCTGATTCCACTACAATTGTTGCATCGGTCATACCGGCTACAATCCGGTTTCTGATTGGGAAATTATGTTTGTCGGGCTTGGTTTTACTTTTAAATTCGGTTAACAAGCCACCGTCCTTTTGCAACATTTCTTTTGCCATTCCGGAATTCTCGGATGGGTATAAACTGTCTAATCCATGCCCCAAAACGGCAATGGTTTTAAGATTATTTTTTAGTGATGCTTTATGAGCAATAGAGTCGATGCCATGCGCAAGGCCACTTACGATACTTATGTTTTGATTAGAAAGCTCTTCAATCAATTTTTCGGTAATCTGTTTGCCATAGTCTGAATAGGTTCTTGTACCGATTATGGAAATCATTTTTGAATTATTCAAATCAGCATCGCCTTTATAATAAAGCAAGGTTGGGGAATCGTAGCAGTTCAATAAACGTTTGGGATAAAGTTCGTCTGAAATGAAAAGAGCTTTGATCTTGTATTTGTCAATAAATTTCAGTTCGTTTTCTGCATCTGCAAAATCATGGAAATCCTTTATTGATTTAGCTCTTACTGATCCAATCCCTTCAATTTTTTCGAGTTCTGTTTTTTTTGCTTTGAAGAGTTCAATGATATCAAAATGTTGCAATAATATTTTTGCTTGTACAGGTCCAATATTTGGAATCTGTGTTAAAGCAATCTGATATAGAAGTGTTGAAGACATGTTGATCAAAAGATAAACAAATTACTATTCTGTTTTCAAATTTTAAATAGTATGGATCAATGATTAATTCGCCATCACTTGCATTTCAGTCCGGCGGTTTTTCGATCTTCCATCTTCCGTTAAATTGGATTCCAGAGGAATTGTTTCACCAAAACCTGTATAAGAAAGTCTGGATTGTTCTATTTTATTTGCCAGCAGATAAGTAATAACAGATTTTGCCCTGTTTTCGGATAGCTTCTGATTGTTGGTTACCGAACCGATATTATCCGTATGACCGCTGATCTGAATTTTCAGTGCTGGATTTTCATGTAGTAACTGAATCAGTTTATCCAATTCAGCTTGAGACTCAGTTTTTAATTCAAAACTATTTACGTCAAAGAAAATATTTTTTAAAACGGTGCTGGCATTGATTTCCAGGGATTGCAATGGAATGTTTTTTTCATAAGTGGAATCCGGGCTGATGTTTTTCAATGAAAAATTCTCCGAATAAAAAAGATATCCTTTCTTATTTACATTGAATGCATAATCTTTTCCAATAGGTAATGTTATCAGGTATGTTCCATCTTCATTGGTCTGTACTTTTGTAATCAACGCTTTTGTTCCAACGTCTGTTAATTCGGCAGTAGAAGAAATCCCTTTACTTGTTTTTGCATCAAATACTTGTCCTTTTATCCAAAGAGTTTTATAAGGCCTTACGTTTTCTCTTAAATCAAAACTAAATATATCCATGCCTCCTTTACTGACACTGCGGTCGCTGGATAAATATGCCGTTTTGCCATCAGCGGCTACAAACAAAGTTCCTTCCCGGTTGATTGTATTGATTGGGTAGCCAAGATTTACCGGATTACTCCAGACGCCGTTAGGCCCCCGTCGGCAAATGAATAAGTCGTCATCTCCATAACCAGGTAAGCCGGAAGATGTAAAATATAAAGTTTGATTATCGACATGTATGAAGGGGGATGCTTCATTGCCTTTTGTATTGATTTGTGGGCCCAGGTTTTCAGGTTCACTCCAACGGCCATTCGATTGTAAACGACAAACATAGAGATCACTTCCGCCGAATCCACCAAAACGGGTACTTGAAAAATAAAGCTCTCTTTTATCTGGTGATAAACAAGGGTGAGACTCCCATTGGTCGGAGTTAACTTTAGCACCCAGATTAGTTGCCGGGCTCCATCCATTTTGAGTTTTATAAGAAATAAAAATATCGCATCCACCTTGTCCGTCGGGCCGGTTGCAACCTGTGAATACCAGCCAATTTCCATCAGCAGAAATTATTTGGGCACCTTCATTTTGTTCAGTATTGATATTACCCGGTAATGGTTTTGCTTTCCCCCATTGATTATTTTTTTTGTTACTCGAATAAAAATCCTCGTTCATGTTTTTCACTCTTCGGGTGAATACCAGTTCATCACCATCAATAGTCAGCGAAGGGAAATATTCTGATTCGGCAGAGTTTATGGAGTCTCCCAAATTCAATGGAGTGAAAATATAATTTTTATAATCATTCTTTTTCTCAAAATCCACGGCAAATTCATAACTGATTTTACGATATTCCGCAGACTTAATCGTATTGGGGTTTAAATTTCTTTTTGATAAAACGTAGTTCACTGCATCCAGTGCTTTTTCAAATTTACCAAGCCCCGCCAGATTTATGGAATAGGGAAGATAGTAACCGGCTGTATAAACGCTGTCTAATAAAAATGCTTTTTCATAAAATAAAATACTGCTATCATGTTTTTTTAGTTGTCCATAAACCCCGGCCAGTGACAGATATGCATCAACATATCGGTTTTCTGCAAGGATACTTTGTTGAAACAAAAAAATCGCTTTTTCATATTTTCCGTCATCGGCATTTGCTATGGCCTGTGTATAGGCAACGATTGCCCTTTTGTTCACTTTTGCCGGATCGTAGGTTTGGGAAAAGCTTTGAGAAAAAATGAAACAGGAGAAAAAAAATAAAGAAAGAAATTTCATGTGTTCATTTCTATTGTTTTTTGGCCACATAGTATGTCCATGAAAATAATCATCCCGGTTGGTGAGTGAAATTTTGCTCATGGACATTTCATGGATTTAAAACTGGTTGTTCTTTAACGAATCTATTCTTTTTTTATTCCTTTTAAAACAATAAAATGTTAAGGATTAAATGATAAATTTTTTAAAATTTTAAATATAGCACCGTTAAGGAACATGAATATGCTTATGAATTTGAAGGCTTAATTCCCACTTTGGATTGGCTAAGATGTAATCGATAATCAAAGGAATCATCTCATCGGCCTTGTCCCATTCGGGTTGCAGATAAAGTTTACAGTTTGTAGAAACCTGTGCGGCATATTTCTCAGCCCAATCAAAATCAGATTTATTGAAAATGACCACTTTCAGTTCGTTGGCA
>JAYWEL010000150.1:0-22467 GCA_043779285.1 Chitinophagaceae bacterium | reverse complement strand
CTTTTCTGCGGTATAATACCATCTAAGATTTACACATAGTCCCTGCCCGTCCGGTCAGGCGGGCGTTGGACTATTTAGTAAATCAAGATGGTATAATTAATATTTTGAGGTGCTGTAGATAAAAGTTTAAGTTTAGCCTCATTTCTAAATAACCCAACGGGGTGATATGATTATAGTAGAATTATTCAAACAGTAGATTAAAACCCCGAAGGGGTGACATATTTAAAATGCCTTTTTAATCGTACCATTCAAACAAATACTTTTCATCAAATTCAATTTCAAATTTTTTCAGCAATTCTAGATATTCCTGTTTAAAGGTTTTCTTTTTGTGATGAGGTTCCTGGTTAAGTATATAATCATACACTTTACCAATATGAGAATGTGAATAGGAAAATGCACCAAAACTTTCCTGCCAAGCAAACTTTCCTTTCACAAAATTATGGTCATTAATAAAATTTGTTGCATTGTTTTTAATATCCCTTACCAAGTCTGATATTGCCATGGCAGGTTTTAAACCCACAAAGGCATGTATATGGTCTGGCATACCGTTTACTATAATGGGTTTTTGGCCTTTGCCTTTAATTGTTCCGGCAATATACTTATGTAACTCAGTTTTCCAGCTATTTTCAATCAGGTTCTGCCTGCCTTTTACAGCAAAGACAATCTGTATATATATTTGAGAAAACGTTCCAGCCATAATAAGTAGATTTTGTTTTCAGATATGTCACCCGCCACAGGCGGGTTTTGAAACACAAATTATAACTTTACTATAATAATTACAATCCTTCGGATTTGGTCTCAGCACTTCAAAATATTAATTAACCCAAAACACATCAATACATTGTTATGTTTTGTATATTTTTATGTCAACCTATATATATTTTAACCACTGAAGCCTACTATTTCATCAAATTTCCGGCTAATTTTTTATTTGTTGAGTTGTTTAGATGTTGAGTTAAACGATTCAACGATTAAACACATCAACGATTCAACGAATCACAATTAGATGTTGAGGTGTTTAGTTTGGGAATTAAATTTTTTTAGCGGGCATTTCTTAAAGCGTTCAGCTGGTTGCTGATCTTTTCTATATGTAAACGTAATTTATGATATTCTTCTACAGACAAAAATGTAAGATCAACGGATAAGATAAGTTGGTTCAGCACTTCGATTAAACTACTATATGCAATCTGATAAAAATGAGCCTGGTCTTTTAAAGAAGTCCGTGAGGCTCCTTCGGCTAAGTTGGAGGATACTGAAACAGAAGCCCGTTTAATTTGTGAAATAAGCCCATATTTTTCTTTTTCCGGGAATTGCTCCGTAATGCTGTAAATTTCTTTTACGAGCAAACGGCTTTCCTGCCAAACTTCTAATTTTTCAAATGCAAAAATGAACATACTTTTTTTTATTGAGAGGTTGAGAGGGTTATTGGTTGAGGTGTTGAGGGTTGAGGGTTGAGATGTTGAGTTAAACGGATCAACGATTCAACGAATCACAATTAGATGTTGAGTTGTTTAGATGTTGAGTTGTTTAGATGTTGAGTTAAACGATTCAACGATTAAACGCATCAACGATTCAACGCATCAACGATTCAACGATTAAACACATCAATGATTAAACGCATCAACGCATCAACGAATCACAATTAGATGTTGAGTTGTTTATTTGTTTATTAAAGCTATAAGCTCTTTGGTATAATCTGCCATAAAGTGCGGGATATTTAACAATCCATCTTGATAAGACAGGTTTTTTAAGGAATATTTAATTCGAAGTGCAGGATTGTATTTATTGGCATAAAACGTTAAACTACGACTTCTTACATTTTCATCGGATTTCACTTCTATAGGGATGATTTCATTTTTGAATTGAATGATAAAATCAACCTCGGCTTCATTTCCAGATGTCCAATAGCGAGGTAATACCTCGAATTGAGGAATCATGCTTTGCAAAATATAATTTTCTAAAAGCGCTCCTTTAAACTCTGTAAAAAGTCGATTCCCCTCGGTAAAAGCAATAGCATCTAATTTGGACAATTTGCGCAATATACCTACATCAAAAACATAAATTTTATAAGCACTCAAATCATCGTAGGCAGATAAGGGCAGTTTTGGTGTTTTACATAACGAAATTCTATATACCAATCCCGCTTGTTCTAACCAGCGTATGGCATCTTCATATTCTCTTGCTCTAGCGCCGGGTTTTACCAATTGGTACACAAATTTTTTATTTTCCCTTCCTAATTGCGATGGGAGAGAATGCCATACATAGCCAATTTTAGCGATATCTTTCATTATTGGATGTTTGGCAAAATCGAGTTCGTAGGAACGAATTAAATCATTCAAAACCGTATCGACCTGAGCAAAATTTTTGGTCTCCAAAAATGTTTGCGCAACAGCAGGTAAGCCACCCGTTATTAAATATTTTTTAAAATTATCTTTAATTGATGAAAAAAAGAGGTCTGGTATGGGTTCTATTTTATTGATTCCTTTTAAATAGCTACTCAATTTAGCATCGCATTGGGCTAAAAATTCGGTAAAACTAAGTGCATAAAGCGTTAAAAACTGCACCTTGCCCACCGGAAAAGATTGTGCTTTACCAAGAGAAATACCCAGTAAAGAACCGGCGCTTATCACATATAATTGGGGTAAATTTTCAGCAAAATATTTAAGCGTATTTAATGCAGGGAGGCATTCTTGAATTTCGTCAAAAATAACTAAGGTATCGGCATCTATAAGTTCACCATGAACAAGGGATAAGTTTTCTATGATACGATGAACATCTTTGGTATTTTCAAAAAATTGTTTGAGTTCTGGCTTTTCATCAAAATTAAAATAAGCAAATTTCTTAAAATGCTGTGTTCCTAACCACTTCATTAAATAGGTTTTCCCCACCTGACGAGCACCATTTAGTAGTAGCGGTTTATGATTTGGCGACTCAGTCCAGTGGATTAAATCAGATTCCAAGGTTCTTTTAAATATAAAACTCACCTATTTAATGCCTTTTATGTGTTATTTATCACAAATATAGTACTAATTATGTGATTTTAATCAACTGTTATTTTAAATAATAGGTAGTCCCATTTGTGTTTGCTCCAAGTCGAAACTTTCAATGGCTTCAATAATAAACTTTTTATTATTGTTGAGAGGTTGATTCCTGCCCGACTGTGTCATTCCCGTCCGATCCCCGCCAGAATGATTCTTTCGGGCTGGCGGTCGTCCGGGCGGGCAGGCGGGTGTTTATTTGTAAACGTAATTTATCAAATCCTTCTATTGCCAAAAATGTAAGATCAACAGATACTATTTTCGTTTAAACCACAGACCTGCCTGCCTTTGGCAGGGAACACAGCCTTGTGGTTTAAAGAATTCATTATTTTTCTTTCAGCAAATAACCAAGATGCCTGAAATAGGATGTATTCAACCATTGAATTAGATCATCGTTACTTACACGCAGCAACTTCAGCATACTACGACAAGCTTCTTTCAATGCAGGTAGTTCAAAGCGACAAACCTGGAAAACAATATCCGGATCGATCCCCCTGTAATCATGAGCAAGCCTGTTGCGCAATCCTGAAATCTGCTCCCATGCAATGAATGCAATTTCCTCTCTCAGTGATTCTTCCAGTTTAGCGGTCTCTTCACCGATAACCAGTAACAGATGACTGGTTGCATTAAATGGCTGCTGATCATTCGCCTCCAGTAATTCTTTTGTAGTAGGATACCCAATTGTGTAAATATCAATTTTCTCAATACATTCAAGTATGGTGAGCAGGTATAAAATATTTTTTTTAGAATATGGTAATGGCATATTGCTTTACATCTTTTAGCACCACCGGGTTAATATATTTCCTGTTCACTACTTCTACTTTATTTATTGCAAGAAGATTTGAGATATAATGTTGCAGCTTCTGCAGGCGCATCAGTGGCATGTGACTTCCTTCAGGTAATTCATAAAGCAAATCAATATCACTGTCTGGTTGCTGATTACCTTTTGCGTAACTGCCATAAAGTACAAGACCTGATAATCCAAAACGGGTCTTTAGCACCTCGTTATGTTGCTTCAAAATAGCTAATATTTCAAGTCCGCTGTTCATACAACAAATTTACTTTTAAAAAGGCCCCTATCCAAAAGCCGGGAATTGTGAAAATAAACCACAGCAATCACAGAGGAACACAGCGTTAAAAAAATCCACCGTGATTCGCCGTGTACTCCGTGGTTTATTTTTCTTTTACGAGCAAACGGCTTTCCTGCCAAACTTCTAACTTTTCAAATGAAAAAATGAACATACTTTTTTTAAAAACGATTCAACGCATCAACGATTAAACAATATTGATATACCTCTAATTTGCACTATTGCCTAAATCAACTTGAGTTAATATTTGATATATTTTTGTAATTGTTTGAAAATAACCCGGGAGTTCAATTTGAATCAATTCAAACATTTCGGCTTTATAAATATGGCTTAATTTATTTCTGTCTTCTATGCAATTCATAAATTGTAAATAAAGATCTTCATGAATAAGTTCATATAAAAACAAAGCTTTGGCAACTAATTTTGGTGTATATGTTTTTTGCTCTATTGTTTCCAAATATAGTTTTGCAGTCTTCCAGGTTAATTCAATACAAAATTCAAATTTCTGAATTTGAGCGTTTTTTATCCAATCTATTTCCTGTTCATTATATTTAGATAAATCGGCATTTAATGATATTTCAAAATCATCAATTGCACGATGCAGTAACTGCAATAAGTCATTAAATTTTTCAGCTACTTCCATTCAATTATATGTGTTAATGCCTCTGTCTGAAACTTGTTATCGGCATTAAAAAAATCAATAATATCAACTTTATAGGGAACAATACTTTCATCTATAGCTTGTTCAATTTCAAATTTATTAATAACAGAAAATTTTTGATTTCCTAAAATACCCACATCAATATCACTAAATTTTTTTGCATTACCACAAGCCCGGCTACCAAACAAAAAAACTTTGTATTGCCTTGTATCTATGTGTTGTAAAACAATTTGTTTTACAATATCGATATAATTAATTTTTACTGTGTTTTGCATTATTATTTATGGCAGTTAATAATTTTTTACAAAATTCTCTAAAAACTTCATTTCAAATTTATAACTTTTTTGGATGAAAATTGTGGAACTGTTCTGATGTAACCGTAATGATATTTATCAAAAGAAAAAATGAACATAATCTTTTTAAACAAAAAACGAATCCACGATTCAACTTTCCTCTAAATCGTATCCATAAAATTCTGTTCCGTCCGGTTAAAGATCAGTACACCCAATAACAACACTACTATTGTAACTAGTAAACTATATCCCAAATAAAACCAACTGAAATAACCCTGACCAAGAAAGCCGAACTTGAATGCTTCAATCATGGAGCTCAACGGATTTAACATCAACCATCCTCTATATTTTTCAGATACCATGGAGATGGGATAGATGACTGGTGTTGCATACATTAATAATTGTACACCAAATGTAAGCAGGTAATACAGGTCGCGGTACTTGGTAGTGAGTGAGCTGATGATGAGTCCGCAACCCAATGAAAATGCAGCCATTACCAGTACGATGACGGGAAATAATAAAAGATGCATATTGGGTTCAACCTGTTTTCCGGTTGCATAAAAATAAATGAAGGCCACAAAAAACAAGAGAAACTGAATACCAAATTTTACCAGGTTTGATAAAACGATAGAGATTGGTACAACCAGCCTGGGAAAATATACTTTCCCGAAAATTTGTTCATTGGCTTTAAACGTATCGGCGGTTTTGGTAAAACAATCGGAGAAATAATTCCATAAAGCCAGTCCGGATAAATAAAATAAAATGGGTGGCACCCCGTCGGTACTGAGTCCGGCAACCCGGAAAAAAATGACTACAAAAATCAGGGTCGTCAATAATGGCTGAATAAAAAACCAGATGGGCCCAAGTACCGTTTGTTTATAATTGGCTACAAAATCGCGGCGAATAAAAAGACTGATCAGATCGCGGTATCGCCAGATCTCTTTCAGATCGATCTGTAAAAAACTTCGTTTAGGTACAATTACCTGGTGCCATTCTTTTGAATCCATTCTTACTAACTTGATTTTAATTTTACAGAAATAATTCCGAGATTGCAAAAACCTTTTTAATTGAATTTTGAATAATCAACGTGTGTTAAATATTGGCTGGTTTTAGCAATTTCAAATTCCTGCCAGTCAAAATTACCATTATTGAGTTCGTCTAAAATAACCGGGATAAGTTGAGTATGTAATGCCGGAACATCGTTTTGTATAACCTGAAAAACATGTTGTATGTCTATACCAATATATTCATGAATAATCCGATTGCGAAATCCCCTGATCGTTGGCCAGGGAATATGCGGATATTTATCGGTTAATGTTTTGCTCAGCTTTTTTGCCTGTTCTCCAATTTGAACCAGCTGATTTAAACAGGCATTAAATTCCAACTGATCATTGGAATAGTAAAACTCTTCAAAATTAGAAAAATGTACAGTATACAATTTCAGCTTTTGAGAAGCCTCCAAAATGCGTAATAAATAAAGCATATCGTTATTAATATGCGGTTGCATACTGCATGTCTTTAAAGGCACGGTGTAATATAACCGGTTCCGCATTTTTCTTTACTAGTATATCAAAAGAAATACCTGTTTGTTTTTCCAATTTATCTTTCAAATCCTGAATTTGAACATAATTGAGGTCTTCATCAATATAGATATCAATATCACGAAATGCCTCTCCTCTTGCAAAAGATCCAAATACACCCAGCTTTTTGATGCCATAAATTTTATATAAATCCAATGAATCAAATAAACTGAAAAGTTCTTTTACATCATTAATTTTTTTCATCTGTTTATTGTTTAATTTAATAATTAGGTCAGCTGTTATTCGACATAAAAATTATCATCGCCGGTTTGTATAAATTGCTCGATAATTTTTATGGCTCATTTCATATTATAAAGATAGTATTTTACATAAAACCCCTAAAGGCTATGCCGAGGTTGATGTTTTTTCTACCACAAGCCACGGCGAAAATTTTAGTTTATGGGTTTCTTTGATTTAATACCGATTGGACAAACAATATAGTCCAATATCGGCTATCGCCTCATTCAACTATTTGTTTGATACCATCGGCATTTACCACTGTAAGATTTATAAAATATTGGCATATTTTATAAATCACATTGATTTAATTTCCCGGTAATAAGGGATCATTTCTTCCACCCCATTTTTAAGCGGTATTTGTTGAACAAAACCCAACGACTTTATTTTAGCATTGTCCATTTACGTATAGTTAAACAGGAATTAATGATCGCTTTCTACCTTCCAATAACCTCCCCTTGCAGTTCCAATCCGTTTAATTTTTCCTTTCAATTGAAGATTTCTCAAGTGTCTTTGAACTGTTCTACCTGTAACAGTCATTTTTTTGGATATTTCAGTTGCCGATATTCTATTATTTTGCTTTATCAACTCCATTACCTGGCTTTCTTTTTCTACGACATTTTCTACGACATTTTCTGCGACATTTTCTGCGACAGCAGCTGATACTATAACCCTGAACCCATGTTGAAAATTTTCAAATACTGGTGACTTCAAACTATAAGCAATAAACTGCTGCTGAATTCTTTGGATACCGGAACCGTATTTTTCTATCAAACCGGCTTCCTTAAAGATACTTGCCAGCTTTTTATTCCGGGCCTGAGAAATATAATTTCCCTGCAATAACTGATCAATAGTAATGGTATCGGGTAAGCTGCCAGGATTAAAAAATTCAATACGGTTGCTATAAATTTTTACGGAAGAATCTCCATGTTGCATATAATCCCTGTGGATAATCATATTAATAATAATTTCCCTGAGGGCATCCATTGGGTACTGCCATCGTTCTTCACGTTGAGGAATATCTTTAATAATGTATGCTTTATTAATATGCTTTTTTACAAAAGCAAATACTTCTTCAACCTCAGTAAACAGATCTGTACGAAGGGTAAGTGCATCTTTGATAATTGTTGATGCAGAAAATCTGCCCAATTCAATGGTTGCTCTAAAAACATCATTTTTTGCAAACAATAAATGACAGGCATTTACAATACTGCTTTCTTTCAGCAACTCAAATTTATTGAGTACAATCAACGCATTATCATCAACTTTGATTTCCCGTAACCGATTGCTTTTACTTATAAAAGAATTCACTTTATCAAGTGAAATATCATCAATGGTATAATCATTACTGATATAATTATCCCAACTGGTATTAAAAGTTTTTAAATGCAGGTCTGCAATTTCTGAAAGATTAAGCTGATGATTGCTATTCTTTACCCGTTTAAAATATCTACCCTTGAAAGATACCGGCTTAATGGGAAATTCGATTACTGACAATTCCAACACTCCGACTCCCTGCCAATCAATAATTATTGAATCAGGAATAACAGATGGCTGCGTTTTGTTTTTTATTTCATTGAGCCATTGTTGAATACTCTCATCTCCAATCTTAAAATTTTTTACAGGTTTCCCTTCATTATTAACTCCTATCAATACCTTACCACCTTTTGTATTGGCAAATGCTACCAAAGATTCTATAACAGCATCATTGAAACTACTTTTAAACTCGGTGTTCAGATTTTCTTTCATGTATTATATCCGTAAATGATCGGGTTACGTAAGCTTTCTTGTTTTATCTTCTGTTGCCATTCTTTTGAATCCACGTTTTTCAAACTTTAATTTTTATTTTACCTGGATTTTATTTCCCGGTAATAATTGATCATTTCTTCCACACCCATTTCAAGCGGTATTTGATGAATAAAACCCAAAGACTTTATTTTAGTATTATCCATTAATTTCCGCATCATCCCATCAGGAATCGAGTCATCCCAAATCAGTTCGCCGGTAAATCCCGACTTTTCTTTTATGAGTTGAGCCAGTTGCTGGATGGATACTTCTTCACTGCTGCCAATATTCATACAAGTTGGTTCTTCGTATTTTTCCATAGCTAAAACAATAGCTGTGGCTGCATCATCTACATGGGTAAACTCTCTTTTGGCATTACCGGTACCCCAAACAGTAACCGTTTGCTTTTCCCCGTCAACAGCATCAACAAATTTTTTGACAAGGGCAGATAATACATGCGAATTCTTCAAATCGAAACTGTCGTTTATACCATACAGATTACTTGGAATAAGAGAGATGGCATTAAATCCATATTGCCGGTTGTAATATTCTGTCAGCTTCATGCCAGCCAATTTGGCAACGGCATATCCTTCATTGGTGGGCTCCAAAGGGCCGGTGAGCATATATTCCTCCTTCATGGGTTGCGGACAATTTTTTGGATAAATACAGGAAGACCCGAGAAAAACCAATTTTTTAACCCCCGATAGATATGCTGTATGAATGACATTATTTTGAATAGAAAGATTATCATAAATAAACTGTGCCTGGTTGGTTCTGTTGGCTTCAATACCGCCCACTTTTGCCGCAGCCAGAATTACGATGTCCGGCTTCTCCAGATTAAAAAAATCCTCAACTGCCTGTTGATTTCTTAAATCCAGTTCTTTACTGGATTTCCCAACCAGGTTTTTATAACCGCTTGTTTCAAGCATTCTCCACACTGCCGAACCTACCATTCCGTTATGACCGGCTATATATATTTTATCCTGTTTATTGATTTCCATTTTTCTTCCATTCGTTTACGAGGTTTTCTGCTTTTGCTTCTTTCAGATCGGACCAAATCATTTCCTCTACCAGTTCATCTACCGAATATTTTGCTACCCATCCCAATTTTTCCTTTGCCTTGGTTGCATCACCAATCAACAAATCCACCTCTGTTGGCCGGAAATATCGGGGATCTATTTTTACAACAACTTTCCCTGCTGGCAATATGAATTCAGGATTTGTGCATTTGGAAACCTTACCCATCTCTGCATTTCCTTCACCTTCAAAAACTACTTCGATACCCAAAATGCCAAAAGCTTTTTTTGCAAAATCCCGGACAGATGTAGTCTTTCCGGTAGCTATTACAAAATCTTCGGGTTTCTCCTGTTGCAACATCAACCACATGGCTTCTATATAATCTTTGGCATGTCCCCAGTCACGTTTTGCATCCAGGTTACCAATGAATAAACAGTCTTCGATACCCAAAGCAATTCTGGAAACACTACGGGTTATTTTTCGGGAAACAAAAGTCTCTCCCCGAAGTGGACTTTCATGATTGAACAGAATACCGTTGCAGGCAAACATATTATACGCTTCACGATAATTTACCGTAATCCAGTATGCATATAATTTAGCTACGCCATACGGAGATCGTGGATAAAAAGGCGTCGTTTCTTTCTGCGGAATTTCCTGTACAAGACCATACAATTCGGAAGTGGAAGCCTGGTATATTTTTGTTTTATTAATAAGTCCAAGCAATTTGACGGCTTCTAAAATTCGCAGGGTTCCTATACCGTCTGCGTTGGCAGTATATTCAGGCGTTTCAAAACTTACCTGTACATGAGACATGGCACCCAGATTATAAATCTCATCGGGCTGTACTTCCTGAATGATCCGAATCAGATTGGTGGAATCTGTCAGGTCGCCATAGTGCAAATGAAATTTTACATCGGCTTCATGCGGATCCTGATAAAGATGATCTATACGTTGTGTATTGAAAAGGGATGCCCTTCTTTTAATACCATGCACTTCATATCCTTTTTTTAATAGGAATTCGGCGAGATATGCACCGTCCTGTCCGGTAACTCCTGTAATAAGTGCTTTCTTCATTCTATAAAATTTAAAAAAATTTCTTTAAAACTTCTTTTGTTTTTTAACCCTGCCTACCGGCAGGCAGGCACGGCGGGCACGGTTTTCTTGCTGTGTTTCTCTGTGTTCCCTGCCATAGGCAGGCAGGTCTGTGGTTAATTATTTCTTTTCTTATAAACCACCGCAATACACAGTGGTTAGTTTTTTTAACCACGGTAAAAATGGCGATACAATGTTTTCTTAATAACACTCTCAAATTCTTATTTATTCTCCAAAATCGACTTTAAGTAAACCCCATACCCGCTTTTTGCCAGTTGCTCTGCCTGTTTGGAAAGTTGTTCATCAGTTATAAATCCCATACGCCAAGCTATTTCTTCGATACAGCCAATCTTGGTTCCCTGCCTTTTTTCTATTACCCGTACAAATTCACTGGCATCGCTCAATGATTCAAAAGTACCGGTATCGAGCCAGGCAGTTCCCCGATCCAGGACAGATACTTTTAATTTGCCCCTGTTTAAATATTCCCTATTCACGTCAGTGATTTCATATTCACCACGTGCCGATGGTGCAAGGTCTCTGGCTATTAGTACCACGTCATTGTCGTAAAAATATAATCCAGGAACGGCGAAATTGGATTTGGGTTTTTCCGGTTTTTCTTCAATACTGATGACTTTATTGTCGGCATCAAATTCAACCACACCATATCTTTCCGGATCCCTGACCTGATATGCAAATACATATCCACCTTCCATATCGGTTAATGTCTGCAATTGTCGTCCCAATCCGGAACCGTAAAAAATATTGTCACCCAATACCAGGGCCACTTTATCGTCGCCAATAAAATCAGCCCCTATAACAAATGCCTGTGCCAGTCCATTGGGCACTTGCTGTATGGCATAAGAGAAATTGCATCCTACCTGGCTACCGTCACCCAATAATCTTTTAAAGGATGGATTATCCTCCGGTGTAGTAATAATTAGTACGTCCTTGATCCCTGCCATCATTAATATGGACAGCGGATAGTAAACCATCGGCTTGTCGTAAATGGGCATCAACTGCTTGCTGATGGCTTTTGTAATCGGGTATAAACGGGTTCCGGATCCGCCGGCCAGTATGATTCCTTTCATCAGATTCCTGATTTAATTTGTAAAAATTTATTTTTTTGCGAAATGTAATTTCAAAGCAATCATTTATGATTCCGGATCTTATGGATCAATTCTATCACCTTGAATGATTCTTTCAAAGTACAGCCACCTCCATCAAGTATTTCCTGATAACTGAGGTTGTGAAGATTTTCAAATCCATTACTAAAATCGATTTCCTGATCATCAATTTTCAAACGGCGAAATGTCCTGTCACCATTAGCCTTTATATTCTCAGGTAAATTATTTCCATCTATGCTGATAAACCAATTCACTTCTGCATTTTGCAATTCCATTGTTCCGGATGCCGTTTTTTCAGAGTACTCCTGAACATCGATGTTTTTCACATCTCCGAAAATCCATATCAGCATATCAAAAAAATGGATTCCTATATTGCTTACTATTCCACCGGCCTTTTCATTGTTTCCCTTCCAACTGTATTGATACCAGTTTCCACGGACCGTTATATAGTCAAGATCTATTTTATGTTTTTCAAAAGGTGTTTTAGAAACCTTTTCCTTCAAAGCCAAGATAGCCGGATGCAAGCGCAGTTGCTGTATACTGAAAATTTTTTTACCGGTTTCCAATTCCATTTTCAAAAGACCTTCTACATTCCATGGGTTCAACACAACGGGTTTTTCACAAATCACATCTGCACCCAACCGTAAACCGAAACGGATATGCGCATCGTGCAAATGATTGGGCGTACATACGCTTAAGTAATTAATTGGTGTTCCCAATCTTTTCAATTTTTCCAGATGCCTGTCGAAGCGTTCGAACTCGGTGAAAAAATCCGTTGCAGGAAAATAATGATCTAAAATTCCAACAGAATCATGCGGATCCATTGCAGCCAGTAAAACGTTTCCGGTTTCTTTAATAGCCTGCATATGCTTCGGTGCTATATAACCGGCGGCGCCTATGATGGCAAAGTTTTTCATTTTTATTTTAAGTGAGTTAACCACGGCGAACACAGCGATACACAGCGATTGTTGTACTAAACTGTGATTCTATGTGCTCTCTGTGGTTTATTTTTTCTTTTAACCCTGCCTACCGGCAGGCAGGCACGGCGGACACGGCGATACACGGTTTTTCGCAGTGATTCTCTGTGCTCTCTGTGGTTTATTTTTTTCTCTCAACCCTGCCTACCGGCAGGCAGGCACGGCGGACACAGCGATACACGGTAAATACAATTGATTTATTTTATCATTAAAGATCACCTAACACAACTCTTTTTATTCCATCCTTTAATTGTTTCACATTGAAATTGATCAGATATCCAAGTTTACATCCTGACAGTTTCATATAGGTTAAAATCTGTGCCAGATGAACATCATTCAATGCTTCGACTGATTTGATTTCAATAATAACTTTTGATTCTACCCGAAGGTCTATGCGATAACCACAATCTAATTTTACTTCCTTATATATTACCGGCAATGCCATTTGTTGTTCTAAATACAAATCTCTTTGTATAATTTCATAACCTAAACATGCCTCATAAGTACTTTCCAATAATCCGGGACCAAGTTCTTTGTGCACTTGAAAAGCTGCATCCAGAATCAAGGTGCCTATTTCATTTTCATGCATGATTTTCTTTTTGTTAACCTATGCCTGCGGAAGGCAGGGTTTATTTTTTTTTCTCAACCCTGCCTACCGGCAGGCAGGCACGGCGGACACGGTGATACACGGTTTTTCGCAGTGATTCTCTGTGCTCTCTGTGGTTTGTATTACAACGATATTAACCCAGTCTACATACAATCTGGTTATCCAATATATATTTTTGTCCGCTTTCTTCACATACCGCTCTCCCCTGTTCATCAAAAATAAGTTTGCTGCCATGCTCACTCATCCAACCGGTTTGTCGGGCCGGATTACCCATCATCAGTGCGTAAGAAGGAACGGTCTTAGTTATTACTGAGCCGGCAGCTATGAATGCATATTCTCCAATATCATTTCCACAAATAATAGTTGCATTGGCGCCTATCGTTGCTCCTTTTCTAATTACTGTTTTTTTAAATCCCAATTTACGAACAACTGCACTTCGAGGATTTATTACATTGGTAAAAACAACAGATGGCCCAATAAATACTTCATCCTCACAAATAACCCCTTCATACAATGAAACGTTATTTTGCACTTTCACATTTTTTCCTAAAACTACTGCAGAACCAACAAACACATTCTGTCCCAAGCTGCATCCCTCGCCAATTTTACAACCTGTCATCAAATGACAGAAATGCCAGATTTTTACACTGTCTGCAATTTCACAACCCGGGTCGATGACTGCTGTTGGATGGATGAACGACATGGAGAGTTGAGAGGTTAAGGGTTTAGATGTTTAGTGATTAAGAGTCATCTGCCGTTGTACATGTTATCGTAATAGTGCTGATAAGCACCGGAGGTGACATGTGTCAGCCATTCCGCATTTTCGAAATACCAGTCAATTGTCAGTGAAAGACCTTCTTCAAATGTGACACTCGGTTTCCAACCCAATTCCTTATTTATTTTGGATGCATCAATGGCATATCGCAAATCGTGTCCGGGACGGTCTTTTACAAAACTTATCAATTGGTCGCTTGTTCCTGAAGGATTGCCTAGTTTTTCGTCCATTTGTTTGCAAAGCAATTTCACAAGGTCAATATTTTTCCACTCGTTAAAGCCGCCGATATTATATGTTTCTCCATTTTTACCATTGTGAAAAACGTTATCAATGGCAATAGCATGATCTTTTACATAAAGCCAATCTCTTGTATAATTTCCATCGCCATAAACCGGCAACGGTTTTTTCTGTAAAATATTATTGATAAAAAGAGGAATCAATTTTTCGGGGAAATGATTGGGGCCATAATTATTTGAACAATTACTGATAACAACCGGTAACGCGTAGGTGTCGTGATAAGCTCTTACAAAATGATCGGAAGAAGCCTTTGAAGCACTATAGGGAGAGTGTGGATCATACGGCGTTTTCTCTGTAAACAGTCCTGTTTCTCCTAAAGCCCCGTACACTTCATCGGTAGATACATGGTAGAAGCGGTTGAGAGTTGAGGGTTGAGAGTTGAGGGTTGAGGCCCAACTTTTTTTTGCTGCCATCAATAAATTAACGGTACCAATTACGTTTGTATAAACAAAATCTAATGGCGATACAATGGAACGATCTACATGCGATTCTGCCGCCAGATGAATAACCGCTTTTGGTTTATATTGATCAAAAACTCTTTCCAACTCAACGGTGTCAAGAATATTTATTTTTTCAAAAACATAATTTGCAGCCCCTTCAATATCTTTTAAATTTTCGAGATTTCCGGCATAGGTCAATGCATCCAGATTTATAATGCGGTATCCGGGATATTTATTTACAAATAATCGTACAACATGCGACCCGATAAATCCGGCACCACCGGTAATGAGGATGGTTTGTTGTTGAGAGGTTGAAATGTTGAGTTTGTCGTTACTCATTTCTAGTTGTTGAGCGTTTAGAGTTGAGATGTTGAGATGTTTGTTGTTGAGTTGTTGAGATGTTGAGGTGTTTAGATCTTCGTCACTCTTTTTTCAATATTGACTTTCGAAGTGAATTTATCATTTTGGAAATTGTTTCAATCTCTATCCGTATTGAATCTAAGTCTTCTTGAGAAATCCATTAGACTACTATAAAAAATACTATAAAAATATGCTTGATCTTTAGCAGAATTCCTACCTGTTCCTTCTGCAAGGTTTGAAGAAACTGAAATCGCTGCTCTTCTGATTTGACTTACAATCCCAAATTTTTCTGAATCTGGAAAAGCAGCAGTTAACTTATAAACTTTGACAACCATTACTTTTGACAATTGCCAAACTTCAAGTTTTTCAAATGGATATAAATATATAAATAAAAAATATTGATAAAAGGTTATTGTTTTACTCAACGCTAAACAACTCAACCCTCAACTCCTCAACTTATAAACCTCTCAACAATTCCCCCTTGTACCATTCAAATGTTTTCCGAAGCCCATCTTCTATCAACACTTCCGGACTATAACCTAATAATTCTTTTGCTTTTGAAATATCGGCCAGGCTATGTTTTACATCGCCGATTCTTTCCGGACCAAGGTTTGGTTGCAAATCAGTACCGGCTTCCTTCCTTAAACTTTCAAATAATTGTAATAAAGTAGTTTGATCTCCGCAGGCAATATTATAAACCTGGTTTATTGCTTTTTCATTTTCAGTAAATAAAGCTTTTATATTAGCCTGAACAGCATTATCTACAAAAGTAAAATCACGGCTATGACTTCCGTCACCATTGATGGTTGGAGCCTCATTCTTAAGCAGCGCATTTATAAATAATGGTATTACAGCAGCATATGAACCTTCAGGGTTTTGCCGGGGTCCGAAAATATTAAAATATCTTAACCCAATTAATTCCAATCCGTAAACCTTTGCATAAACTGATGCGTACAACTCATTTACATATTTGGTAACTGCATATGGCGAAAGTGGGTTGCCTATTTTGTCTTCCTGCTTTGGTAAGTCTGGATGATCGCCGTATGTAGATGAACTGGCTGCATAAACAATTCTTTTTATTCCTGATTCTTTTGCAGCAGTAAAAACATTTAATGTTCCGGTGATGTTTACATTGTTTGTAGTTAAGGGATCATTGATGGAACGGGGCACCGAACCCAATGCTGCCTGATGGGAAATGAAGTCTATTCCTTCGCAAGCCCCAAGACATGTATTATAATCACGGATGTCTCCTTCCACAAATTCAAACTTATTATTTGAAATAAGTTGCTCTATATTCTTTCTGCTTCCTGTTGATAAATCATCCAACACTCTTACCAAATTTATCCGTTCATCACTTAACAGCTTTTCTGCAAGATTGGAACCGATAAAACCTGCTCCTCCAGTAACCAGAATTTTCATTATGCTAAAAAATTAGTTTTGGTTACTTTATTTAAAAAATCTTGATTTCCATTTTTTGATATCAAATATGGAAAGGTATTTATCGAAAAATTTATTTTTCGGAGTTTCTTCTTCATAGTATCCTCCTTTACTTGTTCCATAGCCATAACCATACCTTCCATAGCCATAGTATCCATAGCCCGGCTTAGTTTGAACGTCATTGATGATAACCGATATTTTCGGCATTTTCTTTTGGGTATATAATTCCTGTACCAATGTCACCTGCTTCTTGAAAGTATAGCCTTGTCTTACAATAAACAATGTATTATTTGAAAATTCTCCCAGTGTCATAGCATCACTGACCATTCCAATTGGTGCAGTATCTATAATGATGACATCAAATTTTTCTTTTAAATGCTGAAATAAAATGGCAATATTCGGATCTAATAAAAACTCAGCCGGATTTGGTGGCACTGGTCCGCATGGAAGTACATACAGATTTTCAGTATCCGGAACCTGTACAGGCAATTCATCCAATGTGGATTTTCCCAACACAAAATGGGTGATTCCCGAAGATTTCGGAAGATTCAAACAAATCATTATTTTGGGCTTCCGGATATCAAACTCTAAAACAATGGTTTTCTTTCCTGCCAGAGCCATAACAGCACCTACATTCAGACTCACAAAAGATTTTCCTTCGCCACTAAAAGAAGAAGTAACCAGGATGACCGGTTTCTCCACTTTTCCAATAATAAACTGCAGGTTGGACCGGATGATTCGGAACTGCTCGGCTACCATTCCCCGGTTAGTTTTTGTAACAACCATACTCTTTTCATCATAAGAGTGTCCAACTTCTCCGAGAATTGGCGAATCGGTTATTTTTTCAATATCACTCCTTGTTTGAATTTTATCATTGCTAACTTCCGCAATAAAAATTAATAATGCCGGAATAGCTATACCAATTAATATGGCATACAATTGTATTGTTCTTGCTATTGGTTTTATGGGTGTGAGGTTAGGAAATGCTTTTTCTACAATTTTAGAGTTGGCCGTTGTTGCAGCTCTGGATATGGCGGTCTCTTCTCTTTTTTCCAACAAAATTTTATATAATTCCTGTTTCCCTTCAACCTGTCTTTTTAACTCAAAAAATTCCAGTGTTTTTGCCGGAAGTTCTTTGATCGAATTCTTCGTTAATGCATTCTTCGTTTTTAAATCAGTAAGTAATACATTGGAAAGCTTTTTTAAATTCGACAACCCCTCAATAATATTTTCGCGGATTTTTTCAATCTGATCATCTTTTTGTTTAACCAACGGATTAGTTGCCGGAATACCTCCATCCACCATGGTTTTTCGTTCCAACTGAATTTGATTATATCCTCCAATCAATCCATTTAATGTACCATCTCCAAGACCAAGGGAAGAAGGAACATTGGTAAAATTATTCCGCTTGTCTTTTAAATAATTCTGCAAAATTTCAACCAACCCTAATTGTGCCTGCTGTTCATTAATTTTCGCATCGTATTCAATTTGTTTTGAAAAATTTTCGGCCGATTGTGTTTCAATGTCTATAAGGTTATTTGCCTGCTGATAATTCAATAAGTTTTTCTGTACACTATCCAGTTCTTTTCCAATCAACACAGATCGGTCATCTATAAAATTAAGTGTCTGAATAACCTTCTCATTCTTTTCTTCTACACTGTATTTTTGATATTCAATCATTAACTGATTAATAACATCGGCACCTTGTAAAGGATGTGGCCCTTTTAAAGTCAAGATCAGAATTCCGGTTCCATTTGATTTAGGTAATACAGCTAGGTTTTGAACCAAATTAGAAGCTGCAGACCTTACCGGTTGCCAAACAATATTGTACTCACCGGAATTTCCTCCTGCAATTGTTTTTTGCAAACGAAATACGCCAAAATTATTTTTTACTAACTGACCGAATTTAAATTTTACTGATTCTCCATTCAATGTAAACTGATCATTTCCCTCCAGCCTTACATTTATACTATGATTGCTCGATGAGTCATATACTTCGAATGCATCTAAAACAAAAGGACCATCGGTATAAATATTGGGAGACTTTATTTTTCCAACAGCATAATAGTTAACATTCAGGTTTTTTTGACGAACTACCCGTTCCATTAATTGTCTCGACTTTAATACCTCCAGATCATTTTGAATATTCTGGGTATTCTGACTCATGAATAATTCCTCAAACTTATCGCCTCGGCCACTACTTTCATTTTTGATCAATAATGTACCCACCGTCTGAAATTCGGGCAGTGTATATCTTAAATAAATATAAGCCCCGAAAAGAGCAATGGAAACTGATAAAATAATCAGGGGTAAAAACCGGATGTATTTAAAAAACAGATCCTTGACTCCCAAACCTTCCGCTTCATTTTGAAAGTATAATTCGTCTTGCATGTAATTATGTTATTGGGGTTATTTTATCCTTTTAACGAAAAATATTAAAAAGTAATGCAGTTGTTGTAATTAACGTTAACGCAAAACTGATTTGCTGAGTTAGTCTTTGTTGTTGCGTTTGCATCAATTTATACTGATTTTGATCTACCAGAATAACATCGTTCTGTTGCAATTGATAATAATTTGATTCGAATATTTTTTTTGACGTAAGATCCAACGTACCCATGCTGCGAACACCATCATTTTCGCGTAGCACTTTTACTTGTTTAATTTTGCCAAATTCCGAAACCCCTCCTGCCATTCCGATGGCTTCTAAAATGGTCAAGCGTTCTGATGGTATAGTTAATACACCCGGGCTACCCACTTCTCCCAAAACAGTTATCCGGTAATTTAAAAACCGGACTGTAATAATAGGCTGTGTTAATAAATTGACCAGCTTGGATTTTATCAATTCACTCAGTTTGTTTTTTGTCAAACCTTCCACATATAATTCTCCAATTCTGGGCATTTCTATTTTACCATAAATATCTACCAGGTAGCCCATCATTTGTTGACTCTGGGCCCCACCTTGTTGCATTTGCATATTATAAAGTCCATCCACGGTGGGGTCTAAACTAGCACTGCTGATCTGAATAGATAAAAGATCATTTTTTTGAATGATGGGTTCGGCAATAAAAACACTTGCCTTTAGTGTGGTATCGGTGATGTCTTCGAGATAATTATAAACTGCCCTTTTTTGTGTAGTGCAAGAAGTAAAAAACAAAGCTGCGAATAGAAGCGTAATAATTGATCTCATTATTGTTGCTTTATTTAATTTTTAATTTTGCCGAAGATAATTTAGTTCTTTCAATTGTAGCCACTAATGCATAGCCTAAACTATCAATAATAACTTTCACTGTTTTAGACCTGATTTCAATAATTTTTCCTTCCAGTCCCATCAATGGACCTGCATCAATATGCACCCGTTCATTTTTTTCTAATTGAATTTTTTCTACCGTTACATCATCGTATTCATTCAGAAATTTTTTGATGATATGAATTTCTTTTTCCCGGATAATAGCTGGTTTTCCATCCCAATAAATAAAGTTCATAACACCGGTTGTTAATCGAACTAAAGATTTGTCCACATCCAATATTTTTACAAAAACATAGGATTTAAATAATGGTTCATGTACAATTTTTATCCGGTCACTCCATTTTTTTCTAACCCTGTTTAATGGGCAATAACTTTCTATATCCTTCTGCTGCAAAAGCAGATGAACCTTTTTTTCCCATCGGGGCCTTGTATATATTGCATACCATTTTGGATTCACTTCTTTCGCTTATTTACATAGCTTCGCCAGCTCAGTCACATGTAATTTTTAAAATGGCCTGATAAAACAGTTTAACGAAACTTGATTTCAACTTATTTTAGTTGATTTCAATTCCTACAAATATAATGCGAATTTATTATGAATATGGGAGTGATAACCATTTAAAATTCACAGAAAATGAAGTAGTTATTAAACTATGTTGATAAATAATGCAAACAACAATTTTATCATTTAGATTTGATAATTAAACTAATTTGTCTTAAGGAATTCATTAAAATCAACACATCGGTTTTTAAAACATAAAATATTTAATTTGAATCAGCGATTTTATTCTTTAGATGTCTTTCGTGGTGCCACAATTGCTCTGATGATTTTAGTTAACAACCCCGGATCCTGGTCGCATATTTACGACCCTTTGGAACATGCCCCATGGCATGGACTTACCCCCACTGACCTGGTGTTTCCGTTTTTCCTATTTGCTGTAGGTAATGCATTAGCTTTTGTAATGCCAAAATTAGAAGCAGCTGGCGATTTCGCTTTTTGGAAAAAAATCATTAAAAGAACTTTACTCATTTTTATGATTGGAATTTTTCTCAATTGGAATCCTTTTTTCATGTGGCAAAATGATCAATTGGTGGTTAAAGGGTGGACATGGATCAATAGTAAAGGAGATTTATCCGGTATCCGGATTTTCGGTGTATTGCAAAGAATTGCTTTGTGCTATTTTTTTGCCGCTGTAATTATTTATTATTTTAAACTCATAAAAGCCTTTTTTATAGGCCTACTCCTATTGCTGATTTATTGGGGTTTATGTGTTGTATTAGGAACTCCAGGTGATCCATTCAGTATAACTGGTTGGTTTGGCACTTCTGTTGATAGCTCTATTCTTGGTGTAGCCCATATGTATAAAGGTGAAGGAGTGCCGTTTGATCCGGAAGGGATTATGAGCACTATTCCTTCTATTGTTCAGGTTATTTTTGGCTATTTAATCGGTGATTATATTCTAAAAAAAGGGAAGACCGAAGAAATGGTAAACGGCCTCTTTATTGCTGCAGTTGCATTTTTACTCGCAGGGTATGCCTGGAGCCAGGTTTTCCCAATCAACAAAAAAATATGGACAAGTTCTTATACGGTGGTAACTACCGGACTGGCAATATTAACCATTGCCACTATGATCTATTTTATTGAGTTTAAAAAATACAGCGGAATGATCAGCCGGTTTTTTGATGTATTTGGTAAAAATTCCCTTTTTGTTTTTGCACTGAGTGGATTTTTACCCCGGGTGCTGGGATTAATAAGAATTGAAAATGGGTTGAATGATAATGGGATGCCGAAATACATCAATCCGTTTGGCTGGTTTTATGAGAATATATGTAAACCAATACAGGGAAGACCGGAGAATGGATCTTTATTTTATGCTATTATCATGATCTTATTCTATTGGGGAATTTGTTACTATTTGGATAAAAAGAAAATCTACATAAAAGTGGGTTAAAATAATTTTGATGTGCCGGGAATCATAACTCCGCCTTTTAAGGCGGAGGTGCGAAATGCTCCAATACCTGTGGCTTTAGCCTTGATTTGTGAAGCTATATTTCTTAATGAACTCTCCATATTCCTGCATGAATGTTACTTTTTTATGATGCTCTTCTTGCCCGTCAATGTATGCCCTTACCTTATCTAATACCGATTCGCTCACCGATACAGCAAAATATTCGTCTGCCCATTCAAACTTTGATTTAGTCAGTTGTTGCTCGTTGATCCAGTGAGCAGATTCTCCTTTCAGGAGTTGCAAAGTTTTAGCAATAGTTATATCAGCGTTTAGTCCAAATAAGCAATGCAAATGTTCTGTATGTCCATTCAACCTGTCAATAAAGATTTGTTTTTTATGTGCATTTTCTTTGATAGGAGAAAGTACTTGCTGCCTGACCTCTTTTGTTAGAAAAGGGTAGTGG
>JAYWEL010000149.1:0-9786 GCA_043779285.1 Chitinophagaceae bacterium | reverse complement strand
CAATTAGGCAATCTTACATTCGAAGTATTGCATACGCCGGGTCATACTCCTGAAAGTATCAGTTTTCTTTTAACAGATAACCCTGCTTCTAAAGAACCGGTGATGTTATTTACAGGAGACTTTGTATTTGTTGGTGATATTGGCCGTCCTGATTTACTGGAAAAAGCAGCCGGGATCATTGGTACTGCAGACGCAGGTGCTATACAAATGTATGATTCTATTCATAAATTTTCAGCACTTCCGGATTATATACAGGTATGGCCAGGGCATGGCGCAGGTTCTGCTTGTGGCAAAGCTTTAGGTGCTGTATCCAGTACTACAGTAGGTTATGAAAAAATAAGAAACTGGGCTTTCCAATTTGAAACGGATAAGCCTGGTTTTATTGAATATTTATTAGAAGATCAACCTGAGCCTCCAAAATATTTTGCGATGATGAAACACCTGAATAAAGTGGATCGTCCATTATTAACAGAAGTACCAAAACTAAAAAAACTTACCCCTGAAGAATTGAAAGATGCTTTGGCTAAAGGGATTAAACTGATTGATGCAAGAGCTAAAGTAGATTTTGCAGCAGGATTTATTCCTTCAAGTATCAATATACAAAGCAATAATTCTTTTGCTACCTGGGCTGGATGGTTTTTAACCTATGATGAACCATTTATGCTTTTGGCAAATGAAGGGCAGTTAGATGATTTAACCAGAAAGCTGATGCGTATTGGCCTGGATAATATTTATGGCTTTGTGACATCAACTTCTGCATGGACTGAAACCGGTGGCTCTTTAGAAAAAGCAACTATTATTTCTCTGGAAGAAACAAAACAATTGATCAATAACAAGGATGTGCAGGTGATAGATTTAAGAGGTGCTGCGGAATACAATGCCGGACATATAGCCAAAGCAGAAAATATATTTGTTGGAACACTCACTACCAATCTGGATAAAATAAGCAAAGACAAAAAAGTGATTATTCATTGTCAGAGCGGAGACAGAGCAGCCATAGGTTATTCTATTTTAGCTAAAAACGGATTTACAAATATTGTAAATTTTTCAGGTGGAATTAATCAATGGGTGAACGAAGGAGAGCCTGTTATTTCTTAATTTTTGTCCCTAAAATCAAAAGAAGGCTGCTCGAAAGGCAGCCTTCTTTAATAGAATCACACTGACCGGTTAACAGTTTTGCTATTGTAACCTTTGTTACCTAACTCCTCTGAGTTAAAACTTATTTTTGTGGCATACTCATTAAAACAACCATGAAACAAACAATTTTAAATAACTGGACTTTTATGAGGGTATTTCGTTTAGGAATTGGTATTGCCATTATGGTACAGGCGGCAATGGCAAAAGAGGTGTTGTTTGGTTTAGCCGGTTTATTATTTACAGGTATGTCGGTTTTTAATATCGGTTGTTGTGGTACCGGTGGATGTTATACCCCAACAAAAAAACCAGCTGAAACTACAAAAGATATTACTTATGAAGAAGTGGTTTAACAATAATAAACTATACCTGATTGGTGCCCTATTGGGATCTGTTGGCGGCTATTTATACTGGCAGCAAATAGGATGCTTCAGTGGCACTTGTGCCATTACATCTAAACCATTTAACAGTACAATTTATGGCGCTGTAATGGGTGCATTATTGTTAGGTATGTTTAAGAAGGAAAGCAAGAAACAAAATTTAAAAGAAGAAGAAAATTAAATACATGACATTTAACGAAATCATACAATCAGATAAACCGGTACTGGTAGATTTTTTTGCCGAATGGTGTGGCCCCTGTAAAATGATGGCTCCCATTCTTAAAGATGTAAAAGCAGCAATTGGCGATGCAGCTACTATTATAAAAGTTGATGTTGATAAAAATCCCGAAGCCGCAAATGAATACCAGGTGCAGGGTGTTCCTACACTTATCTTATTTAAAAATGGCAAACCATTATGGAGGCAAAGCGGGGTAGTACAAAAAGCGGGGTTAGTTGGAGTAATTAAAAAATTCACAGTATAAAAATTAAAACAATGAGTTTCTTTCAAAATTTATTTGGCGGTAGTCAAACCGCAGATTTAAAAAACATAATAGAACAAGGTGCTTTTTTAGTAGATGTTCGGGAACCCGGTGAATTTGCACAAGGCAGTGTTCGGGGTGCAGTTAATATTCCTTTGGGAACCGTAACATCACAATTGTCTAAACTGAAAGGCAAGGAAAACATCATTGTGTTTTGCAGAAGTGGTAACCGCAGTGGACAGGCAAAAACTATCCTGGAGCAGAATGGTTACAAGAATGTAGTCAACGGCGGTGACTGGGAAAATGTAAAGCAGTATGTAAAATAAATGGATAAGCACATTTTAAAATTTTAAATAGCGCAAAACTTGTAATCTAAAATTATATGGAAAGTATTAAAATATTGATTCCAACAGATTTTTCGGTACAGGCAGAATATGCTTACCTGATGGTAAAAAAGCTGGAAGAAAAAACACCCATTGACATTCATTTTGTGCATGTATTAGCTGTTCCGGATACTGTAACAATGGATACCACTGGTACTATTCAAACCTGTGGCGAAATTGATGTGAAGTATGTAGTGAAGCAAAAAGAAATAGCTGAAAGGAAACTAGCCAATCTGAAAACGCTTTATGGCAATAACATCCATACACATTTAGTATTAGGAAAAATTACCGATGTTATTTTAAATTTCTCAGAGGATAACCATTTTGACCTGATTGTGATGGGTACCAAAGGTGCCTGGGGACTGAAAGAAAAGCTTTCAGGTTCCGAAACTCAATTTATAGCCCGTAAGTCAAAAATACCTGTGCTTTCTTTAATGTGCGACCGTTCTGATTTGAATATTCAAAACATTTTACTGGTGCATAATTTCAATCTTCCAGTTAAAGAAGATCTACAGTTGATGCAAAAACTCATCACGGCATTTAATACCCGGTTTCACCTGCTTCAAATTACATCTGGAAATGTGGAAGCTGAAAAACCTGCTGTTGAAGCAAAGATGAAAAAATTTGCTGAGTTGAACAATATCATCAATTACGAATGCCATTTAATAAATGATATAGATGTAGAAAACGGCGTTATTCATTTTAACCAAATGAATAATATGGATATTGTTTGCATAGGTACACATGGTAAAGGCGGGATTTTTCACCACAGTGCAACTGAAAAACTCATCAACCATTTATTTAAACCCATCATTTCATTTCATTTAAATTAATACAACAGAACTAATGATAGAATTTATAACACAAACATGGTCGTGGTGGTTTTCAGGAACATTAATTGCATCAATCATGTTTTTCCTATTGTATTTTGGACAATCATTTGGTTTTTCAGCTAATTTAAGAACTATCTGTGCCGCTGCCGGATTGGGAAAAAAAACTAAGTTTTTCGATTTTAACTGGAAAAGTCAGACATGGAATTTGGTTTTTTTAGTAGGTGCAATTGTTGGCGGATTTTTTGCAAAGCAATTTCTGTCAACAGATGCTCTGGTAGGAATTTCACAGGCCACCATAATTGATTTGGCAAAGCTTGGCATTGCTGCACCAGTTTCTTTACAACCTGCCGAGTTGTTTAGCATGGATGCCGTATTTTCAATAAAAGGATTTTTGCTTTTGGCAATGGGTGGCCTGATGGTGGGCTTTGGCTCCCGTTACGCCGGTGGCTGTACTTCGGGCCATGCTATCAGTGGATTATCTGATTTGCAAATGCCTTCACTAATAGCCGTTATTGGATTTTTTATCGGCGGTTTGATAATGACTTTTCTTATTCTCCCTTTAATTTTTTAATGATATGAAATTTGTAAAATTTCTTTTACTCGGTATTGTTTTCGGCATTGTAATGGCTAAATCAGAAGCCATATCCTGGTTCAGGATTCAGGAAATGTTTCGCTTTCAGGCTTTTCACATGTACGGAATAATTGGTACAGCAGTAATATTAGGTACTATTGGTGTAGCATTGATAAAAAAATTCAAATTAAGGGACTTTCATGGTAATCCGATTCTTTTTCACCCAAAAGAAAAATCAATCATCCGTTATTTGGTTGGTGGAACTATTTTTGGCCTGGGATGGGCATTAAGCGGAGCTTGTCCGGGACCCATGGTAGTGAATATTGGGTATGGTTATTTATCAATGGGTATTGTATTTCTTTTTGCAATAATGGGCACTTATTTGTATGGATTTTTTAGAGATAAACTACCTCATTAATTTATAAAACGAACGTAAATGAATTCAGCAGAGGATAACGATAAGTTACAAGAAGGGCTCATTCCTATTGTCAAAAACTTATTTTTCATAATCATCGTTTTGTTGATTGGCCTTATTGCCATGCCTTTTGTTTTTTATTACAGCAATCAACCCGACAACACAAAAGATAAAACAGCAAAAACTGATGCCATTAAATCTGATATTAAAAAAGATGAAACTGCTTATTGGATAGCACCAGACCTTAGCAGCATCACCGATACCAAACAAAAAGAACAGGTAGAGTATGGAAAAGATTTGATTGCCCATACTGCAAAATATCTTGGCCCCAATGGATCAGTATTAAAAATCAGTAATGGCATGAACTGCCAGAACTGTCACCTGCAGGCTGGCACAGCAGTGTTTGGTAATAATTATGGCTCTGTAGCTTCTCTTTATCCAAAATTCAGAACAAGAAGTGGCGCCATAGAAAATGTATATAAAAGAGTCAATGATTGCTTTGAACGCAGTTTAAATGGCAAAGCATTAGATACTGCCGGGAAAGAAATGCAGGCCATTGTTGCTTATATAAATTTTCTGGGAACCAATGTAGAAAAAGGTAAAAAAGCAGAAGGTTCGGGCTTTAAAGATCTGGCTTATATGGACCGTGCCACAGATCCGAAAAAAGGATTGGCGGTATATGCTGCAAAATGTGAAAGCTGCCATCAGGCAAATGGCGAAGGCGTTTTTAATCCGGATAAAACAGAATTTACATTCCCTGCATTATGGGGCAAGCAAAGTTATAATGATGGCGCAGGTCTGTATCGGATAAGCAATTTTGCAAAATTTGTAAAGTACAATATGCCGCAGGGAGCAACCTATCAAAACCCGCAACTGACCGATGAAGAAGCATGGGATGTGGCAGCTTATGTAAACTCGCAATCAAGACCGCATATAAACACGCCAAAAGACTGGCCCGATATTTCGAAAAAACCGGTCGATCATCCTTTCGGACCCTATGCAGATAAATTTCCGGAGAAGCAACACAAGTACGGACCGTTTAAAGAAATTGCAGAGAGTTTGAAGAAATAAATGACGAATGTTGAATTACGAATTACGAATTCAGAGTTGAGAGTTAGAAGACATTTTTATAAAAATCGTAATTAATAATTTGTAATTCCTAATTGATAACTAGTAATTCAACATTCGTAATTCGTAATTCGTAATTGATAATTCATAATTGACATGAGCAACAATAACAGAAGAAATTTCATCAAACAACTAAGTACTATCGGTGGCGCAGGTTTGCTGGCTACTACTCCTATTGTATCGGTAGCAGAGGCTTTAAAAGAAAAAGAATTAAGTGAAATTACTTCAAGTGATAAAGCCTTCACTATTTCCATTCTGCAAACCACCGATGTACACTGCCAGGTGCATCCCCATGATGAATTGTTTTGGGAAAACGAAAAAGCCGTATTTCGCAAAACCGGTGGCTATGCACATTTGGCTACATATCTGCAAAAGCAACGGAAGAAAAATTCGAATACATTTTTAATTGATACCGGCGATATGTTTCAGGGCAGTGAACTATCTGTAAAAACAACCGGCAAAGCCATGGTGCCCATTTTGAATGCCTTGGGTTACGATTTGTATTTGCCGGGCAACTGGGAAGTGATCTATTATAAAAAAGCCATGCAAACCTTATTGGGATCACTTAACGCACCTAAGGTTTGTGCCAATATGTATCACGACTTAGGCGACAATAAAAAAGGAGAACTGATTTTCCCACCATATTATATCTGGCAGGTGAACGGTGTCAAGATTGGATTTTTGGGCTATACAGACCCGTTGGTACCTATTCGCCAATCACCCAATTATAGCAAAGGAATTATTTATACCAAGCCCGAAGAAAATCTGGCACATTATGTTGATGTGCTGCGCAATCAGGAACAATGTGCCTATGTGCTGGTAGTGGCTCATCTTGGTTTATCGCAACAAATTCATCTGGCCAATTTGGAAGAATGCAAAGGCGTTGATTATATACTCGGTGGCGATACACATGAAAGAGTTCGCAAACCCATTGTTTGCAAATATGCTAAAGTAGTAGAACCCGGTGCATTCGGATCGTTTGTAGGGAAACTGAATTTAACCATACAGCATGGCAAGGTTATACAAGACGATTATGAGTTGGTAGAAATAAGCAGCAACAATTATAAGGCATCTAAAGAAATGACGGCATTGATTAAAAACAATGAGCAACCTTTCGAAGAAGAGATTTATAAAATTGCCGGTTACAGTACCATCCCACTCTACCGTTATTTTGTTGTAGAAAATCCGATAGACACGATGATACTGGACGCATTGGATTGGAAGATGAATGACATCGACATTGTTTTATCTAATGGATTCCGGTTTTGCCCTCCCCGTACTACGCCGGACCATACAGGTAATATACCCATCACACATGGATTTATTTTCGACATGTTACCCGTGGATAGTTTTGTACGTACAGGCAACGTTACCGGAAAACAATTGAATGAGTGGTTGGAAAAAGAATTGAATAATGTATTTGCTAAAGAAGCATCCGAGCGTTTTGGCGGATGGGTGATCAAATTCAAGGGAATGAAAATATCCTTCAATGCATTTGCCGAAAAAGGGAAAAGATTGCAGCAGGTAAGCATCGGCGATCAGCCATTGGACATGAATAAGACCTATTCTATTTGTGCCTGCGAACGGGACGGTGATCCGGCAGACATGCTTTGCCGAATGAAGAATGTAATCGATGCAAAAAACACCCCACATACTTTGCATTCGGTGATGAAAGAATATCTGGCAGCCAATTCGCCGGTAACACCTACCCCACCTGTAGCTGCAAAAATCCTCGACGGGCCACAAACATTATTGACTCAAGTAACCGGCGTAGATTATCAATTTCGTTAAAAATAAAAATTAGAAAAGGAGTGTTTGGTTTTATGAAAAGGATATTCAGTTTTACAATTTCCATATTATTTAGTATCGGTTTTGTACATGCACAGCATCAGGAAATTTCGGAGAAAGCAGAAATGTATCAGGGTAAAAAAATAGTGACCGAAGACAGCAGTTCCATTTTGTCTGCTTTTAAAAGAGGCCACTTTAACGGTCATTTCCGTTATTATTTTTCCCAAACCCAAAATCAAAAAGGGCTTAGCGATTATTATGCAAACGCCGTTGGAGGCGGACTCCGATATGAAACTGCCAAATTCCATGGCTTTCAATTTGTATTGAGTGGGTTTTATATTTTCAATATTGGTTCTTCCGATTTTACAAAAGCCGATTCCCTGACAGGACAATTTAACCGATATGAAATAGGGTTATTTGATGTGGAAGATCCGGCCAATAAAAAGGACCTGGACCGCCTGGAAGAATTTCAACTTAAATATAATTTCAAAAAATCTTCCATTATTTTCGGAAGGCAACTGATCAATACGCCATTCATCAATTTACAAGATGGGCGGATGCGTCCAACAGGTGTGGAAGGAATCTGGATTGAATTGGATGAATTGAAAAAAACCAAATTCGAAGCCGGATGGATCTATGCCATTTCGCCAAGAAGCACCACCCAGTGGTATTCTGTTGCAGAATCCATGGGCATTTATTCAGCCGGTATAAATATCGATGGTACAAAATCTCAGTACAGAAATAATCTGGAAAGCAAAGGACTTTTTATGCTGGCTGCACATGTTGATGTGAATACAAATATCAAATTGCATGCATGGAATTTATTTGCAGAAAATATTTTTAATTCGGCGATGTTACAAACCGACCTGAACTTCCCACTAAAAAACAAGAACAGCATTTTTGCATCGGCGCAATTCATCCGTCAGGATGCAATCAAAAATGGCGGTCATGCAGATGCAGAAAAAACCTATTTTGAAAAAGCAGGCAAAGCCATGGCCTTTGGTGCAAAAGCAGGATGGAAAAATAAACAATGGGAAACTTCGGTTAACTACAACCGCATTACGGCACATGGTCGTTACCTGATGCCCCGCGAATGGGGACGGGATCCGTTCTTTACTTTTCTGCCCCGCGAACGGAATGAGGGGTTTGGCGATGTGCATGCCATCATGGGAAAGGTTAACTACAATATCCCCAAGTCAAGACTGAAAACCTCGCTGGCTGCGGGTTACTACCAATTGCCTGATGTAAAAAATTACCGATTGAATAAATATGGAATGCCATCCTACACACAGATGAATGCCGATATTCGTTATTCATTTGCTGGTTTAATGAAAGGATTGGAAGCACAGCTTTTGGTTTCGGGAAAAATAAAAAACGGAGAAACCTACGGGAACAAAAAATACGAACTCAATAAAGTGAATATGCTACACTATAATTTTGTGTTGAATTTTCATTTTTAAAAATCAAAGGGCATTTAAATTAAAGCAGATCTCTCTACTTAATTTCCAGGTTATTGATTCTTGATTTGATTATGATTCAAGAATTCTTCATATTGCTCCATAAACTCTTCATGTTTGTATTTTCCTTCAACAGCTTTTTCTTTTCCTGTTGTAGCATCATCCACCAATTTAAAATAAGCTCTTGGGTATTCATCTGAATAAATTCCCGGGAGCAAGCCTATTTTATTAAAGCCAATATAAAAAGAGAACATGATGATCATTGTAATGATAATTACAGGATGACCTTTGTATTGCCTGACCATCGTGAAGGCAGAAACTGATTCTCCTTCTACCAATAAATTCTTTTTTAAAAATCCTGCAATAATGAAAACCAGTAATAACGCAAATGAACCGATACCGGTAGATTCCGCAACCATTGGGAAAAATGGGACCAGTGCCAGAGAAGCAAGAAAGAGCACAACACTTAAGTGAAATACAATAACCAAAACTGACAATACTTTATTCTTTTTTTCAAACTGACGATAGCGAATAATCATTTTCCGCAAGTAAATAATGGCAAGCAATACTGCCGCTGCACCAAATAAGATTTCAACAAAATTAAAATGAATATAAAAAACCCGGAGACCGAAAACGAGGGAAAGCACAAAAAGACAAACCGGTTCTAATATTGTAAAAAGATCTTCTTTTTCTTTTCTCCTGATAGCAATAAAAAACTCCATAAAAAATAATAACCCAAAAACAAAGGCAACCCCACCCATAATCTTCAGGCCATAGCTATTCTGGGCCATGGAAGCAAAGGTGCCCATAACCAGCAGGATAAAAAGTAAATAGTATATAGAATTATATTTCTTCATTAATTAGGCAGGTAAAATATATAATTGAAATCATGTGTTATAAATTCATCCATTGCTTTCCATTTTTGTACTCCTTGTTCTCCTTCCTTTTTACGGCAAGCCTGCCATATTATAAATGCCCTTGCATTCAAATCTTGTGATTCAGTTAAAGTTGAAGGTATGGCCGTTTTGGCCCGATAAAAATTACCTTCTTCTGCAATGCCATATACTTTGCTGGTTACACCATTAAACTTATTCTGCTCAATTATTTCTGCAAAGAAACTGGTTGATAAAGCATTCAATTCTTTTCCTCCAATACGTGACATGAGCAGGATCAGATTAAACCGGAAATCTATTGCCTGGTTGGCGCCAAAATTAAATT
>JAYWEL010000148.1:0-9836 GCA_043779285.1 Chitinophagaceae bacterium | reverse complement strand
ATATTATGCCAGCTATACTTGCTTTGAAAATGCGGTGGAAACATTTTTCCAAAGCTTGAACGACAGGATAAACGATATGAAATCTTTATTGAATTTTAAATTCGGAATTATCAAAGCAAGTTAGTATACCATCTAAGATTTACACATAGTCCCTGCCCGTCCGGTCAGGCGGGCGTTGGACTATTTAGTAAATCAAGATGGTATTATTTATCCTTTAGTATACTGTACAATGATTTTACAAGAATATCTGAAAAAGAAATTTTCGTTTTATCTATGCTGATAGTTTTTGTTTCCCCTGCTTTTAAATCAAAATAATTGTCAGCAAAGTTGATATTGGTTTTATTAGCGTACAGGTAAATATATTTAGCCGTAACATTAGAAGTAACGGAAACGAAATTACCGGATACAGTTATTTTAAAATCCGGTTTCTCCAGTTTTATATTTTTGGGAATGATCAATTCTTTTTCCGGCAATACATCATCACGATATGCTTCCTTTACTGCATACCATGCGGCTTTTGGTTGTCGGCTATAATCTGTAATACTCCAACTTGTCACCGGCCAGCAATCATTCATTTGCCATAAAAGCGTACCCATATTACCGGGAGACTTACTCCTATGGATGGCAATACTGTTTTTTAAAATATAGTATTGCAAACATTGGCTTAAGTACGTATAATTTTCCAATGACAGTTTTTGCAGTTTTACCGAATCGATAAAATAGCGGGTCAAATAATGATTCAGTTTCTGAAATCCTTCACTGGCTTTTTGGTGCGATTGTATTACTGGTGAATTCAAATACCTGTCTTGTTTAACCGTAAAGGATTTTATTGTATTCCAATTGGGCATTGATTGCATACCGTATTCACTTACAAAGCGACCGGTTTTATTTTCAAAAATTTCCCAATTTCCCAGTCCCCACCATAGCCCCCAATAATGACTATCGCCTTCTGTAAAACTTTGCTTATGTCCCCAGCCAATTTTAGGTGATGAAGAAATATATTGCCTGTTGCTATCATATTGGTCTACCCATTTTTTTAAGCTGTCTTCAAAAAGCCGTTTGTAATCATTCCAAACTTTTGCTGAATCTGCCCCATGTAAATTGAATTGTTTTTGCCAGCCCCAGTTTTTCCATGCCTCATCAATTTCGTTATTGCCACACCAAAGTACAATTCTGGAATGATGCTTCAACCTGTTTATCTGGTATTTCACTTCTTCATGTACATTCTGTATAAAACCTACATCTCCCGGATACATGCCTCCGGCAAACATAAAATCTTGCCAAACCATGATGCCCAGTGAATCGCAGAGGTCATAAAAATAATCTGCTTCATAAATACCACCTCCCCAAACCCGAAGCATATTCATGTTGGCATTCTTTGCCATTACCAAAAGTTTGCGGTAATCATTTTTGGTTGTTCCAGGCAAAAAAATATCTGCCGGAATCCAGTTAGCCCCTTTTGCATAAATGGGTTTGCCGTCTTTTTCAAAATAAAAAGAAATTCCCATGCTGTCTTTTTGCTGAATCAATTTTACCCGATTATCGATGAAGTTATTCCGTGGTGTTTCAAACATAGAATCACTACCAATGATTTTTACATTTTTCCAGATGCCACATCCCACAAATTTTGGACCCCAATCCCTACCAAACTGAAATTGTGCTTTACGAACATAAACCCGGTTATTATCTGGCAAGACCAACGGCAATTTAGATTTAGCAATGCTGTCTACTTTATTTTGTGCAGAGAAGAATTTTATCAACAATATATTTTTAGCATTTCTTGCATACGGTTTTATATCCACTTCCCATCCCCGAAACATATTATCCGCATGCAAAATAAGATGACCATTTAGATAAACATCTGCATAGGTATCCAATCCGTCAAAAACCAACAATATTTTTTTCTTAGAGAAAACGGTTGCATCTAAATCAAAGCTGGTTTTATATTCCCAGTCGGCTTTATCAATCCATTGTAATTTGTTTTCATTATCCCGGAAGAATGGATCGGGAATTAATTTATTGGCCAACAAATCTGTATGAACAGTTCCGGGAACTGTTGCCGGAAACCATTTTGTTGCTTTTTGATTTTTGAATTGCCAGTTTTTATTTAATATGATAGAATTATTTTTCTGGCATTGAGCAGAAATAAACAATAGCAGAAAAAATGCTGTCAGAATTTTATTCATCAGCATTAAAAATATTTTTTTAAATTAACTCTATCAAATAAAAAAGCCGTGAATGATTCACAGCTTTCTATAGATATAAACGGTATTAAACTGTTTTCATCAGTTCCCTGATTTTTTCCATATGTACATCACTGACCGGCCAAACAGGCAACCGAAAACTATTTTCACAGATTCCCATTTCACTTAAATAGGCTTTCACTCCACTTGGGTTGCCTTCGGTAAACAACGATTTAATGATGTCTAAAAATTTGAAATGTGATGGCAATGCTTCCGTAAACTTTCCATCCAAACATAATCTCACCATATCTGAATATTCTTTCGGGTAGGCATTTGATACAACCGAGATAACGCCATCTGCTCCGCAAGCTATCATCGGCAAAGTAATGGGATCATCCCCGCTGATGACCATAAAATCGGCAGGTTTATTTTTCAATATTTGCATAACCTGATCCATATCGCCACTTGCTTCTTTTGTAGCAAAAATATTTTTACAAGCATGGGCAATTCTTACCTGTGTTTCAGCCGTTACATTTTGTCCGGTTCTGCTTGGTACATTGTACAATATGATGGGCAATGGCGTATGCTGATCCAGCATTTTATAATGCTGAAAAATTCCTTCCTGATTTGGTTTACTGTAATATGGACTTACCGAAAGAATTGCATCATATCCTGTCAAATCAAATTCTTTGAATCCTTTAATAACATCATCTGTATCGTATCCACCAATACCGGCAACCAATGGCACACGTCTATTATTTATTTCGTTGACCAACGAAAAAACTTTTTGCCTATCTTCTCCATGCACGGTTGCACTTTCGCCAGTAGTACCCAACACAACTAAATATTCCACTTGCCCATTGATAAGATGATCAATCAATTTTTTAAAACCTTCCAAATCAATTTGACCATCTTGTAAAAATGGGGTTACAATTGCTACTCCTGTTCCCCTGAATTTTTCCCTTAAAAACATATACTTTTTTCTAACTGATCAATTATTTTTAAACTTCTTCCCAAAATCCCATTTTTCCGAATTTTTCAATCCGGTCATTTATTCTTTTTTCTGGATTAATTACTTTCAATTCTTTCAATGTTTCAAGAATTTGTTTTTTGACAAATGCGGCAGATTCTTCCAGGCTCCAATGAGCTCCACCAGGAGGTTCCGGAATGATTCCATCTATTAAACCAAATCCCAACATATCTTTTGATGTCAGTTTCAATTGATCTGCTGCAATTTCTTTTTGTTCCCAACTACGCCAAAGAATGGTGCTGCAATTTTCAGGAGAAATCACCGAGTACCATGAATTTTCCATCATAAACACTTTATCACCTACACCAATACCTAATGCTCCACCGGAAGCCCCTTCGCCAATGATGACACATATTACAGGTACTTTCAATCGAATCATTTCATAAATATTCCGGGCAATTGCTTCTCCTTGTCCACGTTCTTCTGCTTCTAATCCAGGAAATGCTCCTGGAGTATCTATTAATGTTACAATCGGTTTGTTAAATTTTTCTGCCAATCTCATTAAACGTAATGCTTTACGGTAACCTTCCGGATTTGCCATACCAAAATTACGCATCTGACGCATTTTGGTATTCACTCCTTTTTGCTGACCGATGAACATGACTGTCTGTCCGTCCAAATCGGCAAATCCACCAACCATGGCTTTATCGTCTTTTACATTTCTGTCGCCATATAGTTCAATGAACTTATCACACATTTCATTAATGTATTTCAATGTATATGGCCGGTCTGGATGTCGACTCAACTGCACTTTTTGCCAAGGCGTAAGACTTTGCGTGAGTTCATTTCTTTTTTCATCGATACTGGCTTCCAATTTACCAATGGCTTCACTCATGTCAATCTTGGTTTTTTCTGCTGTATGTTTTAGTTTTTCAATTTCATCAATCAGGTCCTTAATGGGTCTTTCAAAATCGAGAAATTGTCTGTTAATGTTTGAAGGCATGAATATTAATTATTAATAAGGGGGTAAAGTTACTGGATTGCAAGAAAAACTCAACAAAGTTTTGTTATTGAAAAAATAATTCCTCTATATTTGCACTCCCAAATTTATGGGATGGATCGGCAGTTCAGTTGGTAATCTCGCCTTAGGCGAGACGCCCTGTCAAAAGTTCTTTTCATGTTTTATACTTATATAATTGAGAATAATGTAGGTATTTTCTATAAAGGAAGTACTTCTGATTTCAAAAAAAGAGTAGAACAACACAACGCTGGTATTTCAACTTTTACAAAAAATAAGGGGCCTTGGAAATTAATTTTTCTTGCACCCTTTAATTCAAGAGTTGAAGCTGAAAGTCTGGAAAAAAGATTAAAGCGTTGCAATAAAGTTTATTTGAATTGGTTGTTAACCCAACCAATCAATATTTTAAATCAGTAATTCAGCTGGTTATCTCGCCTGAGGTGAGATGCCCTGTATGTTGATTATATATTTTGGATCGGTAGTTCAGTTGGTTATCTCGCCTTAGGCGAGACGCCCTGTAAAAGTTCTTATAATTTTTGGATCGGTAGTTCAGTTGGTTAGAATGCCGCCCTGTCACGGCGGAGGTCGCGGGTTCGAGTCCCGTCCGGTCCGCAAAAAGCCTTAAATACAAATGTGTTTGAGGCTTTTTCGGTTTTATGATATAGTAGAATTTCTTGATAAAAAAAATGATTTACCTGATCAGTTCATTTATTTCTTGTAAAACTAAACCCCTCCTTTTTTATTTCCATCCCAACAGTATTTAGTTATTTTTGTCCCTATAATTACTATTCATGCTAAAAGTTGCCGTTTTCGGAGTAGGACATCTTGGAAAGTTTCATTTAAACAACTGGAAAGAAATCAGTGGTATTGAAATTATTGGATTTTACGATCCGAATGATGTGAATGCCAATGAAGTGGTTGAAAAATATCAAGTGAAGCGTTTTTTAAATGAAAATGAGTTAATAGATAAATGTGATCTGGTAGATGTTGTGACTCCTACTCCATTTCATTTTGAGATTTGTGAAAAAGCATTGAAGAAAGGCAAACATGTTTTTGTAGAAAAACCGCTTGCCAATACCATGGAAGAAGCATATCAACTTGTAAAACTGGCTAAGGAATCGGATGTAAAATTACAGGTGGGTCATGTAGAAAGGTTTAATCCGGCCTTTCTGGCTATCAAGGATATTGCATTAAACCCCATGTTTATAGAAGTGCATCGATTGGCACAATTCAATCCTCGTGGAGCAGAAGTAAGTGTGATCCTGGATTTGATGATTCATGATATTGACATCATTTTAAGTATTGTAAAAAGTACCGTTAAATCTATTTCGGCAAGTGGAGTTACTGTTTTATCCGACACGCCGGATATTGCCAACGTTCGAATTGAATTTCATAACGGTTGTGTTGCTAACCTCACTAGCAGCCGCATATCCATGAAGCAGATGCGTAAAATGCGGTTTTTTCAGAAAGACGCTTATATCGGAATTGATTTTCTGAATAAGAAAACAGAAGTGATTAAAATGAAAGAAGAAAAAGATGAGAATGTTTTTTCATTTGACATAGAAACTTCGAAAGGCAAAAAAACGATAGCTATAGCAAATCCATCTATTCCAGAAGTAAATGCCATTAAAAGAGAATTGGAAGAATTTAGAAACGCCATTGTAAATAATACAAAAACCATTGTTTCTGAAATTGACGGATTAATGGCCATGGAAGTAGCTCATCAGATTTTGGAAAAAATTAGCCACAACGTTGTTACCCGATCTTAATTGATGCAAACCCATAAAAAAATAAATACAGCCTGGTATGCTTTTAGCGATTTTATGCTGGCCACATTGGCCTGGTCTTGCTTTTATTTTTTTAGAAAATGGTTGTTGAATGAACCTGTTTTCGAATCCGGTTTTTTGAACATACCCAATATATTCTGGTCTCAAATCTTCCTTATTCCATTTGGCTGGATGATCCTATTCAATTTGTCGGGTTCTTATCATTCCTTATATAAAAAATCTAGATTGATAGAATTTACTAATACATTCATCCAGGTTTTTATTGGAAGCATGGTATTGTTTTTTCTGTTGCTATTAAATGATGTAAATCCGGAATATCTTAAATACTATTATCAAAGCTTTTCATTGCTGGTAATTATTCATTTCCTTTTCATTTTTTGTGGCCGTTACTTTATCCTGCTGTTTGTAAAAAAACAACTGCTGCAAGGAACTGTTTCTTTTAAAACATTAATGATTGGTGGGCAGAAAAACGCAATTCTTCTTTATAAGGAAACGGAAAAGAATATTCGTAATGAAGGGTATCACTATGCCGGATTCGTTTCGGCAAACGAACAATCTAAAAACGAACTGCAGAAATACCTGAATCATCTTGGCTCTTTGAATGATCTTGAAAAAATCATTGACCAAAACAATATTGATCAGGTTGTCATTGCATTGGAAAAAAACGACCATCACTTCATTGAAGAAATCATAAAGCGACTGAGTGAAAAAGATGTGGAAATAAAAATTCAGCCAAATACTTTAGACATTCTTTCGGGCTCAGTAAAAACCAGTAATGTATTGGGAGCTGCTTTAATTGATCTTAAAATGGGATTGATGCCGGATTGGCAACAGAATATAAAACGCTTATTAGATATACTCGTTTCTATTTCAGGAGCAATTATTTTATCGCCCCTCATTCTTATTATTGCAATCAGGGTAAAGCTTTCATCCAATGGACCAATCATATACAGTCAGCAAAGAGTCGGCTATAAAGGCAACCCATTTTTATTGTACAAGTTCCGTTCGATGTTTATTGATGCAGAATATGACGGCCCTAAACTGTCCTCCGATTTTGATCCTAGGATTACTAAATGGGGACGAATTATGCGTAAATGGAGATTAGATGAATTGCCCCAATTATGGAATATATTAATCGGCGAAATGAGTCTGGTTGGACCCAGGCCCGAACGTAAACATTATATCGATCAGTTAATTCCACTCTTCCCTTATTACAAATACCTGTTGAAAGTAAAGCCCGGTCTTACAAGCTGGGGAATGGTACAATTTGGCTATGCAGAAAATATTGAAGAAATGATTCAACGATGTAAGTTTGACTTGATCTATATCGAAAACATTTCGCTTGCACTTGACTTTAAGATAATGATACATTCGTTGCGGATTATCTTTCTCGGTAAAGGGAAATAATACCAACAGGGAATTTTGAATTTTAGTTTTAAATTTGAATAAACCATCCCCTTGTGAGAAAAATTTTTTTTTTCTTTTTAGCCTTTATTTTTTTATCATCTGTACATGCCCAACAAAAATATTGGCAGCAACAGGTCAATTATACAATCGATGTTTCGTTGAATGACAAGGAGCATACGCTGACTGGTTTTGTCAATATTGAATACATCAATAATTCTCCCGACAGTTTGCATTTTATCTGGTTTCATATATGGCCGAATGCTTATAAAAATGACCGGACCGCATTCAGCAATCAACAATTAAAAAACGGTAATACTGATTTTTATTTTTCGGATAAAGAAAACAAGGGTTATATCAACCGCCTTACTTTTCGGGTAAATAATATAACCGCAGATATTGAAGATCATCCTTTGCATATTGACATCATTAAACTAATTCTTCCAACAACACTTGCGCCGGGTGCAAAAACTTTTATCAGCACTTCATTTCATGTAAAACTACCGGCTATTTTTTCGCGAAGCGGTCATGATAAAAATAATTATCAGCTAACTCAATGGTATCCAAAACCGGCTGTGTATGACCGGAAAGGCTGGCACCCGATGCCTTATCTCGATCAGGGAGAGTTTTACAGTGAGTTTGGAAATTATAATGTACAAATATCACTGCCCCAAAACTATGTTGTAGCGGCAACGGGTGAACTGCAAAATAAAGATGAGTTTGAATGGATGATCAACAGAAAACCAACTTCTATAGCAGAAGCTAAAAAAACATCAATAAAACCAAATGCATCTGTTGCAAAAAATCAATTACCTAAAACGCCAACTGTATTAACTTCCAGCAAGACAAAAACCTTGCAATACATGCAAAACAATGTGCATGATTTTGCCTGGTTTGCCAGTAAAGATTTTTTAGTAAGTCATGATACATTGAAATTGAACTCAGGAAAAATCATTGATGCATTTTCCTTTTATTCTTCTTCCAAAAAAGAACTTTGGAAAAACAGCATACAAATTATTAAAGATGCTGTTAAGACCAGAAATGAATGGATTGGAGAATATCCATATAATACCGTATCTGCAGTACAGGGTTGGGATAAAATATCAGGCGGCATGGAATACCCTACCATAACTGTTTTGGGGGAAATGTTGGATCAATCGATATTGGATCTTATCCTTGAACATGAAGTGGGGCACAATTGGTTTTATGGCATCTTGGCAAGCAACGAAAGGCTACATCCCTGGATGGATGAAGGCCTGAACACATTTTATGATAACAAATACTTGCACTGGCAAAATACTAAAAAGCCTAAAGTGGAACGAGCAGTACAAAGTATAAATCGTCAAAATTTTGAAAACCTACTTTTAAAAACAAAGGCTGTTTCAAAACTCGATCAACCTATTGAATTAAACGCAGAAGCTTTTAATCGAACAAACTATGGATTGGTCGTCTATCATAAAACGTATAAATGGATGGAGTTTCTCGAAGAAAAAATGGGCAACACTTCATTTGCTAATGGAATAAAAAAATATTACCGAGATTGGCAGTTCAAACATCCTTATCCGGAAGACTTTAAATCCTCTTTGCAATCTTCTACTGAACTTAATCTTGATTCCATTTTTTCACTCTTAACCAAAAGGGGTGTTATAGATCCTACTTTTGTGCGTAAATGGAAAATTGCCAGTTTGCTATCGATAAAAAAACTAAAAGAATATATCAATTACCCAACTAAGAATTTACTTTGGTTAAATCCGGTAATGGGATTTAATAGTTATGACAAACTAATGGCTGGACTATTCATTTCAAATTACAAACTTCCTCCTTCTGCTTTCCAATTTTTTGTAATACCCATGTTTGCAACAGGCACCAAAAAACTAGTCGGCACCGGGAAAATAAATTACACTCATTTCTCCAACAGTGCCATACGGAAACTGGATGTATTTCTGAATGCATCTACATTCTCTGATTATGTTTTTACGGAATCGAAAAATGAAAAAACAGTTTTAACTTTTCAAAAAATTGTTCCAGGTTTTCGGTTAACCTTTAAAGAAAAAGACCTGACAAATTCGATTCATAAACATATTCAGTTCAAATCATTTTTTATTACTGAACAAAATTTACGTTTTAACAAAGACACCGTTATTACAGGTATCGATACAAGTATTACAAACCGTGTAAATACTTTTGGTAGTCAAAGAAACCTTCAGCAGTTGGACTTTGTTATAGAAAATAACAGAGCCTTATACCCCTATTCTGCAAATCTCCGAATTGAACAATCCACCGATTTTGCAAGAGTTGCTTTTACTGGCAACTATTTTTTCAACTATGTTAGAGGAGGTGGAATGAAATTGCGTTTATTTGCCGGCAAGTTTATTTACATGGGTTCAAAAACAGTACGCAAACAATTGAATACAGACCGGTTTCATTTAAATATGACCGGAGCTGATGGATATGAAGATTATACTTATAGTGAT
>JAYWEL010000147.1:0-4153 GCA_043779285.1 Chitinophagaceae bacterium | reverse complement strand
TTATCCAGGTGCAGCGCATCTGTTTCATATCCGCAAAAAGAGTAAGCATTTCTCCTACATTAAATTGATAGGCCTGTAAAGTGTCGGCAAGATTATTTTCTCCCGGTTTAAAATGGTAGATGTACCGGATAGTGTCGGTGATGATTTCAATACCAACTTCAGAATATTTTTTATCTCCTACTTCAAAGGAAAATGGGTGAAGGCGGTGTATTTTTTTAAAGCGATCTTTAATGGATACCAATGTTGCTTCGTTTTGGCGATAGTAATCAGCAGTTAGTTCCCTGCTGGATGAACAGGAAGTAGCTACAATAATAACTGTGATGATATAAAGCAGGTAGTTTTTCATTTTGTGTTTGTTGCATAAGTAATACCAAAAACAGCTTTTCGCAACAAGGTTGGCGAAATTTGCTGCAACGATTTCATTCCATAATCCCAATAAATAATATTGATTTTATTTTCATCAATTTTTTGGATGTCCAGCACAAGAATATAATGAGTGGGGATACTGAAACGGGATGATGTATGTTTTTTGCGGTATAAAAAACGGTTGTTGAGATAAACAAATACGGTTCCTGTTTTTAATTTTTCTTCAATATAACTGTACGGGTTTTTCATCCAGGGACGAATAATATCTGAACCTCTTGCCCGTACTTTTAATTTGAAAGCTTTGCGAAGTATTCGATTGAATTTTGAAAAATTTGTAGATGCCCATAAGGTGTTCTCATCACCTTTATCGAAATGAAGATTTACAAAATTCAGATAACCTTTAAACCTATCTGCCAGACATAGAAACCACATTTGTGCAGCCGGATTTAAATCCAGCGCCCCTTTATATTTTAGCAAACCTGCTTCTTGCAAAATAGCTTTGCCAGGTTTAAAGTACACTTCATTATAACTTGCTTTTCCCTCCTTGTAAAGCTTTAGCATGAACTTGCAAAAACCAAGCGGATCATTTTTCAATGGCAGATAAGTTAGTGCTGAGTAGGCACAAAAATTGTTGGTACGTCCTTCATAAAACTTTAGTGGTGAGGTGGCAAAACCACGAAGGTTTTCAAAAAAAATATCGGGTTCTACGTTTATCCAATGAGTGCTGGAGTCGGTTCGTTGCAGACTGTCCAGCCAGGCCTTTGCCTGTGATGGTGTGGTTATCAGCACACTATCTTCCAATATTTTATTTACTTCCCTGGCAGAAACTGACGAATGTGTAAAAAATAACAGTATAAAATAGAATAGCTTAGCGGAGCCTTTGATCATAAAATGGTGTATTACAAATACCGTTCCCGAAAGTTATAAACTAAAAAAACCATCCGCCGGTTGGCTGATGGTTTTAAACAACATAAGGAGGTTATTATTAATACCTGTAAAGATCTGACTTAAACGGCCCTTCCTTACTAATACCAAGATATGCAGATTGTGCATCTGTCAGCTCCTCCAGCTCTACACCAATCTTTGCAAGGTGCAAACGGGCAACTTTTTCATCTAAATGCTTGGGGAGTACATATACTTTGTTCTCATAATTTTTATGGTTCAACCACAACTCAATCTGCGCCAGGGTTTGGTTCGAGAATGAATTACTCATTACAAACGAAGGGTGTCCGGTAGCACAACCAAGGTTTACTAAACGGCCTTCCGCAAGGATAATTACATCATTGCCATCCACATTATAAATATCTACCTGTGGTTTGATCGTGTCTTTTGTATGTCCATAATTTGTATTCAACCAGGCAATATCAATTTCAATATCAAAGTGACCGATATTACAAACGATTACTTTATCTTTCATCAGTTTGAAATGTTCGCCTCTTATCAGATCACGGCAACCACTCGCCGTAACAACAATGTCGGCTTCTTTTACAGCATCAATCATTTTCTTTACTTCAAATCCATCCATGGCAGCTTGTAGTGCACAGATAGGATCTATTTCTGTAACGATAACTCGGCAACCGGCACCAGCCAATGAAGCAGCAGAACCTTTGCCTACATCACCATATCCACCTACAACCGCTATTTTACCAGCCAGCATTACATCTGTAGCACGGCGGATTGAATCAACTAAAGATTCTTTACAACCGTATTTATTATCAAACTTCGATTTTGTAACTGAATCATTTACATTAATAGCCGGCATTGGTAATGTTCCATTAGTTACTCTTTCATATAAACGATGAACACCGGTAGTGGTTTCTTCAGAAATACCTTTTACATGCTGAATTAATTCAGGATATGTATCAAGTACGATGTTAGTTAAATCACCACCATCATCTAAAATCATATTCAATGGTTTGTCGACACCACCAAAGAACAATGTTTGTTCAATACACCAGTCAGCTTCTTGCTGTGTTTGTCCTTTCCAGGCAAATACACCAATACCGGCAGCAGCAATAGCAGCGGCAGCATGATCCTGTGTAGAGAAGATATTGCAGGAGCTCCATTTTACTTCTGCACCTAATGCAGTTAACGTTTCAATCAGTACAGCAGTCTGTATGGTCATGTGTAAACAGCCGGCCACTCTTGCACCTTTCAGTGGTTGAGAAGGCCCGTATTCTTTACGGATAGACATAAGACCGGGCATTTCTGCTTCAGCGAGGCGCATTTCTTTACGTCCCCAGGCAGCCAGGGAAATATCGGCAACCTTATAAGCAAGGTTGAAATCGATCGAAGTTTTTGATAGTGTTGACATGGTTTTATTTTTTAGATCACAAAAATAACATTATAGTATATTATTCTAAAGAATTGTGTAAATTTGGTGGATTATTCTTTTATTTAACTATTTAAAGTAGAAAATACTTTTTACCGATGGCAAAAGTGGCACAAACAGAAAAAACAGCTATCAGTGATATGGTATTGGATAGCAAAGACCTGTCAATACTAAACTTGTTGCAACAGAATGCAAGAATGACAGTTAAAGAAATTGCTTCTGCCATACATCTGAGCACCACACCGGTTCATGAACGTATTAAACGTATGGAAGTAAATGGGGTAATAAAACAATATGCCACCTTAGTAGATCATACCAAAGTGAAGAAAAGCTTAATTGCTATTTGTTATGTATCCCTGAAAGAACATAATAAAACTGCCGGTACAAAATTTGTAAAAGCTATTCATATAATGCAGGAAGTGGTAGAATGTTTTACCATTTCCGGGGAATTTGATTTTATGCTGAAGGTAATGTGTGCGGACATGAATGCTTACCATGATTTTCATGTAAATAAATTAAGCCAGATTGAGAATATGGGGCGTGTGCAAAGCATATTTGTAATGGGAATTGTTAAACAGACGCATCAGTTAGTGTTTGGGTAAATAAGGTCCCACATTAATAGTTGGTAAAGAAATAATTTTAATGACCAATAAAATTTTATAAACATGTATGCATATGATACTTTGTCAGAAGCAGTGAATGGCCTTAAAATAAGAGGTTTTGACCTTGATTTCAATCTGCAGGAAAATTGTTTAATATGTAATGGTGATAAGTTTACTATTGACGATTTTGAGATCGTTGAAGTCCATCGGTTTGAAGGCAATTCAGATCCTTCTGATGAAGCGGTTGTTTATGCCATCGAATCAATAAGTGGAATCAAAGGAGTTTTAGTGAATGGTTATGGAATTTCTGCTAATCCGTTGAGCTCAGATATGGCAAAAAAATTAATAATCTCCCGGGATTAGCAGTAGTTCTACAAAAAGAAAGTAGTATTGGATGTATGCCTTATAAAAAAATCGGCTATCCTAAAATAAAAAGAGACCTTGGTTACATTTTTTTCTCCATCACATAATCATTCATAAAGAATCCGTTGCCAATATCGAAATCGGCTTCTTGTATTATTGTAAATCCATTTTTTTCATAAAAAAATCTGGCCTTGTTATCCCGGTTTACCTGTAATTGCAGTGAAACAGCTCCAAGTTGTTTCATTATATGTATAATGTGATTGATCAAAAATTTGCCGGTGCCTTTTCCCTGTTGCGTAGCAAGTATATAAATTTTATGCAGTTTGAAAAGGGAAGGTTCAATTTCCTGGTAGGCAGCAAAACCCACCGGTTCATTGGTATCATTGATAATAATAAACTGGTTGCCGTTATTCATTTGATCTGTCAATGATGCTTCACTGTACATCATTTCCAGCATAAAGTCAATCTGCTCTTTTGTAATAATAGCGCT
>JAYWEL010000146.1:0-22709 GCA_043779285.1 Chitinophagaceae bacterium | reverse complement strand
AGCCGGTTCAATAATCTAACGCAACGCTAAGAAAAAACTTAGCTTGTATGATGACAAAAAAGTACACCCGGCTCACCTATGATGAGCGTATAGAAATCTATAAATTATTAGCTCTCAAACAAAGTTTATCACTGATTGCCCGTACGCTGGGTAGACATAAAAGTACCATTTCCCGTGAAGTGAAAGAGTTCGGCAAAGCCGACTATCATCATCTTAAAGGAGAGTATAAAGCGGTCTACCGGGGAAGTGACAGACGCAGTGGCAAAAATAAATTGAGTCAAAATCCGGATCTCCAAAACTATGTCCTGGAGAAGCTCCAAAGGAAGTGGTCACCTGATCAGATCAGTGTAAGTTTACGAAAACATTATCCCAACAATAAACGCATGCAAATCAGCCACGAAGCCATTTATCTCTACATCTATCTGCACTCGAAAAAAGAGCTCAAAGAGATGCTGCTGAAAGAACTTCGGCAGCAAAGAAAATTCCGGGGTAATGTTCGCCGTGGAAGCGATAAAAGAACTACAATTAAAGACGCCATCAGAATCGATGAACGGCCTGAAGAAGTGATGGGACGGGAGATTCCGGGACATTGGGAAGGCGATCTCATTCTCGGTAAAGACCGTGCCAGTGCTATCGGAACCCTCGTTGAAAGATCCACCCGGGCAGTTATACTCGTTCATCTCAAAGCCCGTGATTCCAAAACCGTACGGCTTGCTTTTGAAAAGAAATTTAAGGCTCTACCAGACCTCATGAAAAAATCAATGACTTACGATAACGGCGTTGAAATGGCACAGCATAAACTCTTTACAAAACATACTAAAGTGCAGGTATATTTTACCCATCCTTACAGTCCTTGGGAACGTCCCACAAACGAAAATACGAACGGATTGCTCAGGCAATATTTTCCCAAAGGAACCGACTTAAGCCTGATCTCAAAAGACCGACTTCAGTATGTACAGGACGAACTTAATGAAAGACCCAGAAAAACACTTGACTACAGATCGCCTGCCGAAGTGTTTAACCAAATTATTTTAAACAAAATTATTTAATCCGTTTCCCTTGTGATTACTAAAAACAAAAAAAACTATATTTGATAACAAGCGTTGCAATAGAAACTTGAATCCGCCACATCAATAGTTACAATATCAGGATTTCCAAACAATAATGTAAGCTCAGGATTTTTAACCTTAACACTCAGGTCTCCTACAAAAGGACGTACCAGAATTTATACAGTAATCAGAAATATTACGATTGGTACCGGCACAAACGCCATCAATTTTACGCAAAAAGATGTTACCTGTGAGGTGGGGCCTTATTTCTTTTGAGCAGTAGCAGCAGTTCCATCAGCCACAAATTACGCATGGTATGCTAAAGACGAAAGCGATCCCTCAAATCCTTTTATTTTAAAGCAAACCGGAAATAGCAATACAGCTGATTTCCCTTTAGGTTATGGTTCCGGAGAACGGTATTACACTATCAGGGTGATTGCCACTGTTCCTTGTGGCAGTATTCAATCTATTGATGCTGATGGTTATATTTATGCACCTGATTGTTCAGGTGGGTTAAGAATAATGACAGCTCCAAACCCAACAAGCAGTACTATGACGGTACAAGTGGTAGATGAATCAGGAAGGCCTTCTGCTAACCCCAATAAAAAGTTTTACGAACTACAATTAACAGATAAGTTAGGAACTGTATTAATAAAACAGAAGTATAATAACGGTACAAATCAGGCTGCCATTAATTTAAGTGGTTTACAAGCAGACATTTATCTATTGCGTGTTTGGGATGGGAAAAAATGGACAATTAAATCGGTAGTCAAAAACTAATGAATAGGCGAAAGAAAAAGAGTATGCTTACAAGACATTGCCAAAATGCCGGTTGACTAACAATCAGTCGGCATTTGTTTTTCAATTTCACTTCGTCTTACTAAAATAGAAATAAAATATTATACAAAGCCAGAGGTAAAACTTCCGGCTTTTTTATTGAAAACTGGTTTACTTAAAGTCTTAAATAAGACAAAAGCTTATCCTATAACATCAATTTGTAAAATGTCGGTATTTTTATTATTATAAATTCTTGAATTATTAAAACAATTTCCAACTAATGACAAAAATGAAGCAGTGTTTATTAAGTCTTATACTTTTAATTAGCTTAATCAATGTATTACAGGCACAAGAAAAAGCAGTTCCTATATTCTTACATGGTGAGGCTCAAATTGTTCCTGCCTTTAATACAGCAACCAAATGGATTAGACATGATCTTTGGGTTGAAACAACTTTTGATACGGACGGCGATGGGAAATTAGATAGAATGCACGTTGCTGTTACAAGGCCGTTTCAAACTGAAACCGAAGGATTGAAACTCCCGATTATTTATGAGTCTAGTCCTTATTTTGCCGGAGTAGCAGGAGATGTTCCCGGACTTTTTTGGGATATTAAACATGAAATAGGTGCTACAGAAAAAGAAAGAGTACATCCCGAAGTGAAACGACAAGGTCAGCGACCCATTATTTCAAATTCTCAAATTAACACTTGGGTACCAAGAGGTTTTATTGTTGTTCATTCATCCTCTCCCGGAACCGGGCTTTCGCAGGGCTCTCCAACTGTTGGAGGAGATAATGAATCACTTGCACCAAAAGCTGTTATAGATTGGTTATGCGGCAGAGCTAATGGATATACAACACCGGATGGTTTTGAAAAAGTAGAAGCCTCTTGGTCAACCGGAAAAGTAGGCATGACGGGTACTTCATATAATGGAACAATTCCGTTAGCAGCAGCAACAACAGGTGTTGAAGGATTAGAAGCGATCATTCCAATTGCACCCAATACTTCTTATTATCATTATTATAGATCGAATGGTTTAGTAAGATCTCCGGGGGGGTATTTAGGAGAAGATATCGATGTATTGTATGATTATATTCATAGTGGCGATGAATCTAAAAGAGCTTATAACAATGCTTTAGTCAGAGATAAAGAAATGAAGAATGGTATGGATAGAAAAACCGGCGACTATAATGATTTTTGGGCTGGAAGAGATTATTTAAATGATATGAAACCGATGAAAGCAGCTTTGTTGATGAGCCATGGATTTAATGATTGGAATGTGATGCCAGAACACAGTTTAAGAATTTATGAAGCCGCAAAAGCAATGGGGCTGTCTTGCCAAATTTATTATCATCAAAACGGGCATGGTGGTCCTCCGCCATTGTCAATGATGAATAAATGGTTTACCAGATATTTATTTGGAATACAAAACGATGTAGAAAAAGATGCTAAAGCCTGGATTGTAAGAGAAAATGACAAACCAGACAATCCAACAGCGTATAAAGATTATCCAAATCCAGATGCAATTCCTGTAACATTATTTTTAAAAGCTGGTGCTCCTGAATTTGGACATTTAAGTATTGAAAAAACAATGCAAAAAAATACAGAAACCTTAGAAGATAATTATTCGTTTACAGGTGCTATGTTGGCTCAAGCAGAAAATACTAATCACCGGTTATTATATGTGTCACCCATCTTAACCAAAGACCTGCACATTTCTGGTACTACAAAAGTTACTGTTAAATTATCCAGCAGCAAACCTGCAGCCAATCTTTCGGTATGGTTAGTATCGTTGCCCTGGACAGAAGGAAGAAATGCAAAAATTACAGACAACATTATTACAAGAGGTTGGGCCGATCCACAAAACTATCTTTCTATAAGAAAAAGTGAACCTTTAATACCCGGAAAATTTTATTCCGTTTCTTTTAATTTAATGCCCGATGATCAAATCATTTCGAAGGGACAACAAATAGGGCTCATGATATTTTCAAGCGATAAAGAATTTACCCTTTGGCCTAAACCCGGCACAAAATTAACGGTTGATTTAAATGGAACTTTACTAACACTTCCTGTTGTTGGAGGTATTGAAACTTATAAAAATTCCATCAAATAAAAGTAATAAAAACTTCATAATTCCAGAAGTAGTAACAAAAATCGAATTATAAAACATTCGACCCCAATGGGGTCGCACAAACAAAATAATAATGAATTTCTATAAACATACAATCCCTTTGGGATTCATTATAACCCAAAACGAGAATCCGAAGGAATTTATTATTTATAGAAAAAAGGAATATGTAGAAAAGAACCCGAAGGGTTCAAATGTTTATAGAAAAACAAATGATAATAAAACATCCGACCCCAACGGGGTCGCACAAACAAAACAATAATAATTATCTTTAAATATAAAATAACATCGGAATTAACAAATTAAAAATATGCCGGGAACATTTTCTCAAATTTACATTCAGGTAGTTTTTGCCGTAAACGGAAGAAATAGCTTTATCCATTCATCTTGGGAAGAAGAATTGTATAAATACATAACAGGCATTGTGCAAAACAAAGAACAAAAAATGCTTGCTATAAATGGTATGCCCGACCATATTCATTTTTTAATAGGTATGAAACCATCCTGCTGTTTATCTGATTTGGTAAGAGAAATAAAAAAGTCTAGCAATGAATTTATTAAGGAAAATAAGCTTTGTAAATTCAAATTCAATTGGCAAGAAGGTTATGGAGCATTTTCTTATAGTCATTCCGGTTTAAACAATGTAATTGCATACATAATGAACCAAAAAGAGCATCATAAAAAGAAAACATTTAAAGAAGAGTACATTGATTTTTTAACCAAATTTGAAATTGAACATAAACCAGAATATTTATTTGATTGGGTGGAATAATATCCCCCTTTCTGGGTTTTGTTCTATTACGTAAATTTATTTATTACAATTAGATCCCTTTAGGATTAGGGGTTGATGAAGCTACCCGCACCAAAGTTTATAAGAGGCGATGATTATACAAGAGTTTTATTCTCCAACGCCATTACACCAAAAGAATACTTAATATAGAATATGGGTTTGCTATCAGCATTCTTGTTTGCAATATTTAAACCTGTAACAAGCACATAATTGAAGTGCTGTTCTTTCTATCAAGTTATCAAGTTCATTGCAGCAGACAGTTTAATGCTTCAAAATCGCCACTTGTTGTAGCTGCCAACTGTTTTCGGCTATGCTATAGGCGGATCTTAACCTTTCCGTCTTTTTTTATTTTAAACCCTGTCAAAAAAATTAACTTTAGTAAATCATGAAATTCATCCCCATACAGGTTTTTGATAATTACATTGAAGCCAATATTAAAATGGCCATGCTGAAAGATGCTGGTATTGAATGCTGGCTGACTGACGAATACACGGTTACCGTTGACCCCATCCTGACCAATGCGGTTGGCGGAATAAAGCTGGTTGTAAATGAACAGGATGCTAAACATGCAATATCTTTTATTAAAGAAATAAATGCCCTGAATAAACCGGTTTATACCTGTATCAATTGCCGGTCGGCCAATGTAGAATTGGTAAGCACTCCGCGAAAAGCCATTAACTGGCTGACGGCCATAACCAGTTTTTTGATGGGCAATTATGCTATAACCGTTGAAAAAGTATTTCATTGCTTTAATTGTGGAAATGAGTTTTCGGAAGAAGCCAGCAAATCCATGCTTAATTAATTTTCGATAGTTTTCTTTAGTTTCTTATTTTGCTGCTTGTATCATGCTAATTTAATTATGGAAAAATTTTTACTATTTTTCGAACACATGCCTACCTGGCATCGGGCAGTATGGATTATACTTTGCATGACCACCTTCTGGCTACTGGAGGGTAACTACCCGCTTTTTAAATTTACATATAAAAAATGGCGGCATGCTTTTACTAATCTTTTTTTTCTGACCACCACATTGATCATCAATGTTTTATTTGCACTGGCAACCGTAGGCGTATTTGCCTGGACAAAAGAATATCATATCGGGTTTCTTTATTTAACCGAGATGCCAATTTGGTTGGGGTTGCTTTTAAGCATTCTTGTTTTTGAGTTGCTTGGCCAGTATTTGTCGCATTATCTGCTGCATAAATATAAATGGATGTGGAAGCTTCATATGGTACACCACAGCGATACCAAGGTAGATGTAACAACGGGTACACGTCATCATCCCGGCGATTTTTTGATCCGGGAGCTATTTGCTTTGTTGGCCATTATCATTACCGGCGCACCCGTTGGATATTATTTTCTGTATCGTTTCTGTACTGTCTTTTTTACTTATTTCACGCATAGCAATATTTATTTACCGGTTTGGATTGACAAACCACTTAGCTGGATATTTGTAACACCCAATATGCACAAGTTTCATCATCATTTTGAAAGGCCCTGGACCGATAGCAATTTCGGAAATATATTTTCTCTCTGGGATCGCTTGTTTGGAACCTTTGTTTATGATGATCCAAAAAAAATAAAATATGGACTCGATACATTAGAAGGAAGAAATGACGAAGACATTTTGGAGCAATTAAAACTTCCTTTCGACAAGTCGGTTAAAACCGATTATTAATATTTCACTGCATGAAAATTATTGCCATGATTCCGGCCCGATATGCGGCCACCCGATTCCCTGCTAAATTAATGCAGGATCTTGCCGGCAAAACAGTGATCAGGCATACTTATGAAAACACCGTAGCAACGGGCTTGTTTAATGAGGTGTGGGTTGTTACTGACAGTGAATTAATTTTTAATGAAATCGTCTCGCATGGTGGTAAAGCCATTATGAGCATGCATCCCCACGAGTCGGGAAGCGATCGTATTGCAGAAGCAATAGCCGAAATGTCCGCCAATACCGTTACGGACGAGGATATTGACATTATTGTAAATGTTCAGGGCGATGAACCTTTTGTAAAAAAAGAACCCCTTGAAAAATTGGTTCGGCTTTTTAATGATCCGTCTGTTGTGGTTGGTTCCATGATGCGGGTGATGAATGATGAAATTGAAATTCAAAACCCAAACTGTGTAAAAGTTGTAGTTAATAAAAATAATGATGCCCTTTACTTTAGTCGCAGCGTTATTCCTTTTTTGCGAAATAAAGAAAGTGGAATAAAATATTTTTTACACATTGGTGTATATGCATATCGCAAAGAGACGTTGATGAGATTCACGGCTTTAGAAAAATCAATACTCGAATCCACCGAACATTTGGAACAACTTCGCTATCTCGAAAACGGAATACCTATAAGAATGGCGGAGGTTGATTTTATTAACACCGCCATAGATATTCCCGAAGATTTGGAAAAAGCCCGCAACCTGATGGATTGATATTGCTTGCAACAAATTTTTTATGAATTATTTACTTCCTTAAAATTGTATTACTACCTTACTATACATGAATGTTAAAAAACTTAGTACCAAAAAAGTACTCGATTATTTATACCCATCTGTTTTATTAGGAACAGGGCGAACCAAAGAGATTTTACGGTTTAATCCCAACGTTATCCCACAAAGAGAAGAAGCCGGGGAGGTAAAGATTTATGTGTACGAATATGACACAGAAAATTTAACCGAAGCCCAACTTACCGATATTGGCGAATCTTTTCATTACAAAGAAAGCTCATTAGTAAGTTGGTTAAATATTGATGGGTTGCGAAAAGCAGATATAGAACAAGTTTGCGAGCATTATGGAATTCATCCGTTAGTAACTGAAGATATTTTAAGCATCAACCAACGACCTAAAATGGAAGAAATTGAAGGGGTGTTGTTTTGCCTGTTGAACATGCTTTATTTTAATGATCTAACGAAAGAAGTAGAAACCGAACAGATCAGTATTGTGTTGGGTAAGAATTTTGTAATCAGTTTTCAGGAAGATGCAGCCCGGGATGTGTTTGATCCGATCCGTGTCCGGCTGAAAATAAATGGTAGTAAGATTCGTCAACGAAGTGCTGATTATCTTAATTACACGTTGCTCGATATGATTGTTGACAACTACTTTACAGTAATGGAAAAACTGAGCGAACAGTTCGAAGAGCTGGAAGAAGAAGTGATACGAAAAAGTAATACCCGTTCATTGGCTAAAATAAATAAACTACGCAAAGAATTGATTGTATTGAAAAGAAATGTTGGTCCGGTCAGGGATTTGGTAAACGGATTTTTTCGCAGTGATAGTGATTTACTCGAAGAGCGTCACGAAAAATATTATAAAGATGTTTATGATCACATCATACAGGCTTACGACCTTTCTGAAAACTATCGGGATATGGTGATGAATTTACAGGATCTTTATATTAGTCAGGTGAACCTTCGGTTGAACGAAGTAATGAAGCTGATGGCTATTGTAACCTGTTTGATGGCGCCGGCTACCGTGATTGGTGGAATTTTTGGAATGAATTTCGATATTATTCCATACCAGCATTATACCTGGGGATTTTATGTTGCAGTCTTTATCATGTTAGCAATTCCATGTTGGATGCTTTTCATTTTTCGTAGACGAGGTTGGTATTAATTTTTACGATTAATCTATATTATGTTTTCAGAAGCTATTGAAAAAATTGCACAATTTACAAGGCCACTTCATTCTATTGTAAGAACCTTTGCGGGGAAAAAACTGGTACCCGCATCAGGTACTTTGTTTTTTGTTAATGATGAGGGGTATGCTGTTACGTGCAAACATATTGCGGAGTTGTTGATTAATTCGGATAATATCAACAAGCTTTTTCTTGAATATAAAAAAGAACGAACGAAGTTTTTTACGGATAAAAAATTCAAACAAATTCAGAAAGGACTTGAACTGAAATATAAATACACTGAAGAAAGTATCATTCAGATAAAAAACAGTTTTGTTGATTGTGTGGATACGTTGGGTGGGTTTACAACGCATTTGCACCCTACTTATGACTTAGCCATTATACAGTTAACTGGTTTTACTAAACTTTTTTATACCGGCTATGCCAAATTTAAAAAACAAAATGCACCGGTATTGCAGGGAGAATTTCTTTGCCGGCTAGGTTATCCTTTTCCCGAATTCAACAATTTTATGTATGATGAAAAGGCCGATGATATTAATTGGACTTCGGAAGGAATACGTAGTTCTCCACGATTCCCGATTGAAGGAATGGTGACTCGTTTTTTGGCAGAAAACAATAAAATGTATGGCATTGAGTTAAGCACTCCCGGCTTAAGAGGACAAAGTGGTGGTCCATTATTTAATGCCAATGGGGTGGTATATGGTATGCAGTTTTCAACCAAACATTTGCATCTTGGTTTTGACCTGGTAGATAAAGAAGTGCTTATAAATAATAAAATAAAAAAGGTTTCTGATTATGCATTTATTCACTTGGGGCAGTGCATTCATGCCGATGTGATCAAGGAGTTCCTGACCGAACATAAAGTAAAATATTACGAAGAAGAGTAGTTTATCTTTTTTTAAAAATCGGTACTGTGCTGCAGGGTTCGCCATACATGATGGTCTTGGCAACCGGCCTTAATAATTTTGTAATTTCCAGATAGGCATAATCACCAATGGGTTTTTCGCCGCAACCCTTTATCACTACTCGCTGATCGGTAAATTCGGCTGTATTGATTGCAGCTATATTTTTGAGAAAAATATATTTATGCATTTCTTCTTCGTTTCCTAAAAAAACATCTTTTGCAAATGGCTGTAAATAGGCAACTACCAACATATAGGCCCATACGGGTATGATGGCGTCCTCGCTGCAATGAACGGCTACATATTTGCCCGTATATTTTTCCCAGTTCAAATTTTTCATGGCTTCCCTAAAGTCTTTCTCTTTCAAAATCAGGTTCATAAACAAGTGATCTTTCAGGTCGAATTGGCTCAGCTCCGCTTCCGGTAAATATTTTTCTAGGTTCAGTGTAACCAAGCTACTTTCCGAAACCTTATTGATAATGATGTCGCTCATGCTTTTTTAATATCTGTAAAGTTAACAAGAATATTTTTTTGCTGTTTACGGAAAAAGGTATTTAACCAAATCAAAAAGCCATCTGCCTGCGGCAGATGGCTTTTAAAAAACGTATTGATTCAATTAATAAAAACTTGCCCGGTTGTCTTTAATGGTTGCGGCTTTGCGTAAAACAGCAGCCGGTGAAGAATACATGGCTTTTTGTTTTGCCATCATCCGGACTGAATTGCGCTGACTTTCCACGTTAGCATTATCTACCGGTGTTGCACCGACCTCATTAACTTGTATAATATAAACGCCCGACTGTCCGGGAATGGCTTGTGCTAGCAACTTTCCTTTATTAGCAGAAGCAAATGTGGCACCAATTACTTTATTCTCGTAACCCAATGAAGAATTTCCGGCTCCGGAGAAACGGATACTGTCTGCGGTCTGAACGGTTTGCGATTCGGCTGTTGCAATCGCCTGTAAAGAAGTAAAATTTCCTAGTTTTTTTGTAATAAATTCTGCTTTCTTTTTATTACGCAATATTGGTTCAACAACGGCTTTAGCTGTTTCTGCCTTTTGCAAACCCTCTTCTTTAATTTCTGTTAACACAGCAACAATATATTGTTCACCTAAACGGAATGGTTGTAATACTTCGCCCAAGCTTGCTTTGTATATTTCCCGAACAAATAAACGAGAAGCACCAATTCCGGATACATTATAATCGTTCGGTTTGATATCTGTTGCAACTAATTTATTAATTCCTTTCGGGGCCAATGTTTTTTCGAAGTTTGCATTAAATGCTTTTGTATCGCGGCTATCGCCTGCAAATAGATTGGCTTCATTACTAGCCGCATTATCTGTTTCCTGGCTTGCTACGATTGGTTTGGCGAAATAGGCCACCTTATAAGAAAGCTCAAAATTCTTTTGATCCGTGATTTCTATATAATGATAACCAAATTCTGTTTTTACCACTTTTCTATCGCCTTTCTTTCCTTCAATACAAAAATCGTTGAATGCTTTAACCATCTGGCCATTTGCAAAATATCCAAGGTCTCCGCCTTTTGCAGCAGAACCACCTTCGGGTCCTTTATTATCATCCGACATTGTTTTTGCCAACTGATCGAAACTGGCGCCATTTTTAATAGCCAGCTCTATGCTGTCAATTTTTTTCTTTCCGATACTGTCTGCAAGTATTGCTGTACCCGACTGTGGGTCGAGTGTTTGAATAAGAATGTGTTTTGCTTTAACCGAATCGGGCATTATTTTACCATCAATCATTTTTGCCATTACGTAACTTGCTCCGTCAACATACGGTCCGTAAACTGTATTTTTTGCCAGGCTGAAAATGTTTTCTTTTTCAGGCACCTGTATTTTAGACTTTGATACATATGCATCATGAAACTGAATGGAGCTTCCATAACGGGCCAGGAAATTTTTTGCATCCGGGGAAGAAACAAATTCTTCTTTTAATTGTTCTAACTGGTTTTTTGTATCTGCACTATCGGCAGAAGTGGGTGCCGCATTAAAAACAACATAAGAAATGCTTCTTGATTCAGTTTGTTTGAAATCGCTTTTATGTTTCCTTACATAATCATTGATTTCTTTATCCGAAACAATGGCAGCACTATCCGGAACACTTGTGTAAGGAATTTGAACATAAGAGATATTTGCAATTTGGCTATTGTCGGCATTTTGTTTTTCTATCAACCATTTTGGAACATTTATGCTGTTCGCTAAAAGAGCATTGTATTTTTCGTTTTGTCTCATAGATTCCAAATTTCCAAGATATGCGTTCAGCTGTTGCTTTTCGGCGGCTGTTTTGCTTTTTGCAATCTGATTAATAAATTGTTGTGCAGATGCCGCATCAAAAGCTCCTGTAGTTGGGTCCTTGAAACGTTGTGCTAAATCTTGTGGAGGATTTTTACCGAATAAAATATCATTCAACTCTTTTTTTCCTATAGCTAATCCAAGAATTTTGAATTCTGTATTCATTAATACATCATTCACTTCCTGGTTCCAAACACTTTCCAGTATTTGCTGTCTGCCTTCATCGCCACGCATACCGCCTTGAGACTGCTGATATTCTTCCTGAGATTGAACTTTTTTCTCAAACTCAATATAATCTATATCTGTCCCGTTGATTTTACCAATACTAGTTGAATCCTTTCCAAGCGAACCACTTTTACCCGAAAAAGCATCCATTAAAATGAATCCTAGTAGAGAAATGGCAATAGCAACCACCGCCCACTTTGCATACTTGTCTCTGATATCTTGAATTAATGACATAATGTTATAATAATTTAAAAATAGGATGGCAAAAATAGGGGAATTTGACTTATCAACAAACTGTGGAAAACCATCAAAATGCCCTTTAATTCATAGTGTTTTGAAACTCAAAATATAAACCGCTATATAATATTATAAGAAAGCATTTTGATCTGCTCATTACTTCTTCCAATTCAATTAGAATCTTTAGCTGTTTTACATCCATCATTTAATTTTATTCCTTTGCTTTATAATTGTCGTTTGAAAATGATTTTTTCATTCTGCTCTTATTTAACCATTTTCAAAATTTACGTTGTTTATCCTTTCACCTCTTTATATAATATATAGATCATGTGTTTGCGAAAAAAATGAGTCACTAATAAAATAGTTTTTAACATGCGTATGTTAATGGGGTAAATATATTGTGCATAACCTGTCGTGAAACGTGCATATGAAACAGGATAATAGGATTGTAAATGGTAGAAATTGAAATCCTAAAAATAGCATTGTGTTTTTACGCTGGTTTATCCACGTTAATTAACATTCGCCAAAAATAAAATACATCATTAAGTTATCCTCATTTTACTGGAATCATTTCTGTGAATAAGCTTGCCACAATATTTTATTAAATCAATAGTAGTATTGATTAAACGAAATTTAAATAGTTAAATTTTCCTGTTAATTAGTATGTGGATATCCTTCTTTTTATGTGAGTATGTAACTTTGACAAAGAAAACTAAAAATGAGTTTTACACAAATCCACAGCCCTAATAGTAATAAACTTTTTATTTAAAATAATGTATTATATAATTACTATTGTATTAAGTATGCAGGAATTTACAAAAAATTAATCATCATTTTTTATCAGCAGGAGTTGTAATATTGTCATTCTGTAAACAACGAATCATGGTAAGCATCGACGAGGCAAAAAATAAATTATCGGAAAAGGGGTTTCTGGATATTGCAATTGATCCTTCATTGGATTTGTTTGCTGCCATTGAGCGATTGAAAAAAGAAAAAAATGCGGTAATCCTTGCTCACTACTATCAGGAACCGGATATTCAGGATGTAGCTGATTATATTGGCGACAGCCTTGGATTGGCTCAAGAAGCAGAAAAAACAAATGCCGATATGATTGTTTTTGCCGGTGTACATTTCATGGCAGAAACTGCCAAAATTTTAAACCCATCAAAGAAAGTTGTCATTCCGGATTTGCATGCTGGATGCTCATTGAGCGATAGCTGCCCTCCGGGTTTATTTAAAAAATTCCGCGAAAATAATCCCGATCATGTGGTGGTGACTTATATTAACTGCAGTGCAGAAGTAAAAGCATTGAGTGATGTAATTTGCACCAGTACGAATGCAAAATATATTGTGGAAAGTTTTGCAAATGAACAAAAAATAATTTTTGCGCCAGATAGAAACCTTGGAGCATATATCAACAAAGTCACTGGCAGGGATATGTTATTGTGGAATGGTGCTTGTATGGTGCATGAAATATTCAGTTTGCAAAAAATAACCAAACTAAAAGTCAGGCATCCGCAAGCAAAGATTATTGCACACCCGGAATGTGAAGAACCTATTTTACAATTAGCTGATTTTATTGGCAGTACTACCGGGTTATTAAATTATTCGAAGCAAGATAGTTGTCAGGAATTTATTGTCGCCACAGAGACGGGTATCCTGCATCAGATGATGAAAGCCAGTCCGAATAAAACATTTATCCCGGCGCCACCCAATAATAATTGTGCATGCAATGATTGTCCGCACATGAAATTAAATTCGTTGGAAAAAATTTATCTGGCTATGGAATACGAAGAGCCGGAAATTTTGATGGAGGAGCGTTTAAGGCTTGCGGCAAAAAAACCGATTGATAGAATGATGGAAATAAGTAAACTGGCCGGTTTATAAGCTTTTACTTAATTTGAATATTAATTTTTTAGGTATGTACAAGTCAATAAGTTTTCTGACCCTGTTTTTTGTTTGTCAATTTTTATTTGCCCAATCAAAGTCTGCATATGTTTTGTATAATGCAAAAGGAAAAAAGGTTTCGTATGAAAAGATGATGAAGGATATTTCAAAAAAAGATATTGTTCTTTTTGGCGAATTTCATAACAATCCTATATCGCACTAGTTGCAACTGGAAGTATCAAAGGATTTAAGTAAAAGCCGGGAAATGATCTTTGGAGCCGAAATGTTTTAAACAGATAATCAACAAGCATTAAATAATTATCTGGCAGATAAAATTTCTGCAAAGGGTCTCGATTCTTCAGCAAGATTGTGGAATAATTATAAAACAGATTATGCACCACTGGTAAATTTTGCTAAAAAAATAAAAGCACCATTCATAGCTACAAATATTCCAAGGCGATATGCTGCAATGGTAAATAAAGGAGGGTTTGAAGTGTTGGATACACTAACCGTTTTGGAAAAAACATGGATTGCTCCTTTGCCAATCAGATATGATGCAGAACTTCCCGGCTATGTAAATATTATTAAAATGATGGGTGGGCATGGAACACCGAATTTAGCCAAAGCCCAAGCCAGCAAAGATGCAACGATGGCTTATTTTATTTTAAAAAATCATGTGAAAGGTTCTTTGTCCTTACATTTCAACGGGGCTTATCATTCCGATAATTTTGAAGGAATACTATGGTATTTAAAAAAGGACCAACCCGGACTCGCTTATGCAACTATCACAACCGTATCGCAGGCAAGTAATAAAAAACTTTCAAAAGAAAATAAAAAAAAGGCTAATTATATTATTTGTGTAGATGAGGATATGACTACCACGTACTGATTAACAGATCAAAGAATTTTCAGCAATTCATTAACCTTTTCTTTTATCAAATCTCTCACCTCATTGAAATCCTGCTTATCCATATTTCTGGGATCAGGAATTTGCCAGTCAATAAATTGTTTGGCCGGCATCCAGGGACAGGCATCACCACAGCCCACCGTAATAACTGCATCAAAAGGAGCAAACGATTCAACGTCTTTTAACGACTTAGAATCATGCGTGGACAGATCATAATTCAATTCCTTCATAGCCTCAATGGCTTTCGGATTTATTAATCCGGAAGGATTGCTGCCTGCACTAAAGGCTATCAGATTTTCTTTTCCAAAAATGGTAGCAAAAGCCTGTGCCATCTGGCTTCGGTTACTGTTTTCAATACAAACGAAAAGTATTTTCTTTTTCATTTTTGTAAACTATAGAAGAGTATATAATTAAGTTTTTCTTTTCAGAACCGGAACTTACCGGCTCAACGATAAAATAGTTGTTTATTTATGCTCCCTCTACAAGGCTAACAACAACCACTTCCTGGCTCACAAAAGTTGCGTTCGTCCCTGGCCGGTTTTTCGGCGTATACCGTAATGCTGATTATTTTTGTTTTCCCATTTTTATACTCAGCCAGTTCTTCTGCACTTAAATAATTATTCAGTATCTCATCAGGAATAATAATAGCCTTATTTTTCTGCAGGGTAATATTATTAAATCCTGCGTCTTCAATAATACCGAGATATTCACTTTTTTGAATAGCACCAGACACACAGCCCGCATACAATTCTGCCACTTCTTTCCATTTAGCAGGCAGTTCTCCTTCCAGCACAATATCAGAAATAGAAAAATGACCACCGGGTTTTAATACACGATAAACCTCGCTGAAAACCTTGTGTTTGTTGGGAACAAGGTTCAGTACACAATTACTAACGATTACATCGGCCTTGTTGGAAGTAACCGGCATATCTTCAATATCGCCCTGTCGGAACTCCACGTTGTTCAATCCCAGCCTTTCTGCATTATCCCTTGCACGGGCAATCATGGCATCAGTAAAATCAATACCGATTACCTTGCCCCTTTTGCCGGTCAGCTTGCGGGCTACGAATGCATCATTACCTGCACCGCTGCCGAGGTCAATTACAGTATCTCCTTCTTTAATCTTTGCAAACTCAGTAGGCAGGCCACAGCCTAATCCCAAGTCTGCATCAGGGTTATAGCCTTCAAGCATTGTATAATCGTCGGCCATAATATTGTACATAGCATTGGCACAGCAGGCAGAGGTTGCTCCGCAGCAGGAAGCAGCATTTAAATCTTTTGACTGGTTAGCTATTTCACTATATTTTTTTTTTACTAATTGTTTTAACTGTGTCTCGTTTTGCATGATTTTTATTTTATTAAAGTATAAAGCAAATTGTTAATTCCTCTCATCGGATTTTTGGATTAGCAGCAAGCCTTTTTATTTTTTATTTTCAATTGGTTAAATACGGCATTAAATTCTGTATTGAATCGTTCAAAGGTTTTCCAATTGATACAATAACAGGAACGGGTCCCGTCAATAGTGCCATCAATTAAACCAGCTGTTTTTAATTCTTTTAAATGCTGACTGATTGTACTTTGCGCCAGCGGTAATACTTCTACTATTTCTCCACAGATACATTCGTTTTTTTTAGCCAAAACCTGAAGAATAGCAATTCTTGCAGGATGACTTATAGCTTTTGCAAAGCCAGCCAGCAACTGTTCTTTATTTGAAAATTCTTCTTTTTTATGACCAGCCATTTATTTTATTTATCGTAAATATACGATAAATATTATTAACAAACTCATCTCTCATTTAAAATAATTAGCCAGGGGGTATAGCGATATTGAAATATTTTAACGGCATGAAAATTATATATGCAAGACAAGGTGCTTTAGGGGTAAAAGAAAAAGGATATGCTATTCCTGCCGGTTATTTACAATTGTTGGGAATACAATAAAAAATCAATATTGTTTTTAAGACCTTTTTTTAACCAAAGAAATAATTAGTCCGCTGCCAATAATGCAGCAAATACCCGTTAAAGAAATCAAATCAGGAAACGCATCTCCCAGGAGCATGCCTATGAAAATAGAAAATATAATATTTGAATAGCCGATTGCCGAAACAATACCGACCCTGTCTGCACCATAAGCCAATGTAACAAAGTACTGGCCAAAAAGTGCAGCCAATCCAATTAATAATATGGGGAACCATTGCCAGCCGACGGGCCATTTCCAGTCAATGATCAACAGATTATCAACAGGGATATTTCCAACATAGTGCAAAAGCATGGACAGGGTTGGTACCAATACCCCCATTAAAATAAAAGATAAAACAATAATGCGGGTATCATAATATTTCACCAGTTTACCTACGGTTAAATAGGCAAATGCCGAGGTGACACCGGAAACCAATCCTGCCAGATGATAAAACCACGGATAGTGCATACTGGGTTTATAAACGAAAAGCATTCCTGCAAATCCCAACAGTACAGCCAATAAAACAACCACTCCCTCAAATTCTTTAAATAAAAAAAACGAAAAAATGGCTATAAAGATGGCCGACGTAAGACTATATGTCATGGCGGTACCCAAAGGAATATGCAGTATACAATAGAGTAAGGTATACAACGCTGTTGTACCCATTAATCCACGAAAAAGTAATAAATGAAACTTGCCGCCTGTATTTACCGCTGGCCTTCTTGAAAAACTAATTAACAATATAATCAACCCAATAAGGTTTCTATAAAAAACCAATTGACCCGCATTAAAAATACCGGTCAATGATTTTGCCGCACCACCCATAACAGAAAACCCCAGTGCTGCAAAAAGCATGAAAATAATTCCGCGGTATTTTGAATTTGAAAAAATGTGCATTCCAATAATTTTTATTCAGCAGGATAAATGCCCGCAGGATTCATCAAACTTTCAGTAATCTTTCAACAGCTGCTTTCAGCGTTTCTTCTTTTTTAGAAAAACAAAAACGCAACACCTTATTATCGGTTCCTTTTTTATAAAACGCCGATACGGGAATGCTTGCAACGCCGTACTCCCTGGTTATACGGATTGCCAGGTCTTTATCGTTTTCGTCGCTAATATTTTCATAGGCATAACACTGGAAATAACTTCCGTAACTGGGCAGTGCGGTAAATTTAGTTGCAGCCATCAGTGTTTGGAAATAATCTTTTTTTTGTTGCAGAAATTCACCAAGAAAGAGATAAGAATCCTTGTCTTGAATAAATTTAGCTAATGCAATTTGTGATGGTGTATGACAGGTAAAACAATTAAATTGATGAATTTTTCTAAACTCCTGCATCAGTTCGTTTGATGAAACACAATAGCCAAGTTTCCAACCGGTACAATTGTACACTTTTCCAAAGGAGAAAGTAACAAAACTTCTTTCCATTAAGTCTGGATATTTTAAAATGCTTTGATGTTTGATTTTATCAAAAATAATGTGTTCATATACTTCATCACTTAAGATCAGAATTTTTGTGTCTTTAACAATTGCACGCAATTGCTGCATATCATTTTCATCTAATACAGAGCCGGTTGGATTATGTGGTGAGTTCAGCATAATCAATCTGGTTTTTGGATTAATTTTTTGTTTTACAGATTCCCAATCAATTTTATAATCCGGAAATTGAAGGTCTATTAAAACAGGAATGGCCCCGTTTAATTCTACGGTTGGTATATAACAGTCATAGGCCGGCTCAAAAATAATCACTTCATCACCGGGTTGAAGAACGGCTGTAAGTGCAGTGTATATAGCATAGGTGGCCCCGGGTGTTATGGTTATTTGTGTATCCGGATTAATCTGACTTTGATAAAGAGATTTAATTTTTTCTGCCAAAGCTTCTCGCAATGGCATATAGCCATTCATATGTACATACTGGTTATATCCATCCTGCATGGCTTTACTAACTAAGGTAGTAAGCTCTTCATTCATTGGATAATCCGGAAAACCCTGGCCAAGATTTATGGCTTTATATTCTGCAGCCAAAGTACTCATTACTGTAAAAATGGTTGTGCCAATATTGGGAAGCTTGGATTGAATATGGAGATTAGTCAAAGTACAAAATGGTTTATGCCTCTGTAAAAATAACAGAACTTATTTAAGCAATGCATCTTTTATTATCTTGGGTAAGCGGGTCACTACCTGATCGTAGGAATGATCAATCCATTCTTTTAACAGGCTGTCAGAAACAGAACCGTCAACTAAAATTGTATTCCAGTGTATTTTACTCATGTGATAGCCTGGCAACACACAAGGATATTTTTCCCGGAGCTCCATGGCTAGGTCTGGCGCACATTTCACATTAAATTTTAATTCAACTTCATCCAACCCACAAAGCAGAAACATTTTACCAACCACCTTAAAGACCAGTGTTTGGGGCCCAAATGGAAGATCTTCTTCCACGCCATTTTTTGATAAACAATATTCTCTGAGTTCTTCAATATGCATATTAACTAAGTATTGCGGACACCTCAATTTCTATTAAAAAATCCGGATCAATCAATTTATTTATTTCAACCATGGTGGTACAGGGTTTTATTTTACCAAAAAATTCTCCATGAGCTCTTCCATATTCTTCCCACTGACCGATGTTGGTTACAAACATTCTTGTTCGAATTACATCACTCAAAGAAGCCCCTGCTTTTTCTAATATTAGTTCAATTTTTTGAATAATGAATTTTGTTTGTTCATAGGCATTATCTTTTCCTACCGTATTGCCGGTTTCGTCAACAGCAACTGTTCCGGTTACTTCAATGATTTTTCCAATTTTTACAGCACGGCTATATCCTACAATGTCTTCCCATTTTGCACCCGACGAATAATTGGTTCTTTGCATGATTATTTTTTATTACGTTTCCAGCAATTAGTTAAATGATCATCAACTAAACCGGTTGCCTGCATAAATGCATAGCAAATGGTAGGCCCCACAAATTTGAAATTCCGTTTTAAAAGATCCTTACTCATTGCATCACTCTCTTTTGTTTTTGCAGGAATTTCTTTCATCACTTTCCAGTGATTAATGATTGGCTTGTGATTTACAAAACTCCATATATAATTAGCAAAGCTTCCAAATTCTTTTTGAATCAGTAGAAAAGAATTTGCATTTTGAATGGTTGATTTTATTTTCAACTTATTCCGAATGATTCCTTCATTTAACAGAAGTTTGTCAAACATGTTGTTGTTGTACACACTGATTTTTTGAATATTCCAGTTGTCAAAAGCCAATCGATAGTTTTCCCGTTTCTTTAAAACGGTGTGCCAGCTTAGTCCGGCTTGTGATCCTTCAAGAATAAGCATTTCAAAAAATCGATCATCGTCATGAACCGGGATACCCCATTCTGTATCGTGATAATTTTTATATAATTCATCCTTTAAACACCAGTCGCAGCGATTCAATTCCTTCATGCTGGTTTTATTTCAATATTATTTTCAGTAATTAAATCTTCAGCATACATTTTTAAATAGATCTGCGTCAGCGTAATTACATCTTTCTGACAATAATGTACTATACGTTCTATATTTTTTTCTTTCCAGAAAACATTGGCCACCATGCTGCCATCGATATCATCTTTTGGTGTCGGAATTCCAAATATGTGTGCCAATAAAATCAGTGAAGTATAACTTTTATAATCGCCGAATTTCCAAAGTTCCATGGTATCCAAATGACTTATTTCCCAAGGTTTTTTTCCGGCAATATTTAAAATAGGAGGGATGCCAATATTGTTAATGATCATGCGTCGGCATAAAAAGGGAAAATCAAATTCTTTGCCATTGTGCGCACACAGGAATTTATTTCCGGATGCACTCCATTTTTGAAGCATGGCAATAAACTCATTCAAAAGTTTTACCTCATCTGCACCATTAAAAGACTTGATCGTAATTTTTTTTTCTTTTCCCGAACCAGAAACAATACCACAACTAATACAAACAATTTTTCCAAACTCGGCATAGATTCCCGCCCGCTGATAAATTGTTTCAGTTGTTTCGTCTTCGTGATATTTTAAAAGGTTGTCCGATTTTTTTTGCCAATGAGTTTTCCAATCTTCCGGCAGGTCTTTAAAAGTTGGAAATTGAGGAACCGTTTCTATGTCTAAAAAAAGAATATTATTTATGGCAATCGGCGACATGGCTAAAAATTTATTTTCCAATAATTATACAACCAACATTTTTTTAAAGTTGAAACTAATAACAGACCAATTACAAATATTTTTCACTTTTAAAACGTCTAACATCTGCCACATAATCTTTAATGGCCTGTTCTTTTTCTCTTTTACAAATCAACAACACATCTTTTGTATCCACAACTATATAATCATCCAGACCCTGGAGAATGACGAGTTTATTATCTGGTACATGAACCATACATTGTGTTGCATCAATAATTGTAACCTCTTTGCCAGTGACTGCATTTCCCAGATAATCCTTATCCATATTCTCCCATGCACTATTCCAAGTGCCTAAGTCGCCCCAGCCAAATGTGGCGGGAATAATATAAACATTATCTGCTTTTTCCATGATTCCAAAATCAATGGAAATACTTGTACACTGTGGATATATTTCGTTTAATGCGTCAATCTCTTCGTCGGTATTTAATCTGTTTTTTTCAGCGATAAACACTTCATGAATTTCGGGCAGGAATTTTTCAAATGCATCTAAAATAACAGCGGTTTTCCAAAAGAAGATACCGGCATTCCATAAAAAATCACCACTCTTTAAAAATGTTTTAGCCAGTTCCAGATCTGGTTTTTCGGTAAAGGTTTTTACTTTATACACACCTCCGTTTATTTCCTTGCTGTCGTGCTGTATGTATCCATATCCCGTGTTTGGATATGTTGGATTGACACCTAATGTAACCAGGGAATTTGTTTTTGTGGCAAACTCCAATGCTTGCAAGGAAGTTTTTATGAACTCATCGGTTTCAAAAATTAAATTATCAGAGGGCGCCACAATCAATCTGGATTCCGGATCTTTTAAAAAAAGTTTAAGTGAAATATAGGCTATACATGGTGCGGTATTTTTTCGAAAGGGTTCTCCCAGAATATTTTCCTCTTTCATATCTGGTAATTGTTTTTTAACCAGAGAAATATAAGCGTTGGCTGTTATTACATAAATATTTTCAATAGGAATAAACTTTGCATATCGATCAAAGGTTTGCTGAATAAGTGTTTTACCCGTATTTAAAATGTCCAGGAATTGTTTCGGATTAGTTGATCTGCTCATCGGCCAGAAACGGCTTCCTATTCCCCCAGCCATAATGGCTACATTGTTATGCTTATTCAAGTCCATAGCTTCATTCTTTTCTTCTGTTGAGTTTGCCATTACATTTATTCAATCAAGTAGAAAAATTAATTAGTAAATCAAATTAAACCTTCTTTTATCAGGTCATGTAAATGAATAATTCCCTTATACTCTGTTCCGTCTTTTACCAACAACTGTGTAATCTGTAATTTTCTTAACAGGTCCAAGGCACAAACGGCAAGTTCATCAGAGTTAATGGTTTTTGGATTAGCCGACATAATATCTTTTACCAACACGGTTTCAATGTTTAAGGGTTTTTCCAGCATCCTTCTTAGATCACCATCCGTAATTATTCCAACCAAATGGTTTTCTTCATTAACAACAGCGGTGGAGCCTAACCGTTTTTTTGTCATTTCTACAATGGCCTCTTTAAGTGTTTGTGTTGTTTTTACAACCGGCTTCTCATTGTTTTTATATAGATCACTTACCCTAAGATAAAGTTTCTTTCCTAGTGCACCACCGGGATGAAATTTTGCAAAATCATCGGTAGTAAAACCATTTAGTTCCATCAAGCACATGGCAATTGCATCACCCATGGCTAATTGAGCGGTGGTGCTTGTAGTAGGAGCAAGA
>JAYWEL010000145.1:0-9926 GCA_043779285.1 Chitinophagaceae bacterium | reverse complement strand
GAATACAATGCCGAAACAAGCATTCCGCAAAAAAGAGGTACGGTAGGTAAATGTGATTTTTGTGCTGATATGACTCGCATGGGTATGTTGCCGCACTGTGTTACCGCTTGTCCAAATGGTGTATTTATGTTTGGCGACTTGAATGAAGATTCTGTAAGCAATGGTCCCGAAACTTTTCGTTTCAGCGACCTGGTTAAGGATAAAGCAGGTTATCGCCTGATGGAAGACCTGGGAACAAAACCCAGCGTATATTACCTGCCTCCTGTAAATAGAAATTTCAAATTTGAAGATGGACTTCCAAAGGAAGAACCAACAGATAAAAAATCATAAACTACGAACGTGGAAAATTTACCAAAATTCTCAGAAGAAAAAATCATCCGTGATTTACTGCCACAAAAATTTGGTCGCAGAGGTATGATATGGACTGCAAGTCTGATCGCTATATGCTGTATCGGGGCAGTAGCCTACATTCAGCAATTAAGCGAAGGATTAGTTGTAACCAATATGGGCGATTATGTTTCTTGGGGTATTTACATTTCTAATTTTGTTTTTTTTGTTGCTATCAGCTTAGTTGGGTCGCTAATCACCGCTATTTTCCGATTAGCAGATGTACAATGGAGAACACCACTAACCCGGATATCTGAAATGATAGCTGTATCTGCTATTATTTTCGCCTCCCTGATTATTATTGTTGATATGGGTCGTCCCGAAAGATTGTATTACCTTTTTACACACGGCCGTATACAGTCTCCTATCATGTGGGATGTAATAGTAATTACTACATACCTGGTTCTAAGCTTATTTCTACTTTACATCACATTACTTCCGGATATCAAAATAATGATTGAAGCAAGGCAAACTCTGGGGAAACCATTTGCAAAACTTTATACTTGGTTAGGCTCGTTCTGGAAAGGAACTATTGCTCAGGAAAAAATCAGAGACAGGGCTATTACCATAATTTGTATTACCATTATACCAGTAGCCTTTTGTATACATACAGTTACTTCCTGGTTATTTGCTACAACCTATCGCCCGGGTTGGGACAGTACCAATTTCGGGGCCTATTTTGTTTCCGGAGCTTTTTTAGTAGGTGCCGGGGGCGTAGTTGTGGCAATGTATGTTTTCCGAAACGTGTACAAACTAGACCATTATATTACCATAAGGCATTTCAATAATATGGGAAAAATATTAGTGATGCTGGCTTTATTATATCTCTATTTTAATGTAAATGAATACTTGGTTCCGGCGTTTAAAATGAAAAAACCGGAAGAAGAACATTTAGCCGGTTTGTTTGCAGGAGAATTTGCACCTATGTTTTGGTTTGCCATTGTTGTGGGCATGATCATTCCAATATTGATTTTGGTATTTCCAAAAGGACGAAAACCCAAACCCATGTTTGTAGCAGGAATAATGGTGGTTGTAGGTGCCTGGTTAAAACGCTATCTGATTGTTACACCTACGATGCTGCACCCATTTCTTCCAAAATATGATTCACCGGAAAAGTTCAGCCACTATTTTCCAAGTTGGCAGGAATGGGCAATTGCCTTTGGTTCATTAGCGGGAGTGTTGTTGATTATTACCATGCTTGTCAGAGTATTTCCAATTATTTCTATTTATAAAACAATAACCGATCATGAAAGTGAATTACCGTCATAAACTGATTATTGTCTTTTTATTTCTGTTGAGTGTGTGTGTAAATAAAATATATGCACAAGAAGAGCCTCCGGTTTCTACACCAGTAATGGGTATCCGTTATTTTCTTCCGGCCAATAACCTGCCTTATTTAGAAGTGAATACCCAGACAAAAACCGGACGGGTGTTGGAGCCCCTGGCAAACATTCCGGTGAATGTTTATTTCACCGAACAAGCTGATGAAAACTTTCTGGGAAAAATTATTACCGGCAGATTCGGAAAAGGAAGGGTTTATTTATCCGCTTCCTTTAAATCAACATTCGATTCATTGAACGAATTTACATTCATTGCCTTATCAGATACATCGGCTCGTATAGAAGAATTGAGCAGTGAGATAATTATAAAAAAAGCCATCCTTGTACTTGATACCGCACTTGTTGATGATATTAGAACAGTGACTGCAGTGCTGAAAGAAAAAAAGGAAAATGAATGGGTGGCCGTTGCAGATATTGAAATGAAGCTTGGAATAAAACGCCTGCTTGGCAACCTGTCTGCAGGTGAAGAGGAAACCTATACCTCCGACTCAGCAGGAACTGCCAGTGCCGAGTTTAAAAGAGATTCAATACCAGGAGACGAAAAAGGAAACCTGGTATTGGTTGCAAGAGTAGAAGATAATGAAAGCTATGGCAATTTAATTGTTGAAAAAACAGTTCCCTGGGGAGTAGCTGCAAAAATTGAAACCGGCTTCTGGCATCGTTCACTTTGGTCGAAAGGTAACCTTGCACCTTACTGGTTGCTGGCCATTGCGTTTTTCATTATAGCCGGCGTTTGGGGTACCATTATTTACCTGGTAAGGCAGTTATTCATAATTAAAAAACTAGGCAAGATTGCACAGGTAGAAACAAAGCCCACCTCCTGATTCAGCAAAGATTTTTTTGTTGATTAACATGTTGTAAGCAACCCTGTAGGACACACTCTAATAATGGGTGTGTCTAAAGGAAAAAATACAATGGACATGAAAATTAAAATGCAACAATTTATAAGTGATACAAGCCCAACTAGTATGACATCGTATATTGAACCAGTATAAATAAAAAATATGAAGAAATCAACTTGCTTAATTATTGTAGCATTTTTTATTATTAATAGTGTTAATAGCCAGATAACAAAAGGCAACTGGATGCTTGGCGGCGTTATTAGTTATGCTTCCACAAACTATAATAGCGAAAACTACGGAGCACCTCATACGTTTTATAATTTACAAGTAAGACCCAACGTAGGCTATTTTTTTATTGATAATTTAGTCGCTGGAATAAAAACGGGTATTGGTAAAATTGGCGACAAAGGATTGAGAACAAGTTATACAGATTTTAATATTGGCCCTTTTTGCCGCTATTATTTACTTAATCCGGAAAAAAATGTGAATGTTATAGCAGAAGGAGGATACCTGTATGGATTTGAAAAGGGTACAACTCCTGAAAAAATATCAAAAAGTACTTTTACACTTTCTGCTGGCCCAGTTATATATTTTAATACTGTAGTAGGACTGGAATTTTTAATAAGCTATTCAACATATAAATTTTCAGATATCAAAGGCAGTAATAACACTGTTATGGTTGGCCTTGGGCTTCAGGTACATCTTGAAAGAGAAAAATAATTTATCAATTAAAACTATTTAAAAACATGAAACACCTTATCAGTATTTTATTGTTGTTATTTTCAATGGCAGCAATAGGTCAAAACGTAACAATAGATTATCAGGCATGGAACCCATCCGGTACAACCTGTAGTTTATTTGTAAATCCTACAAATGTTCCGGCAACAGGTACTGCCTCCGGCACTATTGAACACCAGCGAAAGCTGGGACAAACGGTTTACAGCAATTCAGATTCTTCTATTCAAATGCAAACAGTTTATCAAACCACCGGAGGAGTTTCTCAGGGTGCCCGTTTTCGGATTGCTTATAACTTTAAGGCTGGCTATAGTTATATGATTTATGTAACTGCCGCAGCTATTGAAAACACAGTTGGATTACCTACAGGGCCATTTATGAGATTAGATGTAAACAATAACGGGGGAGGCGGAAGTACTGGCTGTAATGGCCCGGAAACTGTGAACTATAATCCTGGAGGAAGCCCTGCTGCTGTTAAATTATCATCTAATAGTTTTCAGGAATTTCAGTTTGTTTTTCCAGCATTAGGCACACAACCCACACTGGAAATAACAGCATTTCCAGAAGTAAATGGTGGAACAAAAACCGTGCGGGTTAGAAAAATAAGAATTGTTGAAACACCACCATCCACCTCTTTCTCTATAACGCCAGCAAGTGTACCAATTACCTGCGGCTCAACAACACCTGTTACATTTACTGTTAATAATGGTGGCGGCACAACAGGCATTACAGGATATACATGGAACTTAGGTGCAACCCCTAACGGCTGGCTGCTACCCAATGGCACTCCTGCTCCCACTACCTATTCAACTGGTACAACAAGTACTTTGACTCTTACACCTGTTTGTGGTTTTGTACAAAAAAATGTATCGGCTACAGTTGCAGCTAATGCCATTAATTACAATACAACTAATTCCGGAACAGTTTCCATTACCCAGCCTTCACTGTCTATAAATGGCAATAGCACATTGTGTAGTGGAACTACAAACTATTCAATTAATAATTTGCCTTGTAATGCAACTGTTCAATGGCAGGCAAGTCCTGCAGACATTGTAACAATAAATTCACCGAATTCACCACAGACCACCATAACAATGAACAATAATGGGGTTATCACATTAACTGCTGTTATTTCAAATGCTTGCAACGGGCAAATTCCCGTATCTATAGAGAATATAAATATAGGTATACAAACCCCAACAAATATTGTTGGATTAAATCCACCATTAGGGGTAAGACCCGGCGAATTATTGGAATTAGACGCAGCAGAAAATGCTTCATCTTACAGTTGGTCAGTGCAAGGAGGAGCCATTTTAGGTTATTCAAATCAATCTCATGTTACAATTCAAGTTGACCAGTGCCAAGGACAAATTTATAATGGATGGATAAACGTACAACTCGCATACACGAATGCATGCGGAACTGGTTATTTCGGTGAGTACACAACTATAGAATGCGGAACTATGTTTGCAATGTCTCCCAATCCTGCTACAGACCATGTAACAATAGATGGACGTAAGAAAAACAAGAGTATAAAAGAAATTCAGATTATGGATAAACTTGGAAACGTTAAACAAGTTTTAAAATACTCTGGCGACATAAAGGTTGTCAATTTCAACATTTCGGTACTGCCTTCAGATATTTATTATGTAAAGATTTTTGATGGTCTGAAATGGGAAAGTAAGCAGCTAAAAGTTCAATAATTTGTAAAGCATTTTTATCTTTAAAGGCGGTGTCTATTCATCGCCTTTTTATTTTTGCAACATCATTTAGGGGGCACAAAGAAGGGCATGCTTAAAACAAAAGACTTTGGTAAAGCAAATGTTTAAAATAAAGAAAATGGGTAGTATTATTAATAATGAGCACAATCCAGTTTCCTGATTCAATGAAGATTTTTTTTGGTTGATTAAAATGTGGAACGAACCCTCAATTTTTTGAGGGTTCTTCGTTTGTGTGATGGTTTAATAAAAACAGGCATTTAAAAAAGAGATAAAACTATTTTTACAAGATATGTGAAAATAAAAAATAACACATTCGAAATAAATGGTCAAGCAGAGAAAAAAGAAAAAGAATTATGTGCCGGTTTTTATACTGTTAATTATATTGGTAACCAGTGTGCTTGTTTTTTTTGTGGGCATCCGATTGGTGGAAACAAAGAGAAGCAAGTAAGATCATCTTTGACGCTTATGGAATAGACATTCCAAGGGCATATGAAATTCATGGAATTGATGTATCGAAATACCAGGGAAATATTGCCTGGGAAAAAGTGCAGGAAATGCATGTGAACAATATTAAATTGGATTTTGCATTTATCAAAGCATCAGAAGGAATTTCTAATACCGATCCTTTTTTTCAACGAAACTGGCAACGGGCCAGAAAAGCAGGCATGATCCGGGGCGCCTATCATTTTTTTATTGCATCAAAAAATGGCAAACAACAAGCAGATCATTTTATAAATACCGTGAATATTGAATTAGGTGATCTGCCGCCTGTTTTAGATGTGGAGCAAAAGAATGGACGTACTTCGGCCCAGATAAAGAAAGAAGTGAAAAGCTGGCTTGAAAAAATAGAAAACCATTATCAGGTTAAACCAATTATTTATACCAATGTTGATTTTTATAATAAAAATCTTGGCGAAGAATTTGACGAGTATCCGTTATGGGTAGCTCATTACTTTCAATCTTCAGGTCCCCGAATTAGCAGAAAATGGAATTTCTGGCAACACAGCGAAAGAGGCCGGGTTGATGGAATTGGTCATCGGGTTGACTTTAACGTCTTTAATGGAGATGTGAATGAATTTAAAGATCTGTTAGTAAAATGATCAGATATTGTCTTTAATGCGTAATGCTTCTTTTTTGAAGAAAAGGTTTTTAAAATTTATCCCGTTCATATTTTATTAATGTAACTTTTGATATATTTAAAACACAGTTTTAAGAACATCATGCAGTTAAAACAAATTAATAAATGGATTGTAATAACTGGTGCTTTAGTTATTATAATGGTTAAGTTGCTAGTGCGTCCTTTGTGTGGTTGTAATCATGCAGTTGGCTTTTTTTTAGGCATCATGCCTAATTTAATAGGTTCTTTTCTTATTCCTTTTTGTGCAGGTTGGTTTTATGCTGGTCAACAATATTTTTCTTTCAATATTTTACGAATTCAATCACAACAGGATTTACGTTTCGTATGTATCATTGGTTTTATCATGTTGGTATTAAATGAATACCTTCAATTAATACCATTTTTTGGAAGAACTTTTGATTACTTCGACATGGTTTTTTCAGCAGTCGGATTAATGAGTTCTTACCTGTTGTTTGAAAAATTAAATTCAAAAAAATTGTACCGCATTTATTCTGTTTAGTTTTTAGTATCCAGAATGATTGGTGTGTTTCCTTTACCTAGAACAATAATTTTTGAGTTTGGTGATTTTGCCAATTCCAGGTATGCTTTAATTTGTTCGTATTGTAATTGCTGATTGGTTAATCCGGTATTAATAATACGCTGATAATCGGCAATACCTTGTGCTTCCACTCTTTTTCTTTCTGCTTCCTGTTTTTCTTTCTGTAAAACAAACTGCATTTTTTGTGCTTCCTGTTCTGCATTTATTTTTAATTCAATAGCTGAACGTACCGATGCCGGTAAAGTGATATTGCGAACCAATAATTGTTCAAGAATTAAACCTCTTTTTTGAAAATCGACTTCAATACTTTTAAATATTCTTGACTGGAATTCATCTCTTTTGGTAGAATAAAGTGAAATAGCATCGTAGTAAACAGCATTATCACGGATCTTGGTTCGGGTTAACGGTCTGACTATTTTTTCGGAATAATCCATACCTGTTTCCCGCATGATACGTGGAGCTTCTGTTGGTAATACTTTGTATAAAACGGTCAGGTCGATAGTAACTTCCAATCCATCAGCCGTTAAAACACGGATTGCATCATCACCTACTTTTCCACCTTCGTCAGCGATACCGCTCATAGTGTAGTTCAATGTTTTAATGTCAAACTCCTGCACTTCCATTAAGGGATTAATAAAGTTTAAGCCGCTATTTATAACCTGGTTCTGCACTTTACCAAAAAGTGTTTTAACGCCGACTTCGCCAGCATTTATCTGCACAATACTTTTTGTAAAAATGCCGATAGTAATAAATAAAATGCCAATGATTTTTCCGGTAATTGCATACCGGGAAATTTGCGGATTCTGTTGTATGACAAAAGAAATTACCAGAATTAAAATACCGAGTGTAATGATAGCCATGATTTTTTTATTTAAAAGTTAATTGCTTGTTTTTAGCTGCTGTGATCTGAAATGATCACCCAGTTGTTTTTTATTTTTTTGAAAACTAAAGTATAATGTCCGTTTAAATCTCCGATAGTTCTTTTAAGATGCCATTTTCCAACAACATGATAATATTGTGTTGAAAGTTTTTTTACCTGAATGATGTCGAAATAAAGAATGCCCATGGCCTCTTTATCCGGGTATCCTTTTTTATAGTTTTCCAATGTTTTCTGCCAGCCATGTGTAATACCGCTTTTACCGATAAACATCAACGAATCGCTTTTCCAATATCCCATCATGAACTTTTCCAGATTTCCTTCATTCCATGCAGTTGTTTGAATATCTAGAATTTGCCGGATGCTTTTTTCGTTTTTTGATTGTCCATTACTCAATAAGCAAAAGAGTACAAAGGCTGCAGTAATTAATTGTTTCATGAAAACTATAATTGTAAATAGAAGCCCAATTTAATCAATCTGGTATTGTAAAACCAATTAGTGATCACAATCTTTTACATGACAGTGATTGGCAATACGGCAAAACCTGTAATTGAGTAAATGGCTGGTAATAATAAAAACAACTGCGGGAAATAAAATCCAGGTTTCGTGCTGAATGAAAAATTGTTTTAAAACCAATAATGCCATGCCAAGGATAAAAATAATCAAAGCCGAATTACGATGATGATGCAACTGATAACCATGAAAAAGAGAATAGCTGCCAATAACAAATGCCAAAACAATCATAGACACTTCAAATAAAAGATTGTGTACGATGTTTACACCCAATAATGGCAAACTGGTTAAAAATAAGGGCAATATAGCACAGTGAATGGCGCAGGCAATGGCCGTAGTAATTCCAAGTGCATCCCAGTTTATCTTTAGTTTCATGATGAGCAAAGATATAGATGTGCAACAAAGTTGCAAAATAAAATATATTGCTTTGATGTAACTTGCATGCTCAAATCATCTATTTATCTGTATTTTTTCAACATATCATGAGTAAGAAAACAAGTGTTTATATATTATTTTTTTCTTTGCTGGTGCTGGTATTTCTGGTCGTAATAACGAAATTGATTCCGGAGTTTGCAAACCCAAAAATGCCAGTTATTGCAAATGTTCAACCATTTTCATTTATTAATCAGGATGGAAAAACGATTACACAAAAGGATGTAGAAGGAAAAGTTTATGTGGCTCAATATTTTTTTACCACATGTAAAGGTATTTGTCCACGTATGAATAATAATATGCGTACAGTATATGAACGTTTTAAAAACCAACCAGGATTTTTAATTCTATCTCATACTTGCGATCCGGCAATTGATTCGGCGTCTGTACTGAAAAAATACGCAGACTCGATGCAGGTGGATACCCGGCAATGGATGTTTTTAACCGGAAGAAAAGATAGTTTATACAAGTTAGCCAGAGTAAGTTATACAATTGACGATCCGGCCAATAACCTGAATAATATTGAGGACGATTTTTTGCACACACAATTTTTTGCATTGGTAAACCGAAAAGCAGAAGTGATTAAAATTTATGATGGCCTTAAAGAGTCAGAAATAAAAACTTTGATTAAGGACATTGAAAAATTATTAGTAGAATAATTCTATATTCAGAAAAAATAAAAATGAATGAAGATTTTGGTATGGAAAATAATCTGAACGATATACTGAAAAGAAATAATCTGAGTGTGACAGAAAGCAGAAAGAAGATACTACAACTTTTTTATAGTTTTCCCGGAGCATTGGCTCATCATGATATTGAAAATAAAGCTTCAGAAAAATTTGATCGGGTTACTATCTACCGAACATTACAAACTTTTGTTGAAAAGGGAATCATTCACACCATTCCTACTGCGGGGAACTCTATACGTTATGCATTATGCAAGGATCAATGTGCCGAAGGTCATCATCATGACGAGCATATCCATTTTTTGTGTTCAAACTGCGGAAAAACATTTTGTATTGATGAGGTGATCATGCCCAAAGTTTCTTTACCGAATGGTTATTCCGTAACGCAGGTTGAAATAGTTGTCAACGGAGTATGTAAAGAGTGTAAACCCTGAATAAAGCATAAAAAGAGCCCCGATGTAAAAACATCGGGACTTCGATTAAGGCTCTGATTAGTAGCTATTTTAAATTTCGTTATATTCTTTATTATGACTCAAAATTACCATTTCAATTCGAACTGTATATACCCCTTTAGTGGTAGTTTTAAGCATTTCTGCAATTTTTTTACAAGTACCCATTTATAAAGAAGCTGGAAAGATTTTGGGTCGAAAAAATAAAAGAGCCCCGATGTAAAAACATCGGGACTTCGATTAAGGCTCTGATTAGTAGCTATTTTAA
>JAYWEL010000144.1:0-4202 GCA_043779285.1 Chitinophagaceae bacterium | reverse complement strand
AACTGTACAGGGTTTCAATTATGGCTTTGTTTCGGCCTCCGTGTGCTGTACTCAAATCAATCTGGGCAATGATGCTTTCTATTTCATCAAAACTAAGAACATCGGGTAAAGCCCTTTTCAGTTTTGGGGTTTCCAGTAATGTAGTGGGGTCGATGCTGGTTATATTTTCCAGCAAACAATATTTAAAAAAAGAACGGATCCCTGAAATGATTCTGGATTGAGATGTTGCAGTCATTCCTAATTCTGCAATCCATTTCAAAAATTGTTTCAGTTCTTTAATATCAATTTGTGCAGGGGTTTTCATTTGACCTATATACAAAATATACTGAGTCAGTTTATCGATATCCCGCATATATGCATCCACCGAATTTTCCGATAAGGATTTTTCCAGTTGTAGATATGCTTTGAATCCTTTTTTATAAGGTTCCCACATGTAGTTAAAGGCTAATCGTTTTCTCCAATGTTCTTTTGTTTCCGTATTCAATCACCGTAACAAAAATCCGGTTTCTGCTTACATTTACAGAATCGAATGTGGCATGCAAATTTTTCCAGTCAATTTTTAGTTCAGCATCACCCAATAATAGTTTTTCGGTTTTTCCGGTTGCCATATCTTCTACATATACAAAACTATAATCAGCATAACAGATCAAACCATCCGCAATGGAAAACTTCTTATCGAAATGTGTCAATGCACTACTGTATTTGCTGATGCTGTTCGATTTTTCGTAAGGTAATTTTATCAGGTAACCACGGCCAGTTTCGCAATCATTCAGTTCGAGCCATGCATGATCCGTTCCTATAATATGCGCCATGGTATGTGTTTTATTGATTTTTAAACCATGATCTACCAAATCGGCAAAAGGCATAGCCAGATTTTTAGCTAATCCACTATGGCTCCAGAAAATTGTATCCGGGTTGCATTGATCCATGCTGATATAGACGTAAGGTTCTTTATCAATATCATCGCGGTTGAATTTAATGCTGTCTGTCTGGCAAGTGGTATCACAAAATGTAGCTTCTCCACCTGATCCCGAACTTTTACATTGTGTAAAAAGTGCTGCAATGATTATTGATGAAAACAAGTATTTAATATGCATGCGTAAAATTTATGTTGTAGCAAAAATAATGAGTTGACCTTATTAACAAGTATTTTTCTTCTATCTTCGACGCCCCAAACGAACCGGGTAAATGAAAGTTGCTTTAAGATCATTCAAACAGAAGTTAAGACATCGCAGAACTGGATATTTAAAATTTCTAAAGCGGTTAGAAAAAAAGGCTCCTGAAAATCTGGATATACTTGCTATTGAAGTAGAAAAAGAAGTTTGGAAAGAGGTGGACTGTCTTAGCTGATCTAACTGTTGTAAAGTAATGACGCCAACTTATGTTGCTAAAGATATTAAACGAATTGCAGCACATCTGCAAATGACCGTGAAGGAGTTCAAAGATAAATGGTTGAATTTTGATAAAGAAGCTGGTGACTGGGTAAATAAATCTACTCCCTGCCAGTTTTTGAATATGGACACGAATATGTGTAATATTTATGAAGTACGACCATTGGATTGTTCCGGATTTCCACATCTTTCAAAAAAGAAAATGGTAGAATATATTCATATACATCAGCAAAACTTAGAATATTGCCCGGCTACATTTAAGATGGTTGAAAAGATGATAGCGAAAGTGGGAGTGAAGAGCAGGTAGTTCCGGCAATTATAAATAAACATCTTCAATTAATAAATATTCAGGTTCTTCATTTTTCAAAATAGAAATTGCCAGAATATCATACTGCACATGTTTGTATTGCGGGTTTTGATACAGGAATTCATCTGCCGCATTCAATAAATTTTTAAATTTTTTTGTGGTAACATTTTCTTCCGGATGGCCGAAACGTTTACTACGTCTGCCTTTCACTTCAATGATATGCAGCCGGTTGTTTTTTAATGCAATCAAATCGATTTCATAATGCGAATGCCGCCAATTGGAGAAAAGAATCTCAAATCCTTTCTGCTTAAAATATGTTGCCGCTAATAACTCAGTTGATTTACCGAATTGGTTGTGCGTTTCCATGCATTATCTTTAGGTTAAAATACGAAAAGAAAAGAATGCATACGAATGATACTATTTTTTTGTTGGAAGGAAAAGTGCAACATTATGCATGGGGTGGTTATGAATTTATTCCGGCCATGATTCAGAAAGAGAATCCCATGCGAATTCCATTTGCAGAATATTGGCTCGGAGCTCATCCCGGAAATGCGGCGGAAGTAGTGATAGATAAATTTCTAAAAGTGCCCTTGAATGATTTTATTGAACAGGATGCTGAATCGAGACTTGGTAAAAATATTATTGAATCGTATAAGCAATTACCCTTTTTATTCAAATTGTTGGATGTAAGAGACATGCTATCTATACAGGTTCATCCCGATAAAAAAAATGCTGTCATTGAATTTGAAAGAGAGCAGGAAGCAGGAATTCCCATACAAGCAAATCACCGGAATTATAAAGACAATAATCATAAGCTTGAACTGGCAGTGGCAATTGATGAACATTGGTTATTGCACGGATTTAAACCGGCTGAAAAATTAATGGAGACATTATCATCCGTTCCGGAATTCAATTCCTTTATTCATATTTTTAATATTAGCGGCTACCAGGGTTTATACAGTTATGTGATGGAATTGGCACAAGCATCTGTTAATGCCATCTTACAAACTCTGGTGAATCGGGTTTGTGGTTTATATGAATCCGGTTCTTTAAATAAAAACCAGGAAGATTATTGGGCAGCAAAAGCAGCCCTGGCATATACTCAGGATGGGAATATTGACCGTGGAATTTTTTCTATTTATTTTTTAAATCTGTTTAAATTAAATAGGGGAGAAGGGATTTACCAGGATGCCGGCATATTGCATGCGTATCTGGAAGGAAATATTATTGAACTGATGTCGAACTCAGATAATGTTTTGCGTGGGGGCTTGACTGTTAAACATATTGACATAGACGAATTAATGAGACTAGTCAATTTTTCGGCAACCGTACCGGAGATTTTGAACCCGGTAAAAATGAATCATGCAACATCTTTTTATGATACGGAAGCTCCTGATTTTTTATTGAAAAAATACAGTTTGCAAAATGGCCAATTAATTCCGGTTAAAACAGAAGCCATAGAGATTTTGTTTGTTCTGGAAGGAGAAATTAACATTCAACAGGGGAATAAAGTTCTTCATCTTGTAAAAGGACAATCGGCTCTTCTACTTGCCAATCAGACGATTCAACTGAAAGCCATTTCCAATTCAGTTATTTTTGGTTCAACCGTTAAAACTCCTTAGCAGAAGGATAAATTTTTAATTGCTTTAATTCATTTATTTTTGCCATGAAACTTTACACATATGAAATGTCCATGATCAAAAATTTACTCACAAAACGGGATGATTATTTTCATGGACATACCATGTGACCAAAAAACAATAAAAATTAACACATGAAACAAAACAGATCGATATTCTTTGCTTTTGGCTTTTTAATAATCAGTGCTTCCTTGTATAGAATATGGGATGGCCGTCCATTGGGTTTTGCACCGCAGATTGCCATGGCCATATTTGCCGGAGCAGTTATTAAGAAAAAGCAATGGGCTTTTATATTGCCGATACTTTCCTTATTTATTTCAGATACACTTTATCATGTTTTATATATTAACGGATTAACAGAAATCAGTGGATTCTATAGCGGTCAGTTTACAAACTATCTTTTATTTGGAGGCCTGGTGGCTATCGGATTCCTGATAAAAAATATAAAAGTTTCCAGTGTATTATTAGCTTCACTGGCAGCACCAACCGCATATTTTATGGTATCAAATTTATTGGTATGGTTAAATGGCGGCGGTTTTGCCCGGCCAAAAACCCTGGATGGATTGATACTTTGTTATGCTGATGCAATGCCTTTCTACCGAGGTAGCCTGGTTGGAACACTGGTATTCTCTACCATTTTGTTCGGCGGATTTTATCTGATTCAGCAATTTGTTTTAAAAAACAAATCGCAATTGGCATAAAAAATAATTTCTTTAAAATAAAAATCCCCCTCGCCTTAGGCGAGGGGGATTTTTAAAAATAACTTTTTATACCATCTTGATTTACTAAATAGTCCAACGCCCGCCTGACCGGACGGGCAGGGACTATGTGTAAATCTTAGATGGTATTATACCGCAGAAAAGC
>JAYWEL010000143.1:0-22885 GCA_043779285.1 Chitinophagaceae bacterium | reverse complement strand
GATCGAGGTAATCATCTTTTATTTCAGAAATTTGTAAAATAGTATCGCCAGCCTTTACATAATCACCTTCCTTATTAAACCATTGAACAACTTTTCCTGGAATAATAGAATTTAATTGCTGAGGTCTTTGTTCTTGTAATAAAGTGGTGATACTCCCTCTCGTTCTGATATTTTGTGTCCAGGGTAAAAAAAGGCCAATAAGCATTACAAATAAAATACTATAAAACCAGGTCTTTATATTACTTGATTTATCAATTTCATAAATCTGATTATAGGAGTCTAAACCCAATTCTTTACTTACCAGTTCAAATTTATCGTTTAAAAAAGCCATTGTATTATTTTATAAAATCATTTAGTTCATTTTTCAATTCAGTAAAGGGTCCAAAATGAATTGAATTACCTTCATTCAAAACCAAGACTTTATCACATTGCTGGAGTATTTCGGATTCGTTAGAGACTAAAAAAATGGTTGTATTTGAGCATTTCTCGAAAAGATATTGCACAATTTTATCTCTTGTTGATTTTTCAAATTTAACCCATGGGTCATCGTATAATAGTAATAAACGGGGTTTCCCTATCAATGCCCGGAGAATTAATATTCGGTTTCTAAAATTCCGGGTTAATTTTTTCCCCACAGGTTCTAATTTAGTTTCTAAGCCATCTGGCAAACTAATTAGCATATCGTCAAACCCCAATTCAGAAATTAAATTTGTAATTAATGAAGCATTCGTAATTGGAAAGCCCATTGTAATATTTTCTTCCAGTGTTCCATAAAAAATTTCATGATTACTATATAATATGCCGACATGTGAATGAAAAGATTCGAGTGAATAATTATTTATAGGAAGGTCATCAATCATGACCGATCCATTAAATTCGCTAAATGCCCCGCTTAGCACTCGTAGCAAAGTGGTTTTGCCACTATTTTTAAACCCAACAATTCCAATTTTTTCACTTGCTTCCACATTAAAATTTATATTTTTTAAAACTACATCTGTATCATTATATGAAAAGGATAAATTATTTACATTAACACGTAATCCTTGATCTTTATCCTCAATCAAATTGTTGCCATCCTTTTCTAAAGGCTGTTCAATAAGTGTTCCTAATTTTTCAACAGACGTTAACACGTCATACACTTTATCCAGTGTTGCTATTAATTTTTCGACCGAATTCAATACCAGGATAATTACAATTTCGACGGCGATAAACTGCCCAATATTTAATTGCTGATCGACTAATAAAATACTACCTACAATCAACATAATTGCAGTAATTAGTACTTTAAAAACAATGATAATAGAATATTGTAATTTAAGAACTTGGAAATGTTTGGTTTTCCAATGCAGGTATTTACTTATTAAATGATCGGTTTTTTTAAGATGAAAAAGACTGTGTTTTGAAAATTTGAATGATTTCACACATCGGGCTAATTCTTCTAACCATCCGGCAACCGCATATTTATACGAACTGGTTTGCATCGATGTTGCCAACCCGCTGTTTGCCGTAAAAAGAAGAATGATAGTTACCAGAATAATAAGAAAACCTCCAAATACAATAAATACCGGATGATAAAAAGACAATAAAATTAACCCGATAAGTATTTGTAAAGCGGCCGTTGGGATGTCGAGTAATATTTTTGAAATTCCCTTTTGCAAAGTCATGGTATCAAAGAAGCGATTCAATAGTTCGGGTAAATAAAAATTATCAACTGTTTTTAGATCCAGTTTCGGAATACGATAAGCATAAGAAAAAGCGTATCGTACAAATATCTTCTGTTGAATTTTTTCAATAATTTTCATCTGGTTTACTTGAACTAAACCGTTAAAAAAAACGGTCAAAACCACAAAGGCAATCATTAAAAAAAGAGACGTGGAAAATGCACCACCTAAAACAAAATTGACAATACCTTGAATACCGATTGGCATCATTAATTGAAGCCCCCCATTCATTATGGCATAAAAATAAATAGAAGAAATTTCTTTTTTTTCAAGCTTAATTAAATTGATAATTTTCTTTATAGGATTCGTTAAATTTAATATGCCCATACTACTAGATCATTTTCAATATAATTAAATAAAATAAGTGGCAAAAATAGGATAGAAAAACGCAAGGAAATCCTAATACTAAAAGTAAATTTAAAGACTAACACTCCGGCAACGAAAGCGGAATATGAATTGCCAAGCCTCCTTCAGACGTTTCTTTGTATTTAAAGTTCATATCTTTTGCTGTATCCCACATGGTTTTTATAACAGCATCTAATGAAACTTTTGCAAAGTCGGGTGAGCTTTGAAGGGCCAATTGTGAAGCAGTAATTGCTTTAATTGCACCCATCGTATTGCGTTCGATACATGGAATTTGAACCAGTCCACCAATCGGATCGCAGGTCATTCCTAAATGATGTTCCATAGCAATTTCGGCCGCCATCAATGCTTGCCGTTGAGTTCCTCCCATACATTCAGTTAATGCTGCAGCAGCCATTGCAGAAGATACACCAATCTCCGCCTGACATCCACCCATAGCCGCAGAAATAGTTGCACCCTTTTTAAAAATACTTCCTATTTCAGAAGCAGTTAAAAGGAACTGAATTATTTTATCGTCTGAATTTCCATCGCAAAAACAAATAAAGTATTGCAATACGGCAGGTATCACACCGGCAGCACCATTGGTTGGAGCTGTTACTACCCTACCAAATGATGCATTTTCTTCGTTTACAGCAAGGGCAAAACAACTTACCCAATCCAAAATATAATTAAAAGAATTTCCTCCTTCTTTTATTGCCAAAACCCAGGATTCGTAATCACTAAACTGTTGTCCTTTTAAAAGCCGTTTATTCAATTCTGCTGCTCGTCGTTTTACATGTAATCCACCGGGTAATTCACCATTTGTATATGCTCCTTTAAGCATACAGTCTTTCATCACCGACCATATTCGCAAAATCCTGGTTTTTGTTTCTTCTTCAGATCTCCAGGCCAATTCATTTTCCATTACAATTTCACTCACACTTAATCCTGTTTTCATACACCAATGCAAAAGCTGATCTGCAGTATCGATAGGGAAAGGAAGATGCAGTTCGCTACCCATCACATGATCCTCGCCTTCTTTCATAATAAAGCCACCACCTACTGAATAAAAAGTTTCGGCAATTTGTTTATTGTCTTTAAAAGACACCAAAAAACTCAATGCATTTGGGTGAAATGGCAAAGAATCATTCATCAGAAAATCAATATCCTCTCTTGGATCAAAATCAATTTCATGTTTGCCATCCAAAATCAATTTATTCATCATGCTTATATCCCTGATCCTTGCATCCAGGTTTTCAACCATAAATGTTTCGGGATCCTCGCCACATAAACCCAATTGTACAGCAATATCAGTACCATGTCCCTTTCCTGTTTTAGCCAAAGATCCATATAATAATACCCGAACAGAAGTGACCTCGTTGATTGAACCTTTATTCTTTACTATTTCCAAAAGACGCAATGCTGCCTTCCATGGACCCAAGGTATGAGAACTGGATGGACCTATTCCTATTTTAAACATGTCAAAAACAGATATGGCTTCGTGTGGCAAGTTGAAATTTTTTATAAAGTTAAAACAATGAAACCTCTTATGACTGGATAAGAGGTTTCAACAAAAATTAATACCCGGTAATTATAAAACTTTCAGCAGTTCTATTTCAAAAATCAAGATAGAATTAGCAGGAATTGATCCGGTTGCCTGAGCTCCGTAACCTAAAGATGGAGGAAGGAATAAGGTGATTTTCCCACCTTCTTTAATTAATGGGATAGCATTTTTCCATCCGGTAATCAGTTGTTGAATATTAAAACTGATTGAAGTAGTTGACTGATCAAATATGTTTCCATTAGTTAAAGTTCCTTTATACTTTACAGATACGTCTGAACAGGCAGTGGGATTTGTGCCGGTTCCGGCAACATCAATTTTATAAAACAACCCACTGCAATGTTTAGCAGCCACAATTGATTTACTTGTTAAATATGCTTCCACATTATTTTGTTCGGCTATAGGTGCAACAGTAGCACAAGCATCATACGAACAAGCTCTTCCACCAGTCTTTTTCACACAAGAACTAAATAAAACCACAAAAGCTAACACACTTAAAACGAAATTTTTCATGCTTAAAAATTTTGACAAATATAATACAGCAATTCCAAAAGATACTTTATACCTGAGCCTTGCCTTTTACTGTTTTCGATCTGGCTTTTAATTCCTGATAACGTTGTTCATTGATTTCCCACTTATATCTTACAGAAAAAACAGATATGAAAACAGTTATGATTAAAGCGGCAATAATTAAAACAGGTATCAGGGATGCATAGGCATTAAACTCCATGGTAGCCCGTTGATTCCATCCGGAAATAAAATTGAGAAAGATTGCAATGACAAATACTGTCCCTACAGGCAAGCCAATCATTAACTGTTTAACAAATTTTTGTTGTTTATGCTTATTTAATTCCCAATATTCAATAAAGTCCTTTTCTTCTTTTGCTAACATTTTACAAAAATAGATTGTAATTATAAAACCATTGTAAAAGAAAACAAATTACATATCTTGTACTTATCTAAAATTGAATAAAATTGAAATTTTCTCCGCTCCTTAAACAGTTTCTTTACCAGCATAAAAGATTGGAACTTCCCCGTATTGGAACTTTTCAATTGAATGAATTACCGCATCCATATCCTGAAAATCATAAACAAAACGGGGAAGCTGCGTTTGAAGTAGTTTTTAAATTTGATCCGCTCACTGTAGAAGACCCTGAATTGGTTTCATTTATTTCTGCAAGTACCGGAAAAATGAAGGCGTTGGCATCTTCCGATTTGAATTCATTTATTGAAGTTTCTATTCAGTTTTTAAATATTGGAAAAAATTTTAAACTGGAAGGCATTGGTTCTTTAATAAAGACACAGCAAAATGAATATGCATTTACGCCTGAAAAATTATTTGCCGGTAAAATGCTTGATAGTACATCGAAAGAAATGAGGCATCCGAATTCCGAAAAAAATGATTTTTCGAATTTCGACTCCATACATATTGAAAATAGAACCACCCCATTTGCTATTAGAAAATTAATAATTGTTATTTTTTCTATAGCCGGATTGGCTATTATTGGCTGGGGTATTTATTATTTAAATAAAAAACCCATAAAAAATATTCCCGAAAAAGAAGCACAAAATATTTCAGCAATAGTTCCTGTATTTGAAGACAGTTCTACAATACTGACAAAGCAAACCAATTCCCTAAAAACGGATACCTTAGTATCAGTTATCCAAAGCTATAATTTCATTTTAGAAATTTCTGAAAGACAAAGAGCTTTTGCCAGATATGACCAATTACGATCGTACAAATGGAATATTTTGATGACTACTAAAGACTCCATACTTTTTAAATTGTTTGTTCGTATTCCAGCAATGCCGGTAGATACCAGCAGAATAAAAGACTCGTTGAATTTACTCACAGGAAGAAAAATCAGTATCGAAAAATAAAATTTCGGATATAAAAAAAGCTGTCAAATATGACAGCTTTTTTGAGGTACCAAACGGATTCGAACCGTTGTACGAGGTTTTGCAGACCTCTGCCTAGCCGCTCGGCCATGGTACCATATTTTGAACTGCTGCGAAAATAGATATATTTTTGCAAACTAGTTTGTCTCAGATAAAAAAACAACGAAATGAATCGAATCGCAGAGTCGGAATTAATCATCACAGAAAGAGGAGCCATTTATCATCTGGATCTTAGGCCCGAAGAAATAGCAGGAACAGTAATTGTAGTGGGAGATCAGAACCGGGTAAAAGAAGTGAGCAAACATTTTGATAGCATGGAAATTGAAGCACAGCATCGGGAATTTATTACACATACCGGATTTATAGGTAAAAAAAGAATTTCTGTTGTATCAACAGGCATAGGCCCGGATAATATTGATATAGTAATAAATGAATTGGATGCTTTAGTCAATATCGATTTTGAAACAAGAACAATCAAACAAAATCTTCGTACACTAAACATCATTCGTATGGGAACCTGTGGTGCTTTACAGGCTGATGTTGCCGTTGATGGAATGGTAGCGTCTACGCATGGTTTAGGTATCGATAATTTATTAAATTTTTATCGACATGAACATAATGAAGATGAAAATTTAATATTGCAATCCTTTATTACTTTTATACAGATGCATCCGCAAATGTCGCAGCCTTATATCAGCGGGGCCAGTGCCTCAATATTAAAACATTTTGCAAGAGACTATTATCAAGGTATAACCGTTACCTGCCCTGGCTTCTATGGTCCACAAGGACGGATACTTCGATTGGGAGTCCGGAATCCAACATTAATAGATCGATTAACGGCGTTTCGATTTGGTCAGCATAGAATCACCAATTTTGAAATGGAAACATCGGCTATTTACGGATTGGGGAAATTATTAAACCATAACTGTTTATCGTTGAATGCCGTTGTTGCAAACAGAGTGAATAAAGAATTTTCGAAAGATGGGAAAGCTGCTGTAGAAAACCTGATTGTAAAATCGATGAATATTATTGCCGACAATATTTAATTTAAAAAATGCAAATTAATTTTTTCAAATACCAGGGAACCGGAAATGATTTTATCATTCTGGATAATCGGGAGAATTTGTATGAAGAGTTAATTACTTCTCAGATTAAACATTTATGCGACAGAAGGTTTGGAATTGGTGCAGATGGTTTAATGTTATTAAACCACAAAGATGCTTTTGATTTTGAGATGAAATATTACAATGCAGATGGCAGGATTGGCAGCATGTGTGGCAATGGCAGCCGTTGCCTGGTTAAATTTGCAAATCTCCAGAAAGTTATAAAAAACAGTTGTACATTTTCAGCTTACGACGGGCCCCACGAAGCAAGGATTAATGAAGACAATACTGTATCAGTAAAAATGCAGGATGTAGATGAAGTTATAAAAAGAAAAGGTGTTTTTATTTTGAATACCGGATCTCCGCACTATATTTCTTTAGTGAGAGACCTGGATAAAGTAGATGTATACCAGGAAGGAAAGGAAATCCGCTACAGTAAAGAGTTTGCAGAAAACGGAATCAATGTAAACTTTGTAGATCAAAATGCAAAAGTTGAAGAAATTAATGTCCGGACTTATGAAAGAGGAGTTGAAGATGAAACACTTTCCTGCGGTACCGGAGTTATAGCATCTGCGCTGGTTTGTTATCATAACGATAACGGGTACAACCATGTTATTGTCCATACAAAAGGAGGAAAGCTCATAGTGGAATTTGAACGATTGCCGGAAGGTAATTTCCATAATATCTGGTTAAGTGGCCCGGCAGAAAAAGTTTTTGAAGGCTTTGTAGATATTTGATTCTCCAAAATTCTTTTCTTATCCTATTTTTTATTTTTTTTGTATTTGAATATTGTAATATATAATGTAGCCGCTTACAATTAATTTTCCTGTTTCATTATTAAGGCCTTAGACTATCTTTGCGCCTGCTATGATTCAATACTTCAAAAATACACAACAGGGAACAGTTCAGATTGACAAGCCCGATAATGGAGCTTGGGTGAATGTATTGCCTCCACTTAAGCAATCAGAGTTTACTGAACTTTCAGAAGCATTGGATATACCACTTGACTTTTTAACCGACTCACTCGATATAGATGAAAGAACCCGTTTTGAAGAAGATGACAATGTTCGATTAATTGTTATTAAAACACCTACCGAGAATAATTCTTTCAACGACAGCGATGCTTTTTATATCACGATTCCTATTTGTATCATCTTAACACACAACCAAATTGTAACGGTTAACTCGTTTGAGAATGCAGCCATGAAAAAGTTTCTGGATACTTTTCAAAAACGCCACACCGATAAAAAGAATATGATGGTGTTGAAGATTTTTGAGAAAGTGGTTCAGGATTTTCTAGAACAACTAAAAGAAATTAATCACAGAAGAAATTTGCTGGAACAAAAATTATATGATGCTAACCGGAACGAAGAATTGCTCCATTTGATGCGAATTCAAAAAAGCCTGGTGTATTTTATAACTGCTCTTAGAGCGAATGAACTGTTACTTATAAAAATTGAACGGACTAATTTCCTGGCTTTGAATGAAGAAGAAATAGAGTTTCTGGAAGATTTAATAGTAGAAACATCGCAGGCCCTGGAAATGGCCAATATCTATACCAATATTCTGAGCAGTACGCTGGATGCATTTGCCAGTATCATTGCCAATAACCAGAATGAAGTATTGAAAAGACTTTCCGTAATTACCATTGTACTAACTTTCCCCGTATTGGTTGCAAGTATTTACGGAATGAACGTGCCGCTACCCTATCAAAATTCACCCAATGCATTTTATGTTCCTATTTTGTTTTCATTAGGCATATCCTTAATTGTGGGTTGGTTTTTTCTTAAAAAAAGAGTCTGATAAAATATGACAGAGCCTCATTTCAACATCCGTGTTTATGGTATTTTTATCAATGAAGAAAAACAGGTGTTGATTTGCGATGAAATTGTTCGTGGAAAATATATTACCAAATTTCCGGGTGGTGGACTGGAATTTGGGGAAGGCACAAAAGAATGCCTGGTTCGTGAATTCAACGAAGAACTGTCATTGGATATTGAAATCATCGAACATTTTTATACTACCGATTTCTTTCAGCTAAGTGCTTTCAACCCCCAGCATCAAATCATTTCCATATATTACCTAGTGAAATCAATTTCCCATTTCACTAAAATTACCCGTACTAAACCCTTTGATTTTGATGAAGCGGAAATGAAAAAATATGAAGAAACCGGTGAAACAGAAACATTCCGATTTATAGATTGGACTGATTTTTCTGAAAACTCAGTCAGTTTACCAATTGACAAAGTAGTAGCTTCCTTGATCATGAAGAAAATCTAATTCAACTCATCTCCCATGGCTGCTTTTTTCATTTCTGCGGCAACTTCTTTTCCCAGATATTCCTCAATCCAATGATGGATTATATAAATAACCGGCGTCATCACAATGGCCATGAAAAATTTGTAAAAATAATTGACCGTACCAATGGCGAGTACTGTTTGAATACTCCAGTTTGCACCAATATAAAATGCAATTACCAATACTACATAACTATCGATAAATTGAGAAACAAATGTTGAACCGGTAGCTCTCAACCAAATTTTTTTTTCACCCGTCATTTTTTTTATTTTATGAAAAGTGAAGACATCGACGATCTGGCCAATCAAAAAAGCAACCAGTGAACCTACAATAATCCAGTTACTCTGACCAAGAACTGCTCTATACGCATTTTGCATATTGTCCACTCCTTTTTGCTGACTGCTCGCCAACCACCAATCCGGAGCAGTCAAATGAATAGAAACAAAAAAAGCAAGAAAAGCAAAACCAATTAATCCTGCGGCAAGAAAAGAGAGAAACCTCACTCCCCTCATTCCATAATATTCGTTGATAACATCAGTCATTACAAAAACTACCGGCCAAAGTAATACACCGGCCGTTAATGAAAAGGAAAGTCCGTCTTCGCCCAATAATGAAAAGTTGAATGGCTTGAAACCGAATGTCTGCTCCAGCGAAAATATTTTAACGCCTATTACTTCAGCAATTAAAGCATTGGCAATAAAAAATCCGCCAAGAATGAGAAAAAGGCGGGTTGGTTTATTTTTTATAATGTAATGAATCATCGAAAACTAAATAGTATTAAGTAAAATTAAAAATAACACATTTGATTTAATTTGTACTTACTGTTTCAATTAAGGATATTTTTTGACCTTCAAAACCATTATTCATTCAAAATGCACTTATTTTGTCAGCTATTAATGAAATAGTATGGTAAAAGAAATTTTCAATAAACTAGTACCTCATTTAATTGCTGTTACTATATTTTTAATTGTAGCAATGATCTATTGCAAACCAAGCCTGGAAGGCAAGGTTTTACAGCAAAGTGATATTACTCAATGGAAGGGGGCAATAAAACAATCCGAAGAATTTAAAGAAAAAACCGGTCATTATCCGCTTTGGACCAATAGTGTTTTCAGTGGAATGCCTACTTTTCAAATTGGTGGCATAGGAGATAATTATATAACACATTATTTTCAAAAAATTGTCACATTAGGATTGCCCGATGCCATCCAGTTTTTCTTTTTAGCATCTATTTTCTTTTATTTATTATGTGTGGTGATTGGAGTAAATCCATACTTAGGCATCCTGGGTTCGCTGGCTTTTGCCTATTCCACCTACAATCCCATTATCATTTCAGTGGGCCATAATTCCAAAATGATGGCAATGGCATATATGCCGGCTGTATTGGCTGGAATTCTATTAATTTTTAATAAAAAATATTGGCAGGGTGCCATATTAACAGCCTTGTTTACGTCGCTGCAGATAGGAATGAACCACCTACAGATATCATATTATTTTTATTTAGCCATCGGCATGATGGCCATATTCTTTGCCGTAAGATGGATCAGGGAAAAAGAATTCAAACATCTATTTCTTTCAGCATCTCTGGTAATTGCAGCAACCATTGCCGGTATTTTAACCAATGGCTCTTCCATATTTGGAACGTATGAATACCAGAAAGAAACGATACGCGGTGGACATTCTGACTTAACAGAAAGCGGAAGCAAAGATGGCAAAACTGGCTTGTCTAAAGAATATACATTCGATTACAGCATGGGCATTGCAGAACCTTTTGTCATGTTGGTACCACGCATGTTTGGTGGAAGTTCCGGAGGAGAAGAAATAAAACAGGAAGATTCTAAAGCCATTGAAGTGTTGAGTCGTTTACCGAAAGATCTACAACAACAACTGCCCATGACATATTATTGGGGTGGTATAGAAAGAGGTACATCAGGTCCGCCATATATGGGTGCCATTATCTGTTTCCTGGCAATCATCGGCATGTTTATTTTAGATAATAAATACAAATGGTGGGTACTGACAACCATGGCTGTTACCATCATGATGTCATGGGGTTCGTATTTTGAAACCTTTAATGGATTCTTATACGATTATCTGCCTTTCTATAATAAGTTCAGGGCTCCATCCATGATACTTGTTGTCTCTCAACTTTTACTTCCATTCATGGCAGTTTTAACTGTTCATAAAATTTTAACCGAAGAAAACAAGTCTGCGTTATTTGCCTCTTTCAAAAAAGGATTGATGGCTACTGCAGGTATTTTTGTCGTTCTTTTTGGCCTTTACCTATCTTTCGATTTTTTAAATTCTACTGATAAAAATATTTTATCACAGATCAGGGAATTAAACAATCCTCAATTAACAGAAGCGGTAAAATCTTTTATAGATGCATTGAAAGAGGATAGGCAATCGCTGATGCTGAATGATATTTTCCGTTCATTGGCTTTCATTGCAGTTGCTGCCCTTCTTATATTCTTATCTATTAAAAATAAATTGAAAGCAGTTCCTGTCATGTTAGGATTGATCTTCTTTTCTTTTATTGACCTGATAACGATTGATACAAACTATCTGAATAGCGACAGTTTTGTAGATCCAATTGAAAATGATGCTGTTTTTCAAAAAACGAAAACAGATGAAGAAATACTAAAAGACAGTTCTACTTTCAGGGTATTAAATATTGGCGGAGATCGTTTCAATGAAAACATTACGTCTTACCACTATAATTCAGTTGGTGGCTACCATCCTGCAAAAATCCGTATCTATCAGGATTTAATTGAGAAACAATTAACCAAACAGGAAATGAATTTGCCGGTATTGAATATGTTGAATACGAAATATATAATTCAAAAAAACCAAGTTGGTCAAACGCAGGCTGTACAACCTGTTGAAGGAGCCCTGGGTCCCTGCTGGCTGGTTAAGGAAATTAAATTTGTGAAAGATGCCAAAGAAGAAATGGCGGCATTGGATGCTTTTCATCCAAAGGATACTGCTGTTGTTCAGGAATCATTTAAACAATCAATTCCATTCAATCCGGAATACGATAGTACTGCATCCATTCATTTGATAAATAATAACAATAATGAAATCAGTTATTCATTTAGTGCAGGTAAAAAACAGTTTGCAGTATTTAGTGAAATATATTATGCTGCCGGATGGAAGGCATTTGTAAATGGTAAACAGTTACCGATTGTAAAAGTCAATTATGTATTAAGAGGGCTGGCACTTGAACCCGGTACTTATAATATTGAATTTAAGTTTGAACCGGAATTATATTTGAAAGGAAAGTCACTGGCACAAATTTCTACGTATATAATTTTGCTGGCTTTTGCACTTGGACTTTTTGTACTAATCAGAAAGAGGAATAAAGCTTAACTATTCACACAACTAATCAGAAGCAGATTTAATGAGTGAAAATCAAATAAAGCTGGCCGCATTAGTTTCGTATAAAATTTTTCCACCTGAAATGGGCGGCCAGAAAGGCATTGCCTTTTTCTATCAATACCTGGAAAAACTTATACCTGTTAGCTTATTGACGATTGAAGAAAATGAAGCAACTGGATTTCTAAATGCTCCGATTATTCCAATCCTTGGTAAAAGCAATAAATGGAGATATATAAATCCCTTTTTGTTTTTCAGGATCAGCAGCTTTATCAAAAAAGAAAAGATCACTCACCTCATTTTTGAGCATCCTTACTATGGTTGGCTGGCTTTTTTGCTAAAATATTTTACCAGCATAAAAATTATTATTCATTCACATAATATAGAATCCTTACGTTTCAAAAGTACCGGCAAATGCTGGTGGAGTATTTTATGGTATTACGAAAAGCTAACACATCGATTGGCTGATCATAATTTTTTCATAACTGATGAAGACAGAAAATATGCAATACAAAAATTAGGTTTACTGCCTGACAAATGTTTAACCATTACATATGGTTTTGAAACAAGTCATGCTCCATCTCAGGATTTAAAGATTCAGGCAAAAAACATTATTAAAGCAAAACATGGTATTGCGGAAAATGAAAACATCATTTTATTCAATGGCACACTGGATTATAAACCCAATCTGGAAGCATTACAAGTCATTCTAAAAGCCATTAATCCAAGATTAATGTCTGCCGGTTATAAATACAAAATTATCATTTGCGGCAAAAACCTACCGGCATCATTGAATGAACTGCAAGATTATAAAGAACAAAATATCATTTATGCCGGTTTTGTAGAAGACATCAATCAGTATTTCCTGGCAACCGAAATCTTTATCAACCCGGTAAACGATGGAGGAGGAATTAAAACAAAACTGGTAGAAGCCCTTGGATTCAATGTTTCAGTGGTAAGCACAAGAAGTGGGGCCATTGGAATTCCTTTAGCTATTGTTGCAGACAAATTAATGGTAGTAGAAGATAATGACTGGGAAGGGTTTGCAAATAAGATACTGCAAATAAAACCGGATACGCCGATACCCGATGAATTCTTCAAACACTTTTATTGGGGGAATATTGCGGAGAAGGCTGCTTTATTTCTAAAACAAATTAAAAAATGAGAACTATTTCAATTATTACAATTTGCTTTAATAATCTTTCAGAGTTAATTGCAACTAGTAAAAGTGTTGACAATCAATTACAAAAACCATTTGAGCACATCATTATTGACGGATCCACAACAAATGAAATAAAATATTACCTGGAAAATAATCCCCAACCATTATTTCGTAAATGGCTCTATGAAAGAGATAAAGGTATAGCAGACGCTTTTAACAAAGGCATCAGGCTGTCTGCCGGCAAAGTATTGGTAATGCTCAATTCAGCCGACACTTTATTTGATAAACATGCTCTTCAAACAGTCACTAAGACTTTTGCTGAAAACTCTTCTGCGAAATGGTTGCACGGTAAATACCAATTAGAAAGAGGTAATCAAAAAGTGATCATTGGCAAACCATTTGAAAAAAATAAATTATACCGTGGCATGAGAAGTATTTGTCATCAAACTATGTTTATTAAAAAAGAACTACATGATTTATATGGCTATTATGATACGAATGAAAAGATCGGTATGGACTACGATTTCCTTTGTCGTATTGCTGATGAACCATTTGTATTTATTAATAAGCCCCTTGTCAGTTATGCACCTGCAGGAATAAGCAGTACCAGTTATATACAATCACTAAAAGATGCAAAACGCATTTATGAAAAGCATTATGGCAAAAACATTCTTTTAAATTTATGGCAATTTCGATTAATGACCCTTCATTATTTACTAAAATCTCCTGTTGGAAATTTTTTATATAAGATAAAAACAAAATTGAAACTGGAAAATATGTAGGTATCAGCAAATTGCAATGTTGATAAAACAGGAATGCAGATGATGCATACATTTCATTTGCCATCAGGATGTTCAACCGAGCTTTTATCCTGTTTTTTTACTTTCGAATTTTAATTTAATAAACCAGGCAAAAACCCGTACATAACATACCAGGCCCAGGAGTTTGTATTTTATACCGGGGTAAAACCAAAAATTCCGTTGATATACTTTTAATGTTGACTTTGCAATTTTTAATGCGTGTGGTGTATTTACGCCGGAGTAATTACCATCATGAACACGGTATAAAGCAACTTTAGTATCTACAAAAAGGATCAGTTTTTTACAGGCAGCCCTTTGGTAAAAATACCAGTCCTCAAACTGAATGTCTTCGGGATATTTACCAATTTCATTAAAAATATTTTTTCGGTAAAAAATTACAGGCCCTGCAATCCTAGGTGCTTTGAGGCAGCTTATCAATATAGCCTCATCATCATTATAACTTGATTTATCAGCCTTCCAGTAATCGGTTGAAGAGCTTTGCATGATGATATTATCGTCATCATCAATTACAAAAGCATCGTTCAGCAATACTGATTTATCCAACCTTTCTTCCAGAATCTGAACACGTTTGGCTATCATATCGCCATATAAACAATCATCTGATGCCAGCGGTAAAATGTATTTTCCATGTGAAAGATCAATCATTTCATTAAGGGTGGCACATATCCCTTTATTGGGCCTGCTAAAATAAACAACTGATTCACTTTGTCCAGCAGCCGAAACCCATTCTCGTATCCGCAGATCTGAATCATCTGACGAACCATCATTGATAATGATAATCTCTTTATATGGGTAACTGTCGGCCACAACACTGTTTAAAGTCCGTTCAATATATTTTTCGTGATTATAACAGGGAATGATAATGCTTACCAGGACAGGTTTACAGGATGATGTATCATTAGCAGCAATTATCGTTTCCTTCTTCATTAAAATGTATTGATGACTTCAACTATTTTTTTCATCTCCCCTGTAGTTAATACACTGCTGATTGGGAGGCTGAGTACTTCACGGTGTATTTTTTCAGTGATTCCGAAATTTAAATGATTGTAACTCGGGTAAGCCTTTTGCAGATGCGGTGGTACGGGATAATGGATTAAAGTCTGTATACCGTTTTTTTCCAGGAATGCCTGCAGGTCATTCCTGTGCTCACATCTTACCACAAACAAATGCCACACATGCTCTTTCTGGTTTTGAGGCATTTGTGGAAGGGTTATTTTGCTGTTCCTGATTTCATTTATGTAAAACCCGGCAACTACCCTTCGCTTTTCATTTTCAATATTCAGGTACTTAAGTTTTACATTTAAAACGGCAGCCTGTATTTCGTCGAGCCGGCTGTTTACTCCCATTACATCATTAATATATTTTTGAGAAGAACCATAATTGGCAATAGATTTCACCCGCTTGGCCAACTCGTTATCATTTGTGGTTATGGCCCCGGCATCACCCATAGCACCAAGGTTTTTGCCAGGGTAAAAACTAAAAGCAGCAACATCGCCCAGAGCTCCTGTTTTAGTGCCTTGCCATTCGGCACCGATTGCCTGGGCATTGTCTTCAATTATTTTCAGATTGTATTTTTTTGCTAATGCTGTCAATGCATCTGAAAATACCACCCGACCATACAAATGAACAATTAAGATGGCCTTTGTTTTTGAAGTGATTTTTTCTTCAATTTTTTTGATATCGATATTATAAGTTTCCAGATCTGGTTCCACAAAAACAGGGGTTAACCGGTTGTCGCTTACAGCTAAAACAGTTGCGATAAACGTGTTGGCAGGTACAATAACTTCATCTCCTTCCTGCATTACACCTGCCTGTATATAAGCCTTAAAGATGAGGCGTAATGCATCTAAACCGTTTGCTACACCCACTGTATGTTTCACATCGGTAAACACAGACAGGTTATTTTGAAAAGACTGCAGTTCATCGCCCAATACATACCATCCGCTTCTGTAAACTTTCAGGAGCTGTTCTTCTATCTCTGCCTGGTATTGCAGATTGATTGCTTTCAGGTCAAGGAATCTGATCATTGTTACTTTTTAATTTAAATGGATGCAACAATATATATTTCAGCAGCGATATCCGGGTATGCTTCGCCCAGTTTTAAAAAAGCAGTTAACATTTCCTGTGTCCAGGTTGCTTCTATTTGTTTATCGGAAAGCGGTTTTAACCAATATCCGCCCAATTGGTCAATATGATATCCTGCTTTTGTAAAATCGGCCTTAAAGGTTTCGGGTGTGTATATCCGCATATGCCCATGATGAACATCTTTTTCACTTTGAGAAAATATGGATTGCAACAAACCCATTTCTACAGCAGCCTGCCGGTGCAGCGATTGTGCATTGGGCACTGCACAAAGTATCTTTCCACCAGGTGCAAGCCATTTTTTAATGAGTTGCAACAATAAAACCGGATCGGCAACATGCTCCAGCACATGGCCCAAGACAATAAATTCAAACTCTCCTTCCAGGTCGGTCTCTTCAAACAGGGCATGTATTACGTGTAGCGATGGAAATTTTTCTTTAAGCTGTGCAGCAAAAACAGAAGATCCTTCTATTACAGTAAGCTGTTCATCATACTGTAATAAATGAGCTGTCATCAAACCTTCTGCAGGCCCAAGTTCCAGTACTCTGCCCTTTTGCAAATACCGCTCAAATATGGTAAAGGAATATATAATAGTATTGCTGTTGGTAAATGTGGTATACAGCGATTGTGATGCCACTTCATTTAACTTTCTTTCACTGAAATTACTCATGGTATAGATAAAAAATATTGATTAATGTTTTTGAACTGAACAGCATGCTCAAAATCAGGCAATAGGTATAGTGATGTTTTTACCTGTACAAAGTTAATATTTAAAAGTTTGGCAGCCTCATAGTCGGATATAGAGTCGCCGCAAAAAGCAACAACGTTATATGATGCCTGCATTTGTTTTAAGATATTGATTTTCGGATTGGCATGCTGATTATGCTGCACAAAACAGATCTCTGAAAAAAACATTTCTATCCCCAGGTTGTGTAGCTGTTGCAATGCTTGTTGATGATTATTTCGCAACGAAAGCAGCACCAACTTAAATTCATTTTGAACCGTATTGGCAAACAGTTGTTTATCTACGATTAATGTATCTAAAACCAGGTATTTTTCAGATTCAATATTGGCCAAATACCAGATTTTAAAATGTTGCCAATCTAATTTGATTTTCAGGCTTTCAAGCAGTTGGGTATTGGAAAAATGATTCGACCTGCGTAATTCATAATAAGTTTCAAAATCAATAAAGGACTGGCCGGAATGCAATATATAATCGTTAATACAACTGTATTGGCGAAAATGGGTAGATAGCAACGTATCATCCAGGTCTGTAATGATGCAATTATCCATCATAAAAATTTTCGTTCCAATACCTGGTCATAAAAACCCCTTTTTTTATGGGTATGTTTTTTATTTCATGAAATAGCTGAGACTGCACAGCTTCCAGTACGGTAAACAAAGGACTATTTAAACCGGAATAGTACGATAATATACCGGCGCCGGAAAAACGCGGATTAATCTCGATAAAATAAGGTATCCCGTCTTCAACCATGAACTGGATATTGGAAGATCCTTTATAATGGAGTAACTGATGGATTGCAGCAGAAATCCCAGATAATAAATGATTCTCAACAGTTTCGCCCTTGGTTGATATCCCTTCTTTTGTTTCTATTCTTTTTCGCACACAACAATTAAAATAATCCTCATGGTAAGCCGAGTAACAATCCACCGTATATTCAACACCTTTTATCATTTTCTGAAAAAACCCGGAAGACAAATCATATTTCTGATTTCCTACTGCTTCGTTATTAATGATTTGAATTCCTTTACTGCTAACACCTTCATTCGGTTTGTACACAGCAGGATACGACATACCAGCAACCGTTTCATACATAGCCGGTACGTAAACGCCATGACCGGATATAAAATTATTGATCAGTTTTTTATTATTGCACATTGAAATAATGGCCGGTGAATTCACCGCCCAAAAAGTAAGTGCGGGGAATTTTATGGCTATCTCCGCAATTTTCATCACTTCCAAATCATGAATGGGTATCACACATTGTACCTTTCTTTCTTTAATGATCCGGAGAAGCTGGCCTTCATAATCATCATCAACAGCCAGAGGTACCTGGTAAAAATGATCCACTAATGTGCTGCCTGCAGATAAATGTGCCGGAAAAGAATCTGTTCCGGTTACTGTAATATCCTTTTGGCAACGCAATGCCTTTATTACACCAATTGCAGTATTACTGCCCAGCGATGTTACCAATACATTGATCATAAAGCGATTTTTATTAACAATCCATGCCCGTTTATATTATGTACTAAAAAAGCGTTGGGAATGGTATCTGCCAGTTCGTTTACCAGTTGAGTAATTCCGGCACAGGCAGCAAATCCATAATCATCAAAAATCACTACGCCACCCACGATCATACGTTCCCAAACCCAGTTAAAAATATCTTTTGCTGATTCATAAACATCCACATCTATATGGCATATCTTGAAAGTTTTGGCCTGCAGCAGTTCTGCATTAACATCCGGGAAGATTCCCTTTAATATTTGGTAATCTAAAACGCCCAGTTGCTGCATTAGTTGCTGAACTGTTTCAATAGAAGTATCGGCATGTTCGCCTCCTTTATATTGATTGTCCTTTTCACCGGCCTTTGCTACACCTTCAAAAGTATCGCATAAAAATATCGTGGAATTATCCTGATTGGCTTTTGCCAGCAAAGCCGCAGTGCCACCACGCCAAACCCCTACTTCAATAATGCCAGCTTTATTATTTTTTAACCGTGAACTGATCTGCCAAAGTTCATAACAGCGGTACATATCAACCAGTGTATTTTCTTTGACGGAATGATATGTCTTTATAAATGCTTCGTCATTTAACCAAGGAGAAAATGTACTTTTTGGAAATAACAGGCTTTGCTTATAGATCTGTTCACGATCCTCCCAGTAAGCATGATAATAATGATGATTCTCCCATGAATAAATTTTTTCCATGCCTGTTAATTCAAAAATTTGTTATAGTCCCTGATATAATCATTTTCATCATATTCTTCGCTAGCAATGCACATCTGCACTGCATTGTGACTGTATTGCATCATACGCCAGCACATTTTAGGAATGAATAACCCTGTTTTTGGCGAATCCAGTATAAACTCCTGTTTTTCGCCGTTTTTCATTTCGGTAGTTACAATTATTCTGCCTGCAACGGCTATCAATACCTGCTCTAAATTATAATGCGAATGAAAACCCCGTTGTACGTTTTCTGGTGTATAATAGGTCCAGTAAATTCGTTTGGGAACAAATGGAAGTGTTTCTTTCTCAGCAATGGAAATATAGCCGATATCGGGTTTGCCGATTGAATTAAACTGAATAAGATATGGAATTGCCAACATCATTTTTTATTTACCAAATTGCCTTTTATAAAAATACCATCCGATTGTAAAATAGCCCCGTTTTCCGGGCTCAACAGTTCTTCAAAATTTCCATGATACTGGAAACCTAGAAGTACCAGTCTATTGTAAATATCATCAAATAAAGTTTGTTCTTTATAAAGCTGCCTGTAGGATAATTCCACAAATATCACATCTGCCCCTTCCAAAACCTGCTGCCCGCCTTTTATTACCTTATCTTCATAGCCTTGCGTATCAATCTTTACCATATAGGGCTTTGTAAGATTAAGTCCTGAATGTAACCCGTCAAGTGTTTGAACTTGTACTTGCTGCTTTTGCGTTCGGGCAGTATGTTTAAAATTTTCAACATGCAGTTCATTTATCTCCAGTAATGAAGAAGAAGGAGAAAAATCGTTGATGTTCATTTCAATCATTGCATCCTGATCGCCTACAGCAACATTAAAAGCTTTAAAAGCCTTGTCATTATTGAAATTTTTAACCAGTTTGTCATAACAACTCCTGATGGGCTCAAATGAACAAATAGCTACCTGAGGTAATAACTTCCTGATCAGTAATGCAAACTGACCTTCATTGGCACCAATATCCAGTACAGTTTGAATGTTCATTTCCTTAAGCCAACGTAGGCGTAACAATTCACTGTCGCTCCTATCCTTTAAAGCATAAAAATCAAAACCCAAACTACGGGTAAAACGGTGAATGTATTTTTTAAATTCCATACTAATTTTCTTAAACTATGTTATTTTTAACATTGTTTCAATTGAGGCTTTATACATACTATGTACAAAATTATAGTCTACAACTATTCAATTCCAAAAACTTTTCCATCCCTTTCTTCTTCTCATCATCAAACTGGTAGCTGATATTTTTTTTATAATAATATTCAAGATCAATTTGAGAAAAATGGTTTTGAGAAATAATTTCTTCAATTTGTTCAATCCCCTTTTTATTTGCTTCATTAAAATCTTGGATGAATGAAGCAGGTAGTTTTTTATTAGCTACCCAAACTGCAAAAACAAAGGGCAATCCGGTCATTTCTTTCCAGGCAAGTCCCAGATCGTATTGAAATGCTGATATTCTTTTTTGTTCAAAAGCCCGGTCACCTATAACCAATCCACCCGTTGAACCTTTAATTAAACTACGAAAATTATCTCCCTGTGTATCTTCCAATTCAATATCCAATTTCCAATATTCTTTTAAAAGAATTTTCAGGAGTTGTACCGATGTCCTTGATTGATAATCCAAAAAAACTTTTTTTAGTTTTTCAATAGGTTCTTCACTGAACAAACAAACGGTTGCCACTTCCCCATCGCAGCCAATACAATAATCGGTAATGATCTGATATTCTTTCATTTGGGGAATCACTGCTACCGGCACCAAGCCCAAATCGATCTTTCCCTGCAACAGGTCATCTGCAATTTTTGCAGGATAATCTTTTATCAATTCTATCCCGCTAATCACGTCACTGTTTTCTATGCCATATAAAAAAGGCAAAGTATTCAGGTAATTAACAATTCCAACCTTTATCTTCTTGTCCAAATACGTTAATTTTGAAGCAAATATAGAAGAACGGCACTTACTACCCCTTCACATTTTTAATTTATTATTATGGAACTTTCTTCTCTCACAGCTCTCTCGGCAATCGATGGCAGGTACCGTAAACAAGTGCAGCATCTCGATGAATATTTTTCTGAGTATGCCTTAATGAAATACCGGGTTACAGTAGAGGTCGAATATTTTCTTTTTCTGGCCGATAAAAAATTTTTTAAAGTTTCATCGAAAGCCCGAAAACATCTTTTAAAAATGCTTGAAAATTTCGGACCCGATGATGCGGCCGAAATAAAACAAATAGAATTCACGACAAACCATGATGTAAAAGCAGTTGAATATTTTATAAAAACCACTTTGGATAAATCAGGTACAATTGATTTAAAGGAATGGGTTCATTTCGGACTCACTTCACAAGACATCAACAATACCGCCATTCCACTTTCGTGGAAACATGCAGTCGAGTATGAATATTTACCCGAAATTCTGAATCTGAAAGCCCAATTATATTTGTTGGCAAAGGATTGGAAAGAAATTCCCATGTTGGCACATACCCACGGACAACCCGCCAGTCCTACCAAACTGGGTAAGGAATTAATGGTTTTTGTAGAACGGATTCAAAACCAGGTTGAACAATTTATCTGCATACCGTTTACAGCAAAATTTGGCGGAGCCACCGGCAATTTTAATGCACACCATGTCTCATTTCCAAAAACCGATTGGGTAAAATTCTCTAATACTTTTGTTGAAGACAAACTGGGTTTACAACGCTTACAGTTTACCACGCAGATTGATCACTACGACAATATTGCTGCTCACTTCGACTGCATGAAGCGAATCAATACAATCCTTATTGATTTGTGCCGAGATTTGTGGACCTATATTTCGATGGAGTATTTTAAACAAAAAACCATCCAGGGAGAAATTGGCTCATCGGCCATGCCCCATAAAATAAATCCGATTGATTTTGAAAATGCAGAAGGTAATCTGGGTTTGGCAAATGCATTATTTGAACACTTATCTGCCAAACTACCTGTTTCCCGTTTGCAAAGAGATCTTTCCGATTCAACCGTTTTAAGAAATACCGGTTTACCGGTGGCTCATACAATACTGGCCATTCGTTCCATAGAAAAAGGTTTGCGGAAATTAATTTTAAACGACAGCAAAATTTATCAGGACCTGGAAGATAATTGGGCTGTAGTTTCTGAAGCCATTCAAACTATTTTGCGACGCGAAAATTTCCCGAAGCCATACGAGGCATTAAAAGATCTAACCAGAGGCAATGGACAGGTTACAAAAAAATCAATACATTTATTTATCGATAACTTAAAAATTACTACAGCATTAAAAAAAGAATTGAAATGCATTACACCACATAATTATACCGGTGTTTCCGCTAAATATTAACGTTTTTTATTTATGAACCTGCCTGCCGGAAGGCAGGTTTTTACTTTTTACTTACTTATGTATCTCACTGGTAAAATGAAATTCGATATCCGGATTATTATTTCTTTCGGTGTTTAAAAACCATTCACTTTGTGCCAGGTAAACCAAATGTCCATCTTTATCTTCAGCAATATTTCCCTGTTTAAAACGACAGAACTCGTCCAA
>JAYWEL010000142.1:0-4225 GCA_043779285.1 Chitinophagaceae bacterium | reverse complement strand
CCAGTGAATACTTTGTAACGCATATTATTCCTAATGATATCATCAGGGTGGATCTCAAACTCGGGTTTAAAGTACAACCCCGGTTAAACCTGATGATTAGAAAAGTAGTTGAGGATCTTATTTCAAATAAAGAAGTAAATATTTACAGCCGGTATGAAAGCCGTGAAAAAAGCACAACCATTGGTGACTTTCAGTTTATAGTTTTGGAAAAATACCTGAGCCAGGATAATGAATTACCCTTCTGGGAAAAAGTGATCATGAAATTTTATTTCTGGATAAAAGACATCAGCCTGTCAGAAGAAAAAAGTTTTGGGCTTGATGTTTCAAATGTTGTCGTGGAAAAATTTCCTTTATTCGTGGCACCGGTTACAACGCTCAAGCTGAAAAGGATCACTGATGATGAATAGTTTCAGAATAAACGCCTATCTTAATTCCAAATAAAGGAAACCACATTGCCTGTTTTTATTTTTTACATTATCGGAGGGATCGTAATACTAATGGTCCTTATCTATTTCCTGCAGGAGAAATTAATATTCAAGCCGGAAAAGTTAAAAAAAGATTTCCAGTTCAAATACGACATTCCCTTTAAAGAATATTTTTTTGAAGTAGAACCGGGAGTCAGCATCAACGGTCTTCATTTTTACAGGGAAAACCCAAAAGGACTGATCCTTTATTTTCATGGCAATTCCAGGAGCATAAAAGGATGGGCAAGGTATGCCCGTGATTTTTACCGCTTCGATTATGATGTTGTTCTTGTGGACTATCGTGGATTTGGAAAAAGTACCGGTAAACGCAGTGAAAAAGAAATGCTGAACGATATGCAGTTTGTTTACGAAAAATTAAAAGAAAAATATGCAGAGGATCATTTGATCGTTTATGGACGAAGCATGGGCAGCGGCTTTGCCAGTAAACTTGCTGCCGACAATAATCCCCGATACTTGATTCTGGATGCACCCTATTACAGTTTTTTAAAAGTTGTAGAAAGGTTTTTACCGATACTGCCCGTAAGATTGGTATTAAGATTTCACCTGCGAACAGATAAATGGATCAAATTTGTGAACTGTCATACTTATATAATACATGGCACAAAAGATCTGCTGATCCCGATCCGGCATAGTGAAAAGTTACAAAAGTTACATCCCCGTAAAACCACTTTGATTCGTATTCATGGCGGCCATCATAACGACCTCCCCTCCTTTGATGAATACCATAATTTCGTCAGGGATATTCTTAAATATTAATCGCATCCCATTCTTTTTGTTAACAAAAACAGAACTCCTTTTTTCCTTTTTTGTTTTCATCTTTGCCGTAATGAATAAAGAAAAATTAAGAAAGAACCTGAAATGGGTAAAAATTGGATTGCTTATTTATGTACTTGCTGGTATTGCCCTTTATTTTTTACAAGAAGCTATTCTTTTCCGCCCCATTTCTTTAAAAAGCAATTACAAATATGATTTCCCTGAAAAACATGAGGACATCAATATCCCGGTAAATGATAATTCCAACCTGAACTTTATCCGGTTCTTTAGTAGAGATACAGTTACAAAAGCTGTTGTTTTATATTTTCATGGAAACAAGAAAAACATATCCTGGTATGCAAAGTATACTCCTTATTTTACCCGGCATGGTTACGAAGTGTGGATGATCGATTATCCGGGCTATGGTAAAAGTACAGGCCGGTTAACTGAAGATAATTTATACAAGTGGGCAGACTATTTATACCGGTTTGCCAAATCAAAATTTTCTCCGGATAGTATTATCATTTATGGTAAAAGCATGGGTACAGGTATTGCTTCACAGCTTGCTTCGAAGCAGGCCAGTAAAAGATTGATACTGGAAACTCCCTACTATGATTTTCCCTCGCTATTAAAAACTTATTTACCTTTTTATCCGATTGACTGGATGATAAAATATAAACTACCCACTCACCGTCACTTGCTGCATACCCATGTACCCGTTACTATTTTACAGGGAACTGATGATGGAATTGTAACCTACAACAATGCTGAAAGATTAAAAGCTTTTTTAAAATCAGGTGATGAATTTATTTCCATTGAAGGGGGGAGCCATAACAATCTGTATACTTATAAGAAAACGATCAGCAAGCTGGACTCTTTGCTGAAAAACTAAATTCATTCTTCCAGCAGCACTTTTGATTTTGTTATTTTCAGTTTATATCCTACCCCAATCTTCAATGCATAGTTTTCTTTCTCATGGCTTATAGGAAATCCATAACAAACCGGATAATCATATTCTTTTACTAATTCTTTAATGATCTCATAGGCCGTTTGTCCGAAAGGCTTTTCAGTATCTTTCATATCACTGAAACCGCCAACAATCAAACCGGCTAATTTGTCCAGCTTTCCGCTACGTTTGAGTTGGTACATCATCCGGTCAATATTGTAGAGATATTCGCCGGTGTCTTCTATAAAAAGAATTCTTCCTTTTGTTTTTAAATCTGAATCAGTGCCAGACAGGTGAGCCAATATTGCAAGGTTCCCTCCTACCAGTTCACCAATAGTCTCACCTTTTCTGTTGAACTCATGAGATGCCACCTGGTATTTTAATTTTCTTCCTTCCAATGCATTTCTGAGAGACTGCACATATTCGTTTTGATATCCCCCATCATTAAAAGCATTAGCCATCGGTGCATGAAGAGTGGAGATATAATAGTTACGATAGACATGTGAATGAAAGACTGTGATATCACTAAAGCCGATAATCCACTTTGGCTTCTTTTTGAAATTCGAAAAATCGACCTGATCAATAAAACGTCCCACACCATATCCGCCCCTGGCACATAACACAGCTTTCACATCATCGTCATCCAGCATTTGCTGGAAATCTGCAAGCCTTTCTTCATCTGTACCAGAAAAATAATTGAATTCAGTTCCGATAGTTTTTCCCAATTTGGTTTTAAACCCCCATTCTTCATTTAATACTCTTACACATTCCAAAACTTTTTCAAGCGGCATAAACCCGGCTGGGCAAACCAATCCTATAGTGTCGCCTTTATGTAAGTATGGTGGTGTTTTTATCATTGTTAAATTGTTGTATTGCTAAATTGTTAAACGAATATCCCAAAAACAATTTAACCATTTAGCAATTTAGCCATTAAGCCTCTTTCAAGCTCACTTCGTCTGCAGATACAATCAACTTGTGCCTGACACTACATTTTAATGCAAAATTATTTTTCTGATGCCCAACAGGGAAATCAAAACAAACAGGGTAAGAATAATTTTTCACTTTTTCCAAAACAATTTCACTCAGATTTTTACCAAATTCTTCTGCCGGGTCTTCGCTTGGTTTAATTCTGAAACCACCGACAATTAACCCCGAAAGCTGATCTAGTTTTCCAGATCGTTTCAGGTTCCAGAACATTCTGTCAATATTATATAAGTACTCTCCGGTATCTTCTACAAACAGAATTTTTCCGGAGGTATTTAAATCTGATACGGTGCCTGCCAGTGTCTCCAGCATCTTCAGGTTTCCACCAATCAAAACTCCTTCAGCAATTCCCGGTTTATTACTGGCATTGGGTATTGCAGTGTATTTCATCTTTTCACCTTTCAATGCAAGATCAATGGATTCGATTGTCTCAACCTGGATGGGTTCAGCTTTAGTCCAATCGTCAGGAAAACTATTACACATTTTTGAATGGATGGAAGCGATGCTGAAATTCTGGTTCAGGTGTGAATGAATGACCGTGATATCACTGAATCCAATGATCCATTTGGGGTGAAGTTTGAATTTTTCCCAGTTGATCTTATCTATGATACGTACCACACCATATCCACCCCTTGCACACATGATTGCTTTTATATCTCTGTCATCCAGCATTTGCTGAAGATCGGAAGTCCTTTCTTCATCTGTACCGCCAAATGTAAAGTCTCTTTTGCCGATGGTAGTCCCGATTTTTATTTTATATCCCCAATCTTCCATCTTTTTAATAGCAGGTTGAATTTCTTCAAGCGAAATGTAACCGGCTGGTGAAGTAATTCCAATTATGTCTCCTTTTATTAAGTAAGGAGGAATGATGGAAGCTTCTTCCATTTTCAAATGACTTCTGGCGGAAACAGGCAGTGCAGGTAAAACTGTAGTGGCCAGTAAGGATGTAGCGGTAGTTAGAAATTGTTTACGCTTCATATTTTTAATTTTCCCCGAAAAAAAACTGTAGAGATAATATGCTTAATTTTAAATCACAACTAAATATGATGAAAAAATT
>JAYWEL010000141.1:0-10162 GCA_043779285.1 Chitinophagaceae bacterium | reverse complement strand
TTGCCAATGCCGATGGGTCGGATGCCAAACAAATCACTAACCTGGGACAGGCTAACTGGGCTCCTAATTTCATGCCCGATGGACGGGTGATTTTTTGCAGCAACCACGAATACAAAAGAGGTTTCCCTTTCAATATGTATACGATGAATGCCGATGGAAGTAATATCCAGAAAGTAAGCCGTGATAAAGGTTTTGATGCCTTCCCGATGTTTTCACCCAATGGCAAGAAAATTATTTTTTCCAGCAACCGGAATAATGGTGGAACCAGGGATACCAATGTGTTCATAGCCGATTGGGTGAATTAATTTTTCCTTTTTTGAATTTCAGAGATTAGATTTGTTTAAAATCTAACATTATGTATAACGGACTGCTGCATTTACACAATTTGTTGAGGTGGGTAATTTTGCTATTTCTTATTCTGGTACTGATTCATCACCTGATGGGATTGTTGAGAAAATCACCAATCCGTAAACTGGATAAGAAAATTGCATTGATTTTATTGATAGCAAGCGACCTGTCTTTATTGGTTGGACTTTATCAGTGGATCAGTGGTCATCTTGGGTTAAAGTTAATTCAGGCTGCAGGCGTAGCCGAAGTAATGAAAGATAAGGTAGCACGTTTCTTTGCTGTTGAGCATGCAGTAGGAATGATTATCGCCATTATTTTCATACACATTGGATATAGCTTCAGTAAAAAAGTAGGGGATGCTGATAATCATACAAAAGCATTTGGTTGGTATTTCTTAGCATTCTTATTAATTATGGCTACTATTCCATGGGCTTTCCGGGAAGGAATCGGAAGGGCTTGGTTTCCCGGTATGTAAAAATAGTTATCCGCCACCGGCGGATTTTTTTATCTGATACCCAGTTCAATTATTTCGCAATCTTTTATGGCTGCACCGTCAATGGTAAACCGAATTAGTGTTCTTACCATTTGCCATCCCTGTTTGCCGGCAGCTCCAGGATTCATGTGCAGGCAATTTATTTTTTCATCATAAATAACTTTTAAAATATGTGAATGGCCACTGATGAATAATTGTGGTTTGTGATCTGCAATCAATTTTTTACTTCGGCTGTTGTACTTGGGCGGATAGCCACCAATATGCGTCATTAAAACTCGTACTTCTTCACAAATGAAAATCAAATTTTTCGTGAATATGGAACGGATATCCGGTCCATCAATATTGCCGTAAACGCCTTTTAATGGTTTGAATGAGGAAAGTTTTCCGGCCAGTTCAATATTGCCGAAATCTCCTGCATGCCATATTTCATCCACATTTTCAAAGTATTTGAAAACCTCTTCATCCAGAAAGTTATGCGTGTCAGCAATAAGTCCGATTCTTATCAAAGTTGTAGAATGATTTTAATTGTAAATTTGAAAATGTTTATCAATGCAATTTCATCAATTGGATTGATAAAATAAAATGCCCTTTAGATATAATCATACGTACACATAAAAATAATTTCAATTCTGAATGCTTAATTATAAATTCACAATTCGTAATTCTTAATTCGTAATTCTTAATTCTTAATTCAAGATTCAAAACTCATAATTCTTAATTCATAATTCTTAATTCACATGTCATACTATCACAGCCTTGGAAAAATTCCACCTAAACGACATACCCAGTTTCGTAAACCGGACGGAGGATTATACTCCGAACAACTTTTTTCAACTGAAGGATTTTCAAACGATTATTCTTTATTATACCATATCAATCCACCCACCCAGATTGTAAAAACCGATGAGCCGGTTAATGTACAACCAACTATTGCGGAAGAAAAAATGCTGAAGCATCGTAGTTTCTCGGGGTTTAACATCAAACCCGTCAAGGACTTTCTGCAAAGCAGGGTACCCGTTTTGGTCAATGATGATTGCCATATTGTATTGGCAGCACCAACAGAAAGCATGACCGATTATTTTTACAAAAATGCCGATGCCGATGAAATGATCTTTGTGCATGAAGGCAGCGGTGTATTAAAAACCATGTATGGCGAATTGGATTTTGCCTATGGCGATTATCTTGTTATTCCAAGAGGAACTATTTACCAGATTCATTTTAAAGATTCGAACAACCGGTTGTTTATTGTTGAATCTTTCAGTCCAATCCGTTTTCCAAAGCGATATCAAAGTAATTATGGTCAGTTGCTGGAGAATTCACCTTTTTGCGAAAGGGATATCCGAACACCGCAACGCTTAATGACGCATGATGAAAAAGGAGATTTTTTAATTCAAACCAAAAAGAAAGGCATTCTTTACGGTTTACATTATGCAGGTCATCCTTTCGATATTGTAGGATGGGATGGATGCTGTTATCCTTTTGCTTTGTCCATTCATGATTTTGAACCCATAACCGGAAGAGTGCATCAACCACCACCTGTACACCAGACATTTGATGCCCGGAATTTTGTGGTTTGCTCGTTTGTGCCCAGGCTTTACGATTATCATCCGGATGCAATTCCGGCGCCATATAATCATAGCAATATTGATAGCGATGAGTTACTATATTATGTAGATGGTGATTTTATGAGTCGTAAACATGTAACAAGAGGCATGATCACTTTGCACCCTGCCGGAATTCCCCATGGTCCGCATCCGGGAGCTGTGGAAAAAAGTATCGGTGCCAAAGAAACAAAAGAACTAGCTGTGATGGTGGATACTTTTCATCCTTTAAAACTGACGAAGCAGGCATTGGAAATTGAAGACCCGGATTATGTAATGAGTTGGGCAGAGTAAGAAATTTATTTATATTATCAATCCCTTTTCAATAGATTTAACTGCTAAACCGGTCCTGCTTTGTACACCGAATTTTTCAAACATAAAATTTCGTAGATATTCTACCTGGCGGGGAGAAATACTCATGTCATCGGCGATTTGTTTGTAGGTTTTTTCTGTAATAATATGTTTCAGGAAAGCCAGTTCTTTATTACTTAAATCGTTTCTTAGTTTTCCATCATTGTTTTGCATTGATTGTTTGATAAACCGCGAAGCCGCATTATCAGTAAAAAAATAACCAGATCGCATGATTTCATAAACAGCTTTTTTAAGCCGGATACTGTCTGCTGTTTTATGGATAAATCCCTCGGCCCCTGATTTTAGTATCATTAAAAGGCCCTCTTCACTTTGGTACATGGATATAACTAGGAATTTTATAAGTGGGTACGAGACTTTTAAAATTTTGATAGTTTCATATCCGTTCATTTCAGGCATACATAGATCAATTAAAACAAGGTCGGGGAGATTTTTAGGATCAATTTGTTCAATCAGTTGTTTGCCATTTGAGGCCTGTATTATCACTTTGCAGTTTTTCCAGTCATTTATCAATGTGCATAATGCCTCTCGGAACATAGTATGGTCTTCAGTCACGGCAATCCTTATTAACGTTTTACCGTGGCTGTATGACATAGTCTGCAGTGTTTAAAGGAGAAAAAAGAATGACCGGTAAAAACATTGATGATTGGGGGGGGTAATTATTTTCATGATAATAAAATATTGCGCATATAAAATACGGTTATATTTATGAAAAATCACAATTCGGTTTGTTAATAAAGTACTTTTCTTTTTTGTGAAAATTCACAATTTTTTCCCTGGAATTGAATGTATTTTTAAAAATAATCAGAGTTCTTTGACTTGTAATTTGTAAAAGTGGTTGATTCTGGCTTAGAAGCTTTTTTTTATTCAGGGTAAAAAATCACACATTTAAATGTGAATATTCTTACTCTTTTTTGTGATAATGCTCTTGTTTATGGCTATACGGCGTGGTTATTTTTGGTTCATTATTGGACTACTTGTCGGCGGAAGGTTCAATGATCCGGGTCATGCCGAAAAACGGGCATTAAGCAACAGAGTAGGCACTTTATAAAAAATAATAATCATGAAAAAGATTTTTGGAATTACCTTATTAAACCTCTTGTTTTTTGTTACTACATTAAAAGCACAGGTTTCAGTAGAAGCCTTTCCGGCACAGCCCCAGTCTGGCATATATAATTATTTTGGGGTAAGGGCGAAATTAACTCAAACCTACGACCATAATGTAACTGTTACTGGTTACATTTATGATGATGGTAATGCCCCTAATACAAACAATCCTTTCTCATTAATAGTTACTGCTGGGAACTTGACGTCTGAGACGGAAGCAACTTTTTATGTAACTAACCCAACTGGTAACGCAGTTGTTGTTTTAGGTACAATTGCAACTACGTATGCAGGAGCATTCATTACTTATGAAGCAATAAATGGGAGCATCTTAAAATTTAATAATGTGGCAGATGTAAACGCGGTAATAAACCAGTTGGATGCCGATTATGATGCTTATAATGATGATTATGATAGTCAATATCCTAACCTTACAGCAGAACAATTGGATGATATGGATGAGCAAAACGGATTTGATGAGTTTAAAAAGTTCAAAGATTTTGAGAACCTGTTTGGAGGGTTTTACTCTAAGAGATCTGAAATTGAAAATATCGAAATATTTTGGCTTAGTAGCAATTTTACAAGTACTGATCCAGATGATGTAGATCTTACTTTCGATGATGTGGAGAATACAATTTTTAACAGCAATTACTCATTTAAAGTAGGAAATAATGTTTATCAGCTAACAAGTTCTGGTATGTATATAAATGGAGTTCTACAGGATAATGGAGGTAATAGCAGGATCCTGAATAATAAGAGTAATATTATGTTCGCCAGTGAATTTTTTTTTAGTAATGGCTACAATTCAGGGCCTATGGCACCAACAGATTATTTAACTTTACAAGATGAAATGTTTTTGGACGATCAAAAAATTTCTTTATCCAATATGACTATATGTAAATCAAATAAAAAGGTAAAAATGCCACCATTATATTATGAAAATAATACTCGAAGAATGGATACGAAAGTAGCAATAAATTCAATCGCAATTAAAAGTTCTGTAAAAGCAAAGGCAGTTCATTTTATGAAAAAAAATGGAAATTGGAAAAGAAGCCGTGTTAAAATGGCGGTGGGCTGTGCCGGAAAGGTATATGACGGTGACTGTTCAAATAGTTTTCAATTCGCAGAAAGGAAACCAGATAATGGTTTTAAAATGAGGAAACAACTAAAGGCGATATTCCGCTCACAGGTAGGTATACCAAGCAATTCAACAATTTGGAAAACAATGTCAGGAGAAATAGGAGGAACGGTTCATGCACCTGATGCAAATATAGCTGGAAATATTATTTTAACTTTTTAAAGGTGACATAAAATTAAATTTTAAGCGATAAAAGAAAGGGAACAAATCTCTTTCTTTTATCGCTTAATCCCGAGAAAATAATATTTATTTACGGTGTCAGATTAAATTAAAATCATGATATGTTTTTTATTATTAATATCCAAAAATCCTTACTTGCATTTTTTCTATTACTCGCCCCAATGTTAAACTATTGTCAGATAATATCAAATGGTAAAAATGGTTTAATTAGTAAAGTTTTTAGTAGCGATTCATTGGTTAAAAAAAATCATTTCGGCATAGAAATAACTGCTTCTTTACTGCCAAAAGCAAAAATAATAAAGGAAGAAGGCGGCTATCAATTAAAATCCCATCTACAGTCATCTTTTGATATTGGGATTAACTATCTACGTTATTTAAATGAAAGCATCTTCATTTCTACCGGTTTTCATATTGTCATCGGCAAAAGAAATTTTTTTGCCGAAATACCAGCCAGTGATATTCCTGGCAGTACTAATATGGATGAAGATCTATTAATTGAGGATAAAGATATATGGGGTAGCATAAGAATCCCTTTCATACTGGAAAAAAATATTAACTTAAAAGGTAAGCCCATTTATTTAAAAACTGGTGTAAACCTTAGATATAGCGGCTTTATGACAGATTTAGTAATGAGTGGGGGAGGAATTATTGATTCAAATAATCAGGTCATTAGTATTTTTTCTGCTTTTTTTTCAGGAAACAATAATTATAAACCCTGGATAACATTTTTAGCCGGAGTTTCTAAACCGATTGTTTTGGATAACAAGAATATTTTGTTGCTGAGTATAAATGCAGACATAAGCCCTACTTATTTTTTTAAAGGGGTTTACGAAATTACAATACCTAATAAGCCGGTCACTTCAGGAACTTATAAAATAAGTGGTACATCGTTGGGCTTATCGGTACAATACATTTTTACTGGCTACAACAAACGGTTGGTACGCAGCTATCAAAAAATGGCTTTTTAAAACTAAACCAATTATGGAAAGCAGGTTTCATACATTGTTTAAAATAAGTATTGGGGTTTTATTTTGTATGTTGGTTTGCAGCACTGCCGCCCAGCCAAACAGGTTGAAACGTGAAAATTTCTTAAATGACTTTGTTTTTAAGGGAAACCATATCCAGTTTAATTTTTCAACATTATCTACTTTAAAGGCCCGGTTGAAAAAGGAGTCCGGTAGCCATCCCGTCAGTACAAAAGCGGTAATCGGTTTTTTAATCAGTTTTAAGTACCAGGTAAATTTTAATAACGGGTACAGCCTCATCACCGGCCCCGAAGCAACCCTGCTGGGAAGAAATCTGATTACTTCTTTTGATAAAAATGATTTTTCGCCACCGCTGATAAAAGATTATGAAATAAAAGGGATCAACTCTTATATACCAGGTATGGTTCTCAGTCTGCCGGTTTTGCTGCAAAAAAGATGGTTATATGGCAGCACAAAATATTTATTTGCAGATGCAGGCATTCGTTTCAATTATAGTACCGGGGCAGATTTTGATATTTTTTCAATATACCTTCAGAATACAAACAATGGCTTTTACAATGCCGGAGAAGTGGATGTGTATGCCAACAATGATGCAAAACCGTGGGTAAGTTTCCCACTTAATGCGGGGCATGCATGGTTGCTTAAAAATAATAACTTACTGCAACTGGGTATATGTTCCAATATTTCTTTTACCAAATATGTAAACGGTGCATACATGATTATCATTCCTGGAAAGCCTTTAACAGAAGGTAGGTACAGCTCAACCGGTTCTTATATTGGTTTGTCTATGAATTATATTTTTACCAACGCCAACTACCGCATCAGAAAAGCGTATGAGAAAATAAGGTAAACCCGGTAAGGAATTCAAATAACAGTTAAATGCTTTTCCCAGTAAATTGTTGATTTTAAAAATAATTATTAAAAAGTTTTAACCGATCAGTCACAACATACATATCAGGGAATTAAAAGAAAATGAGATTCTTTTTGCCAATATTATTCTGGCTATCGCCGGTGTTTGCCTTAACCCAGGCAAAAGACAGTTTGCAAAAACAGATTAATAAACTTGTGCAAATGCAAGCTTCTTCAAAAACCATCCCTCTAAAAGAATATAAACCCGAAATTTTCACCTCCGGATTTATTGATATTATCAACAGTGGCCAGGTAAATGCATCAGCACGTTTTATCAGGTTATTTATCGGAGAGCCGGGGAAGTTTGCCATTCCTCTTTCCATTTACAGTGGTGTTTCTTCCAATAATTTTGCCAACCAGCAAAGCCCAGTTATTAATCGCAGCAATGATCAGTTGGTTACCAATTTTATCAATCCGCTCAGTGGTCTGGCAAATATCTCTGTGGATGGAGTTACTTTCTTTAAAAAGAAAACAGAAAAGGTTACAAAAACCGGATTACTATATCATATGGGTGAACGGATACTTACCGGTATAAGAACAGGTCCGGTTAATGATCCTAATACTGGCAAACCTGTCAATTTTCTTAACTCATTTTCTTCACTTGGTCTTTATCTGCAAACAGGCGCCTGGGAAAGAAATAATGCAAATAATGTTGGGGTGGCATGGTTTGCATTCCGGTATATTGGCTGTTATACAAGCCCGGTACAACTAAAAGAAATTTTACCGGGTATTGAAACCAATGGAATTTACCATGGCTACTCACTGGCCTGGGGTGTTGAAATTAATAAGCTTGTGAATATTAAAGTAGTTTATTACAAGTACAATAAAAAACCGGAGATAAATTATTACCTGCCTTTATACCAATTTTCATTTAATTATTCTATGAAAAATTAGGCAAACGTAAAGAGGCAAACAAAAAATAATTTGACTGCTAAAAAATGGACTTTAATATTAATCATTTGCCATATAAATTAACAAAGCAAGCATTAAAAATAGAAGACCCGGATTATGTGATGAGTTGGGCCGAGTAAAATGAACTTATGAAATGCCAGGTATAAAAAGCGTTCAATTTTTTTAGTGCCGATACCTGGATTTGTTGTATTTTAGAAAAGTAAAATTCAAGTATATGTTAAAGGTAAAAGATCTGCAAGCAGGCGATAATATAAAAGTAGTTTTTGAAAATGTGGAAAGCGATGGAGTAGTTGTTGAAACCAGTAAAGAAGAAAACAAAGCGTTGGTTGACAATGGTGTTCAGGAATTCTGGTACGACCCGGAACAAATGAAAGCAATCCCTTTAAATGAAGAACTGTTAATCAAATTGGGATTTGGAAAAGAACCACAAAATGGGGGTACAAAATACCTTCGTGGGCCTTTTAGGATTGCTGTTCCAAAAGCCGGTGATTTTTCTCATTTAGAAATGTGGTACCGGGAAGACTATAGAACATTCCATGTTCATTTAACGGTACATGAATTACAGAACTTATATCTGCAGATGACAAAAGTACCTTTGGATATGCCGTAAGAGTCAGGTTTTTAGCTTTAAAACCAGTGTTTTTCAACAAAAAAAAGAAAAAAAGAATTTGTTTTTCTTTTTTACTTTAATCCTCCTATCTTTGCGCTCCCAAAAATTATATGTCAAAACAGCCGTTAATCAAACAGGATGGAGTAATTGTTGAAGCCTTATCAAACGCAATGTTTAGGGTTAAACTTGAAAATGGCCACGAAATTTTGGCAACCATATCCGGGAAAATGAGGATGCACTACATCCGTATTTTACCGGGCGATAAAGTTGGCGTTGAAATAAGTCCATATGATTTGACAAGGGGAAGGATAATATTTAGATATAAATAATAGAATCATGAAAGTAAGAGCATCCATTAAAAAGCGTAGCGTTGACTGCAAGATTGTTCGCAGAAAAGGCAGACTTTATGTAATTAACAAAAAGAATCCTCGCTTTAAGCAGCGTCAGGGTTAATTCTAGTTTTTAAAATTAAAATTTAAGATAAATTATGGCTCGTATTGCCGGTGTAGATTTACCTAAAAATAAAAGAGGAGAGATTGGTCTAACTTATATCTATGGTATTGGGCCTTCCACTGCCCGTTATATTCTTGATAAAGCGACAGTTAGTTACGATAAAAAAGTAAATGAGTGGGGTGATGAGGATTTGAATTCAATCCGTAACATCATTACCAACGAGTTTAAAGTAGAAGGTGCTTTACGTAGTGAAGTTCAAATGAGTATTAAGCGTTTGCTTGATATCGCTTGTTACCGTGGATTGCGTCATCGTAAAGGATTGCCGGTTCGTGGACAGCGTACTAAAACAAACAGTCGTACCCGTAAAGGAAAACGTAAGACTGTTGCAGGTAAGAAAAAAGCAGCTAAGAAATAATAACTCATTGAACCAATACCTGATCTCTAACTTAGCAGAGGGAGGATTGGATCAAGTTGTGTTTAACGACACAATCATTTTTTAATAAAGAATACCTGGGATTTAAATTATGGCAAAATCACAAAACAGCGCAAAAGCTGCAGCAAAGAAGAGAGTGGTAAAAGTAGACGCCCATGGCGATGCTCATATCTCTGCAACATTTAATAATATCATCATCAGTCTTACCAATAAGAGCGGACAGGTTATTTCCTGGAGCAGTGCCGGTAAAATGGGATTCAGAGGTTCTAAGAAGAATACTCCATATGCTGCACAGATGGCTGCCGAAGATTGTGCTAAAGTTGCATTGGATGCAGGATTGAAAAGAGTAGATGTTTTTGTAAAAGGTCCTGGTTCTGGTCGTGAAGGGGCAATTCGTTCACTGGCTAATTCCGGACTGGAAGTGACCATGATCAAAGACATCACACCATTACCACACAATGGTTGCCGTCCTCCTAAGAAGAGAAGAGTATAATAGAAATATTAATTGTCATGCTTCGGCATGACCATTTTCATTTATAATGGTGAACGATTGATTTTAAAGGTTTTTACTGATCGTGTCACCAATATTAAAAAACCTGACAGAAAAAATATAACATGGCACGTTA
>JAYWEL010000140.1:0-4300 GCA_043779285.1 Chitinophagaceae bacterium | reverse complement strand
TGCACACGTTTTTGCACAAAGTGGATTTCAGGTAACCCTGATTGACGTTTCGTTTTCTCAACTGGAAAAAGCCATGGCGACTATCACTAAAAACCTGGACAGGCAGGTAGCTAAAAGCCTATTGACGGAAGAACAAAAAGAAATTGCTTTAGCAAACATCCAAACCAATAACGACATTGTTTCCGGAATTGAAAATGCAGAGCTAGTAGTTGAAGCAGCAACGGAGAATATTGACCTGAAGTTGAAAATTTTCGAATTGCTGGATACAGATGCTCCCAAAGGATGCATTTTAGCTACCAATACATCATCCATTTCCATTACAAAAATTGCAGCAGTTACAAACCGGCCGGAATTGGTGATTGGCATGCATTTCATGAATCCGGTACCGGTTATGAAACTGGTAGAAATAATCAATGGTTATGCTACTAAAAAAGAAGTTACCGATACCATTGTCGAGTTAAGTAAACAATTAGGGAAAATACCCTCTGTAGTAAATGATTACCCCGGCTTTATCGCCAACCGTATTTTAATGCCGATGATCAATGAAGCTATTTACAGTTTATATGAAGGAGTGGCTGCTGTTGAGTCCATCGACAATGTAATGAAACTGGGTATGGCACACCCGATGGGACCATTGCAACTGGCCGATTTCATCGGCCTGGATGTTTGTTTATCCATCCTGAAAGTTTTGCATGATGGATTTGGAAATCCAAAATATGCACCATGTCCGCTTTTGGTAAATATGGTAGCCGCAGGCAAATTGGGTGTTAAGTCAGGCGAAGGGTTTTATACTTATACTCCGGGAAATAAAGAACTGCTGGTAAGTAAAAGATTCCGTTAGATTTTTTTAGCGTACACATCAACAACTTTCATGGAAACATATATTGCTTTATTAAGAGGGATTAATGTAAGCGGACAGAAGCTGATTAAAATGGCTGACCTGATCAATCATTTGCACGAATTAAAATTCAGCAATGTGAGAACGTATATTCAAAGTGGCAATATTTTATTTGAAAATAAAAAAACAGAAAACAAACTTCTAGCACTAAAAATTGAAAAGAAAATCCTGGAGAAATATGGATTTGTTGTACCCACCATTGTATTAACCAGCATGGAACTCAAAAATGTTTTTGAACAAAATCCATATATAAGGAATTCCGAAAAAGAGCTGATAAGAATTTATACTGCATTCCTTTCAGATGAACCGTCAAATGAGAATCTTGAAAAACTGTCTAATACTGATTTTACACCGGAAGAATTTATCCAGCACGGCAAAGTGCTTTACGGTTATTCTCCGGATGGATTTGGAAATGCAAAACTGAATAACAATTTTATTGAAAAGTCATTGAAAGTAAAGGCCACAACCCGCAACTGGAAAACGGTGTGTAAATTAGTTGAATTGAGTTTGTAATTTTTTTTACAAAGCCAACACTTCTACGGTTTGCAAATCTTTAATTTTATACAGCACTTCTGTCAACCTGTTTTTAGGAATTCCCAATTCAATCATACTAAACAATTGTGATTCCTGTTTTTGTATAGTACAATTGTAAAATTTCACAATCAGCATCACATCATTCATCTGTGTGTAATTAAAATGAAACCGATAATTGACTTCGACTGCTTTTTGTACAACCGGCGTGGTTTGCAAAGAAAGCGAAGCAGCGGTTTTATAGGCATTAATTAATCCGGGAACACCCAACATGGTTCCGCCAAAATAACGTACAACCACTATCAGCGCATTGGTTAATCCTTTACTGTCTATTTGTCCCAGAATCGGCCGGCCGGCCGTACCCGCTGGCTCACCGGCATCGCTTGATCTGAAATTGTCTCCTGTCAATCCTAAGCGGTAAGCAAAGCAATGATGATTGGCTTTGGGATGTTCCAACTTCAGCGTTTTCAAATGTTTTTTAAACTCATCTACAGAAGAAATTGGATATGCATAAGCCAGAAACTTACTCCCACGGTCTTTGAATTCAGCTACGGCAGGTTGTTCGATTGTTTGATAAAATTCCTGCTTATCCATAGGCTATTACTGCAATTGCTATCATTGATAAAATAATTCCGGCCCAGTTCAATTTGGTCAATCTTTCCTTGAAAAGAAAAAATGCCAGCACTGTACTAAACAAAACAATGCCCATATTATTGATAGGCATGATGGTTGATGAATTTCCGGCGTAATCCCTTAAAACCCTTACCAGGCACCAAATAGAGACATAATTTGGAATACCTATTGCGACCCCGGCAATAACAGCCCGGTAATCAAATTTTATTTTTCCGATCAGCATCAAACTCAATAATATGAATAAGCCAACACTGCCTGCTATTAAAAAAGTGGTAATCAGGAATGCATTTTTATTTGCTTCATCTAAAAAAGAAGATTCTATGTATTTGATCATCGTGTCCATCAACCCACTGCCCACAAACATAACCAACGGGAGGCCAATCAATAAAAATGAATTTACTTTTTTATGAGACCCTGCCAACACATGATCCTTCTCTGGCCAACAAGTAAAAATTACAGCAAGCATAGCTACAACTATTCCGGCGATTTTTAGAAAACCGGCAGATTCGTTATACAAATAAATGGAAAAAATAAAGGGGATGACCAAGGATAATTTATTGGTAACTGAAGCAACTGCAACACCCATTTTCTGTGTTGTAAATGCTACTACATTAAACATAAAAACAAAAAGGCAACCCAATACAACCGACCATGAGATCCAGGGTTCATGTAAACTATCTGCCTTGATCGGCGACTTGCCGTCTACCAAAATGCCTACTGCCACACAGGTAAAATAATTAAATACGATTGCTTGCAGATTATTGATTCTATACCTTTCCAAAACTTTAAAGGAAAGTGTGAGGTATGAAGTAAAAATGATACTGCCAATTAAAAATAACATTTATGAAAATTGGTTTTTAAAATAACTGATCCGGTCATTGAGTATCGACTCCTCCCCTGTATTAATAAATGATTTTAGCAAAGGCGAATCCACCCCTTCTTCAATAACAAGATCCATATTGGTAATCACCCTTGCTTCATTCCATAACCCGGCATCGATAAATGATTGCAAAATAATTGCACCACCTTCAATTAAAACCGACTGTATGTTCAACTGGTATAATGCATCCGTTAATTGTTGCAGTAAATTTTCAGCAGAATGCAGTTTATGGTAACTGATATTTCCGGCTACACCCTGTTTATGTAAATTAAAAACAATGGTCTTTTCCTGCTGATTAAATAGTTTTAAGGAATCAGGTAAACGAAGATTCAAATCCACTACCATTCTTACGGGTGAAGGGCCATGCCACAACCGGTTGTTCAATGCAGGATCATCGAGTAAAGCAGTTTTTGTGCCAACTAAAATTGCCGCTTCTTCACTCCGCCATTTATGAACCAGGCAGTTTGTAATTTCATTGCTGATGAAAACCCTGTTTGTTCCAACAGCAGAAATTTTGTTGTTGGCAGACTGTGCCCATTTTAAAATGATATAAGGCTTTTTAGTTTTTTGAAAATGAAAAAAACGGTGGTTGATTTCCTTGCATTCCTTTCCCATCTCGCCTGAGGCGAGACTCACTTCAATGCCGGCTGCTCGTAATTTTTCAATACCCCTCCCAACTACGTCGTTCCCGTCCGTACTCGCAAGGGATGGCAGGCAGGCATTCACCTTTACAAAAGGGTCTCTGCAACCAATAACCACTTTAGGAATTTGATGTTTTATAATCAAATCGCTGCATGGAGGCGTTTTTCCGAAATGTGTACAGGGCTCCAATGAAACATATAAAGTAGATTTTGAAATCAGACCTTCATCTTCTTCACAGACAGAAGCAATACAATTTACTTCTGCGTGTGGTTCGCCAAATTGCTGATGATAGCCGTCGCCAATGATCCGGTTTTCATAAACCAAAACAGCCCCAACCATCGGGTTGGGTGCAACATAGCCTTCCCCCAGTTTTGCCAGTTGCAGGCAGCGATGCATATATGTTTCGTTTACTGTCATCATTAATTTAGCGGTAGCAAAAGTAATTTATTTAAGTTTGCCCTAATGACTTTAAATCAGGCCAATTTATTTTTAAAAGAGCAACTGCAAATGGTTTACGAACCGGGGGAAGCAGCCAATATCGCCAACTGGGTTTTGGAAAACCTGACTGGTAAATCCAGGCCGGAACGATTAATTGATAACGGACTTGATTTACCCCACGAAATTGTTGAAAAGCTCCATCACATTACTAACCGGCTGTTGCAACAAGAACCGGTTCAATATGTGTTGTATGAATGCTGGTTTGCCGGCATGAAATT
>JAYWEL010000139.1:0-4304 GCA_043779285.1 Chitinophagaceae bacterium | reverse complement strand
CGGACGGATCAAACATTTTATTTCAGCTTTCGGAGAGCATGTAATTGGAGAAGAAGTGGAGTATAGCCTGATGAAGGCAGCTTCAGAGGAAAACATTCATATCACAGAATTTACAGTGGCGCCGATGATCCAGCAAGGGGAGGGAAAAAGTTATCATGAGTGGTTCATAGAGTTTGAGAACGAGCCAGATGATCTCAGTGCTTTTCGCCGAAAAGTGGATGATAACCTTCGGCAAAAAAATATTTATTATGATGACCTGATCAATGGTAAAATTTTAAAACCACTTAAAATAAGCCCCGTGAAGAAGAACGGATTTATTGATTACATGAAATCAATTGGTAAATTAGGCGGACAAAATAAAGTTCCCAGGTTAAGTAACGATAGAAAAATTGCTGAAGAACTCTTGCGATGGACTAAACAAGATTAATGAAGAATGACACTCCCATAAAACGAATTGCCCTTTTTGGATCTACCGGATCCATCGGCACACAGGCACTGGAAGTGATTGCAGCGAATCCTGATAAGTTTTCGGCAGAAGTTCTAACAGCTCAAAACAATGATGAGTTACTGGTGCAGCAAGCTTTGCAGTTTAATCCGAACATTGTAGTGATTGGAGATGAGAAAAAGTATTTGAAAGTAAAAGAAGCTCTTTCATCTACAAGCGTAAAAGTTTTTTCAGGAGAAAAATCACTTGAGGAAGTAGCAGGCATGGATTGCTACGATCTCATGCTTGCTGGGATAGTTGGGTTTGCAGGGTTAAAACCAACTTTGAAAGCAATTAAGAATAAAAAAACAATTGCTTTAGCTAATAAAGAAACTTTAGTAGTTGCCGGTGATATTGTGATGCAATTGGCAGTTGAAAATCGTTCGCCGATCATTCCAGTTGATTCAGAACACTCAGCCATTTTTCAATGTCTTGTTGGCGAAACAAGAAACAGGATTGAGAAAATAATTCTCACCGCTTCAGGTGGTCCATTCCTTGGCAGAAAACCAAATTTCCTTGTCAATGTAAAAAGAGAGCATGCCCTGCAGCATCCCAACTGGAACATGGGCGCCAAAATAAGTATTGATTCGGCCACACTGATGAATAAAGGATTGGAGATGATCGAGGCTAAATATCTTTTTAATCTGCAGCCTGATCAGATACAAGTGGTGATACACCCACAAAGTATCATACATAGTATGGTGCAGTTTGAAGATGGGAGTATTAAATCGCAGATGGGATTGCCGGATATGAAACTTCCCATTCAATATGCATTGGCGTTTCCGCAAAGAATCATAAATAATTTCCCGCGGTTTGATTTCAGGAAAAACAGTACACTGAATTTTGAAGAACCCGACGTCAGGACTTTCAGAAATCTTTCGTTGGCCACGATGGCTTTGAACAAAGGAGGAAATCTTCCATGTGTACTAAATGCAGCGAACGAAATTGCTGTCTATGCTTTTTTAAAAAACAGGATCGGGTTCCTGGATATGACCGATCTTATAGAGAAAACAATGCAGCATGTTAATTTTATTGAGAAACCGTCGCTTGAGGAATATTTCGAAAGTGATGCCGAAGCTCGTAATTTTGCCGCCGACATAATTAAATTATAAATTCACAGCCGGAAATGGTATTTATCATCGAAGTGCTCGTTATTTGCATTTCGATTTTTTATTAAAAACTGAAATGATGTTATTAACTATTGATTGGAGTGTTTTTGCAGTAAAAGCCGGACAATTTATTCTGTCTTTTTCCATTTTGATCGTTTTGCACGAATTGGGGCATTTTTTACCAGCTAAATGGTTCAAATGCAGAGTAGAAAAATTCTACTTGTTTTTCAATCCATGGTTTTCTGTTTTTAAAAAGAAAAAAGGAGAAACAGAATATGGAATCGGATGGATTCCTCTTGGCGGATATGTAAAAATATCTGGCATGGTGGATGAAAGCATGGATAAGGAACAAATGAAGCAGCCGGCACAGCCTTGGGAATTCAGAAGTAAACCGGCATGGCAGCGTCTTATTATTATGTTAGGTGGTGTTACGGTAAATGTAATTCTTGCACTGGTGATTTTTATTTTCATCACCTGGGTGTGGGGTGATAAATATGTTCCTGTAAGCAATCTTAAATATGGTGTGTATGCAGATAGTTTGGGAAAAAAGATATTGATGCAGGATGGTGACAAGATCACTGCAGTTGCAGGAAATCCAATTGAAAAAGTGGGAACAGTAGGTTCTGAGATAATCATGAGTGAAGCAAAATCCATTACTATTGATAGAAACGGAGAAATTATTGAATTACAAATTCCAGAAGGATTTATAAAACAATTGAACGAAAACAGGCTTGGAGGATTTACCTATGTGAGGATCCCGATGATCGTTGATTCTGTTTTGAAGAAAGCCAAAGTTTCTGAAGCTGATATAAAGAAAGGTGATAGGCTGATTGCTTTTGCAGGTAATCCTGTAGAATACGGTACTGACCTTTTAAGAAATGGGGTAGAATTTAAAGACACAACTATTTCACTTTCGTTTTTGAGGAATGGAACAGATACAATTAATAGCTCAGTTTATTTTAATGAAAAAGGTGATAGCAAGATCCTTTACAAATCGATGGGTGAAATTTTAGGGACAAATCAAATTAGTTATTCTTTCCTGGAATCTGTTCCAAAAGGGATCACACGTTGTTGGGAAACTTTAAGTAAGTATGTAAAAAACCTGAAACAGCTTTTCACTTCCAATGAAGTAAGAGTTAGAGATTCTTTAGGAAGTGTGATCAGTATCGGTGGAATATTTCCGGGTGAATGGGATTGGCTTAGTTTCTGGACTTTAACTGCTATATTTTCTATCATACTTGCTTTTATGAATGTACTTCCTATCCCTGCATTGGATGGTGGTCATGCATTATTTACTTTAGTTGAAATGATCACAGGCCGTAAGCCAAGTGATAAATTTATGGAGTATGCACAAATGCTGGGAATGATTCTCTTACTTGGATTAATGGCATATGCATTGGGTCTTGACATCTGGAGATTGTTTAAGTAGAAACACTAATTTTATTTACGGGTTAGTTTGACTAATTTACCTTATCAATTGAAAATCAATAAGACAAATAAAAGTGCTGGGAAAGACATTTTATAAATAGATGTTTAAGTTGATGTAGGGGGCGTTTGTCCCGATAGCCATCGGGATTGACAGCATAGATCTTTGAATCCCGATAGCTATCGGGAGTAAGCATGTAAAAGGCAATAACTCTTATTGAACATAGGAATGTAAAAAACTTTAAAATGGCAAATGTTTACATTCTTTATTCTAAAACATTGAATAAATTTTATACTGGCAGCTGTTTGGATTTCGAGAAAAGATTTTCTGAACATTTGACTAAAAAATTTGTAGATGGTTTTTCAGCAAAAACCAATGATTGGGTATTGTTTTACATTATAAGGCAATTGTCATATAAACAAGCAAGAGAAATCGAGGCACATATAAAACGGATGAAGAGTAAAAAGTATATTGTAGAATTAAAAAAGTAGTGTGGAATATCTGAGAAACTGATAGAAAAATATAAAGATGTATAAAAACATTTTAAATCAATAATCTGGGGGCGTTTGGTTTTGACAGCATAGGTCTTTGAAAGTGTAAGCATGTTCTGCGTTGTGTAATTAGCAGGTTAATCTGAATACTCAAACTCTAAATGGCAATACTCAGTATGCCATGGCTGCCTAATCTTTGATTAAGTAGTCATTAGGGCCGCCGGGCAGGTTCGCTTGTTTCCACGCCCCGCCGCCGACTCAAAACAAAACAAGTTGCTGCAAACAAAGGCTGTGCTGTTTGTTTAAGACCCGATAACTATCGGGAATACAGCTAAGAAGTAAATCGGTTGTTTGTTTCTCCGAAGGAGTCCTTCGGACCAGTTTATTTCCGAAACCCCAAAACAGAATAAGCATGTAGAAAGCTTTCGATGAATATGTTTGGACAGGAGTTCGAATCTCCTCGCCTCCACATTTTTTTATTTTTTTTGATTAGTTTATTTTGGTTCTGATAACATGGTAATTTTTTGTAGATAAATAACTACAAAAATTCAATCAGCACACTACAATTTAGATAAGTAGATTTCATAAATTTTGTAAGGTGAAACTCATAAACCAAAATGATTATGGAAAAAATCTCAATCCTATTAGTCGACGATCATCAGCTTATCAGAGAAACCTGGAAATACATCCTTGATGCTGACCCCCGCTTTACTGTAATAGGCACCGCAGAAAATGGTGAGCAGGCCATAGAACTTGCAAAAGAATCCAGACCTAAAATTGTGCTCATGGATATA
>JAYWEL010000138.1:0-40997 GCA_043779285.1 Chitinophagaceae bacterium | reverse complement strand
TGGGTAATGTTTTTGCATTGGTGCCTCCGATATATCGATAAAGTGGAAGCGATGCCTCTTCAGCAGCCGCTTTTGCAACAGCCATACTTACGGCAAGTATGGCGTTGGCTCCAAGATTGCTTTTATTGGCTGTGCCATCCAATTGAATCAAATATTCATCAATTCCTGTTTGGTCCGCAACATCAATTCCAATTAATTCAGGAGCAATAATATCGTTCACATTTTTAACTGCTTTTAATACACCTTTCCCTGCATATTTCTTTTTATCGGCATCTCTAAGTTCTGCGGCTTCATGTATCCCTGTGCTTGCACCACTTGGAACTGCCGCCCGGCCAAATGCCCCTTCATCTGTGAAAACTTCTGCCTCAACGGTAGGGTTACCGCGACTGTCTAATATCTGTCTTGCATGTATTGCAGTTATATAACTCATGTCTAATTGATTTTTTTATTGAATGCAAATATCGACAATTGCAGGTTAATATTATTGTTTGAATAAGTTAATACATACATACCTTTGAATTGGTAAAAAAAAATACTATGGCAACTAATATATTATTAGTAGAGGATGATCCAAAACTGGGAAATACCGTTAAAGCTGAGCTTGAAAAAAATGGGTTTATAGTTCAACTTGCATACGATGGAAAAATTGCAGAACGGATGTTTTCGCAAGAAACATTTGATGTAGTCTTATTGGATATAAATGTTCCGGTAATTAATGGCTTTGATTTATGTAAAAGCTTTCGATTGAAAAATGCCGGCGTACCCATTATTATGCTTACCGCACTTGGCGAGATGGATGATAAAATGGAAGCATTTGGTGCAGGTGCCGATGACTATATTGTAAAGCCTTTTCACATTAAGGAATTGATAGCGAGGATCAACGTTTTTATAAAAAGGAGTTCGTTGAATGAATTATTTGATGAGGTACTTGAAATAGGCGATCTCAAAATTAGCAAGTTGGAGAAAAAAGCCTATCGAAATAATGTGGAAATAAACCTGACCGTAAAAGAATTAAAATTACTTGACCTGCTTGCCAGAAACAGGGGAAGAGTCATTTCAAAACAAGAGATTGCAGAAAAGGTATGGGATATTAACTACGACACCGGGACCAATACCATTGAAGTGTACATTAATTTTTTACGCAATAAAATTGATAAGCCTTTTGATGAAAAGCTTATTCATACAAAACCCGGATTTGGATATTACATAAAAAAACCCTGACTTGAATGAATCTGAAATTTCGGTCCGCCATTCTGTTTGGTACGATTATTACCGTTTTACTGTTGATTGCTTTCAGTATTATTTATATACAGAGTGAATGGTTCCGGAAAGAAGATTTCATGATCCGTCTTCATCAAAAAGCAAAAACCACCTACAATTTATTGGTTGAAGTACAGGAAATTGATCATGAATTATTAAAACAAATTGACAAATATTCTTTGCAGAATTTGTACAAAGAAAGTCTGCTGATATTAAATAATCAAAATGAAGTCATTTATTCCAGTTACAAGGATAAACAGCTTGAGTACAATGATTCGTTGATTTTTGAGATAAGAAAAGCAGGATATATTGAGTTTAACAGGGGAAAATATGAGTTAGTTGGTTTATATATTAATACCGCAGGGAAAGAGGGTGTGGTTATAGTTTCGGCTTATGATCTGTATGGCCGCAGAAAACTGAGTAATCTTCTGTATATTTTAACCGTTTGTTTGACGGGCAGTATCTTAATAACAATCATTCTTTCATATTTGTATGTAAAACAGGTGTTTAATCCGTTGGATGAATTGAATGAACAAATTCAGGGAGTAGGTAGCGGAAAGCCCAATAAACGGTTAACAATTAGTCCTGCCAAAAGTGAGCTGACCATTGTTTCTGAAAACTTTAATAAGATGCTGGACCGGCTGGAACATTCGTTTGAGCTTCAAAAAAATTTTTTGCAGCATGCTGCTCACGAGCTTCGTACACCTCTTTCTGTAGTATTGTTGCAAACAGAAGCTGCATTAGGAAAGGAGATGAGCAATGAGCAATATCAAAAAATCCTTTTATCTGTTTACGATGATCAGAAGTATATGGTTGAATTGGTAAACAGTATTTTATCCTTAGCCCGGTTTGAACAAGAAACGTTTAATAGCACGACACAATTATTTCGTATGGATGAACTTCTTTATTCGGTGATTGATGAAGTAAGGTCTTATCATCCTGAATACCATATTCATTTTGATTTTTCGAATATGCCAATCAGTGAAAAAGATTTAATGATAGACGGGGAAGAGGCATTGATAAAAATTGTTTTTGCAAACCTTGTTCGGAATGCTTGTTTATACTCTACCGATAAAACGGTGAAAATAAACTTAACTGTAAATGCGTTGCAGATCCTTATCCGGTTTTACAATAACGGACCATGGATTCTGGAAAATGAACGAAACAAATTATTTACACCCTTCTTCAGGGGTTCGAATGTTTCTAAAATACGGGGTCATGGTTTAGGCCTTTCCATCAGCAGCAGAATTATGCAGGTTCATAAAGGAAAGCTGATCTACAGTACAACCAATGATGGTCTCAATTGCTTCACGGTTCAGTTCTCTCAGTTTTAAGTAAAATTTAAGCACATATTAAAGGCGGTTTTAATGTTCATCATGAACCTTTGTATGGTTCTATAAATATATCATTAAACAGTGCGGAAAATCAGTTTATACTTTACCAATATGTACTTGATTGAAAATTGATTATACAATGCATAAAAGGTATTAGCAGCAAAAAAAAAGTCTGATTGATTGGTAGCAGTGAAAGAGACTTTATTAAAATTTATTCACTGTAAATGTTATAAGAAAATATGGGATTGATGCATTATTTCTTAAAGAACCTTAGCGGAGTAAAAGTTTTATTATACCATCATGTTTTTCCCGGAATGCCGGATGAAATGACGGTATCTCCTGACTTATTAGAAAAACATTTTCAGTATCTGAAAGCGAATGGATATTCAACAATTCCTGTTTCTTCTGTAGTTAAAGCTATTAATAATGAAGAGGCGTTTTCTGGTAAAACGATTGTATTAACATTTGATAATGGGTACAAAAATCAAATAGAATTTGTTGAACCGTTGTTGAAAAAATATGGGTTTTGTGCATGCATTTTCTTAATCGCCAATAAAACAATCGAAGCAGTAAAGGCAACTGTAAATGAAAAATATTATTATCTGGAAGCCGAATCGGTTTTGAATGCAGATCCTGAGTTTTTTGAATTTGGATTGCATGGGTATGATAATCAATCGTATGAAGACCTGACCGTTGAAGAAATCAGAAATGATATATGCTCATCGCAGGAAGTTTTTGCAGAATATAATATTAATATCATTCCGGTCATTGCGTATCCTTTTGGAAAGAGGCCAAAAAATAAAATAGACTTGGATAAGATGAAAAACGTTTTTCGGGAAATGGGAATCTGTGCGGCATTCCGGATTGGAAACCGGGCCATTCAGATGCCTGTGCTGGATCAGTTCGAACTACCCCGTATCAATATAAACGGCTGGGATACATTGAAAAATTTCAAGATAAAATTGAGAAAAGGGAAATTGAAACCTTTTTAATTTGTATAAAAATAGACACTCAATAGTTGGACATGGACGACGTAAAAAATAAAAATATTTCAGTTGTAATTATTACACTGAATGAAGAAAAAAACATAGAACGTTGCATTAAAAGTGCAAAACAGATAAGCAATGATATTGTTGTAGTAGATTCCGGAAGTAGTGATAAAACAATACAATTGGCTAATGATCTTGGTGCCAGGGTGTTTGTCAAAACATGGGAAGGATATGCATCTCAAAAGAATTTTGGAAATCAGAAAGCCATCAATAACCTGATTTTCTCTATGGATGCGGACGAAGAAATATCCAAAGAACTTGCATCCAATATTTTAAAAGAACTTGCTGCAAATAAAAATGACGTCAATTTGTCCATAAACATACTTTCCAATTTCGAAGGCAAGTTTATTTATCACGGAGGATGGTATCCTGACTGGCATTTGCGTCTTTTCAATAAAGAAAATACAAGCTGGAGCAATGACCTTGTTCATGAAAGGTTAGTTCATAATAATTCAATTCCTGTAACAAAGGTAAAAGGTAATCTTTTGCATTATACAGCGGATACCCGGGAATTTTTCCGGAATAAAATGGATCGTTATGCATTCCTCTATGCTGAGAATAAAGTTGAAAAAGGGATTGAATATAAAGTGGGTAAAAAATTCTACAGCGCCATTTTCCGTTTTATAAAAGAATATGTTTTTAAAATGGGGTTTTTAGATGGATCTGCCGGATGGATCATAGCTATGCAAAATGCCCGGTATACTTATTTGAAATATTTCTATATGGAATACTTATATGAGCTTGCCCTGGATGACTTGAACTAACTGCTTAGGCTCTGATTAAAGACTGAAAAGCATACCATTGTTTTTCTGAAAAAGCTGTCGTAAGGCAGTTTTTTTATTTGGTGAGTTCTCTGAAAATAGCTTCCAGGTTAGATGTTTCATTTTGCAGGGAAATAAGATTCAGATTTTTTTGAATAACTAGCTCCATGATTTGATTACGGGTGAGTTCTGTGTCAGTTGTTTCTATTAGCCAGCTAGTCGCATCTATTTGTTTAATACTTAATACAGCTTTCAGATTTTGTAAAACAGACTCTTCAATTATTTCTTTAAAAGATACTTGAATAAAATTGTTGGTTTTGTGTTTTTTTAAATCAATGAGTTTATCATCGGCAACAATCAATCCGTTGTTGATAATGATTACCCGGTCGCATATGGCTTCTACTTCCTGTAAAATATGAGAGGAAAATAAAACCGTTTTGTTTGCACCTTGTTGTTTGATGACTTCCCTTATTTCAATGATCTGGTTCGGGTCCAATCCGCTGGTGGGTTCGTCCAGTATTAAAACTTCCGGATCATGAATCAGTGCAGCTGCTAGTCCAACCCGTTGCTTATATCCTTTCGAAAGTTGACCGATCTTTTTTTTGCTTTCAATGGTTAAGCCGGTTAATTCGATGACTTCGTTAATCCGTTTTTTGCTTTTACCATTCAATCCATGCACTTCGGCAATAAATTCCAAAAATTCCTTGATATACATGTCGTAGTAAAGGGCATTGGATTCGGGCAGGTATCCAATCATTCTCTTTGCAGATAAAGGATCTTTTGTAATATCTATTCCGCAAATAATGGCTTCACCGGCATCCTGCTGCAGAAAGCCTGTCATGATTTTCATCGACGTAGATTTGCCTGCACCATTGGGTCCAAGAAAACCAACTATCTCTCCCTTGCCGACCTGAAATGAGACATTGTTTACGGCAATCTGTTCACCGTATTTTTTAAGCAGATTATTTACCTGAATAGACATGTGACAAACCTACACAAATTCGGGGAATGAAATATATAAGAGGATGTAAAACTTCTGTTGCATGCGATGCTTCTACCTGGTTTAAATGTCAGCAACTTTTTCTTTAAATTCATTTTTCCAGGCATACCAGCCAAATAAAAAAAGCCCTGCACATATTGGAATAAATATCATGAGGATGATAGACCATTGAAGAATGGTATTGGTTTTTGCAATGCCTTCTGTTGCACTTGCTATTTTTCCCATCGCCTGCCAGGCCATAAAAACAACCATCAATGGTCCAAGTACCATCCAAATCAAACCAGCATTCTTTTTTACTTCATTCATATGTATTTAATTTTTTAATTTTCAAGAAGCGATGAATCTGACTTATTATTATCTAAATAAATCAATCCTATCAAAAAACAAACAGACGCTACACCGATAGGATACCATAAACCGGATAATGCATCCGATCCTTTAAAGCTGGTGATTAATGTGGCTAAAAATGGGACCAACCCTCCAAATACACCATTGCCAATATGGTATGGTAATGACATAGAGGTGTATCTGATTTTAGTTGGAAATAAATCAACCAGGAATGCTGCAATAGGCCCGTAAACCATCGTCACAAAAAGGATTTGAACAAATACAAGAAATACAAACCAACTGAATGTCTTTGTTGGTAGCTGTATGTTGCTGTATTTAATACTCTGATTGGAAGTCGAAATATCGGTTGTAATTGTTTTAGTAAATGAATAACCATTCGACAATGAAATTGTTGCTGAATTAATGGTTGGATCAGCGGTAGAGATATTTGTTTTTTTTATGACCGTTGAATTTTCTGCCAGAGATGGAATATGACTGTTGTCTAAAAAATTCTGATAGATGGGTCGGTAAAAAATTATGGCCAGCAACATGCCGCCCAGCATGATCCATTTTCTGCCGAAACGATCACTTAAAGAACCGAAAACAATAAAGAATGGCGTAGCCAAAGCAATGGCCCAAAGTAAAATATATCTCGATTCATTAAACTCTATTTTACAGGTGTTTTCGATAAATGATTGGGCATAAAACTGACCGGTGTACCAAATAACTCCTTGTCCCATCACAGCACCGAACAATGCCAATAAAACCAATTTCAGGTTTCCTTTTTTTCTAAAACTTTCTTTCAACGGATTAGTAGAAGTTTTTCCTTCTTTCTTTAATTGTACAAACATGGGCGATTCTTTCATTTTAATACGGATATAAAATGAAATAAATACAAGTACAATGGAAATTAAAAAAGGAATTCGCCAACCCCATGCTTCAAATTTTTCGGTACCCAAAAAAGATTTCAAAAAAACGATAACACCTAAAGAAAGAAATAAACCCAGGGTGGCGGTTGTTTGAATCCAACTGGTATAAAATCCTTTTTTATTCGGTGGGGCATGTTCGGCAACATAAGTGGCCGCACCGCCATATTCGCCTCCTAGCGCAAGCCCTTGCACCAATCTTAATAAAAGCACCAATGCCGGAGCAAAATATCCGATGGATGAAAATCCGGGAATTAACCCAATCATAAAGGTAGAACCACCCATCAAAATAAGCGTAAGCAAAAAAGTGTGTTTTCTTCCAATCATATCGCCAAGCCTGCCAAATACAATTGCTCCAAATGGTCTTACAATAAAGCCTGCAGCAAAAATGGCCAATGTATTTATTAAGGCTGAAGTACCACTGTCTGCAGGAAATAATTGTTTTCCAATAATCACAGCAAGGCTTCCAAAGATGTAGAAGTCATACCATTCTATCAATGTACCTAAGGAAGCAGCAGTGATCACTTTATGGATTGATGTGTTGTTGGATTCGGGCATTTATTCAGGAAAAATTTTGATAAAAAAATAGTCTCGGTTCAGAGTCTCTGAAAATGTAAATTATATTCTTTTATTTAAAATAAGTTTTGAAACTATATTTACTTTTCTTTTTTGTAATTTGTTTACAGGAAATAAACGGTTTTTTATGTATCCATATCAGATAAGAAGTAAGGATGAATATGAAATAGCACATCGGGTAAGTGTCAATCAACCCGAAGAGTTTTGGGCTGGAGTTGCACAGCATTTTCAATGGCGAAAAAAATGGGATAAAGTACTTGATTGGAATTTTACAGACCCACAAGTGGAGTGGTTTAAAAATGCAAAACTAAATATTACTGAAAATTGCATTGACCGGCATTTGGAAACCCTGGGAGAAAAACCGGCTATTATTTGGGAACCTAATAATCCGCATGAAAGAACCCGGATTGTTACGTATAACCGGTTGCACAAACGGGTTTGCCAGGTTGCACAAATGCTTATAAATAATGGAGTAAAAAAAGGCGACCGGGTTTGTATTTATATGGGCATGGTTCCGGAGCTGGCTTATGCAATGTTGGGTTGCGCAAGAATAGGTGCCATTCACTCCGTTATTTTTGGTGGATTTTCTGCACAAAGTATTGCAGACAGACTTGATGATGCCAAAGCCGAATTTATCATTACCTGCGATGGGGCTTATCGGGGTGGGAAAGAAATCCCGTTAAAATCGGTCATTGATGATGCACTCATTGGCAATAAATCAATAAAAAAAGTAATTGTGTTTACCCGAACGAGAATTCCGGTTTCCATGATAAAAGGAAGAGATGTATGGTGGGAGGATGAAATGCAATATGCCGAAGAGCAACTGGAAAAAAATGGCGAAATAAAATTTCCTGCCGAAGAGATGGATGCCGAAGATCCCTTATTTATATTGTATACCTCGGGCAGTACGGGTAAACCCAAAGGGGTAGTTCATACCGGTGCAGGATACATGGTTTACTCGACATATAGTTTTGTCAATGTGTTTCAATACAATCCCGGTGATGTGTTTTTTTGTACGGCAGATATTGGCTGGATTACGGGACACAGTTATATTGTTTATGGCCCTTTGTGTGCGGGTGCCACGTCGTTGATGTTTGAAGGAATTCCAACCTGGCCAGATGCCAGTCGTTTTTGGGATATCGTCGAAAAACATAAAGTAAATATTTTATATACTGCTCCTACAGCCCTTCGGTCATTGATGAGTTTTGGATTGGATCCATTGAAAGGTAAAGATCTTTCTTCGTTAAAAGTATTGGGAACGGTAGGTGAGCCAATCAATGAAGAAGCCTGGAACTGGTACAATGAACACATTGGAAATAATAAATGCCCGATAGTAGATACCTGGTGGCAGACTGAAACCGGAGGCATATTGATTTCAAATATGGCCGGTATTACTTCCGGTAAACCAACTTATGCTACGTTGCCATTGCCTGGCATACAACCGGTATTGGTAGACGAAAATGGAGAATTGATTGAAGGGAATGCGGTAAATGGAAATCTATGCATTGCATTTCCATGGCCCGGCATGTTGCGAACAACCTATGGTGATCATGAAAGATGCCGGATGAATTATTTTGCTACATACAAAAATTTATATTTTACCGGTGATGGTTGCTATCGAGATGAAAATGGGAACTACCGGATAACCGGTAGAGTGGATGATGTATTAAATGTTAGTGGTCATCGGATTGGTACGGCCGAAGTGGAAAATGCCATTAACATGCATGCAGGAGTTGTGGAAAGTGCCGTGGTTGGCTATACGCATGATATAAAAGGGCAGGGCATTTATGCATATGTAATATATACCGGAAAGCATGGGGATGATGAAATGACGCGGAAAGATATTTTGCAAACTGTAACAAGAATCATCGGTGCTATTGCAAAACCCGACAAAATCCAATTCGTATCGGGCCTTCCAAAAACCCGAAGTGGAAAAATTATGCGACGGATACTGCGTAAAATAGCAGAAGGTGAAACAGGCAATTTAGGTGATACTTCCACTTTGTTGGATCCGGCTATTGTTGAAGAAATTAAGAATGGGATGCTTGCATAAAGCTTCCTGTTTTCTGATTTTCGAAAAATTATTTCCGGATAATTAATTGGGTGCCAATTTTCAGATAAGCATACAGATGATCAATGTCTTCGTTTTTTAAAGAGATGCAACCCAGCGTCCAGTTATTATATCGGTCTATTTGATAATCTTCATGCGGCCAGGTTCCGTGAATTCCTATTCCGCCACCTATGCGTGCAGATGAAGGAATCTCGCCACGGTTTTTTCTTTCTTTGAATTTTTGCCAACTCCCTTCATTCGGATAATCAATACTGATAAACTTATGCCACTTAGTGTGCATGCGTTTAGCATTGATATGGAATTCTCCTTCAGGCGTATTTCTATCACCTTCCATTTTTTTATCATCCAAATTTTTATTGCCGAAAACAACCGGGTAAGTAGCAAACCAACCATTTTCATCATACACATGCAGTTCATAATCCGACTTGTCAATAATCATATAAACTTCTCCAACAGGATTCAACTCGATGTGTAATGCGGAAAGTTTATCTGAATTGTTTTTTCCCGTATGATACGGGTTGCTGATAAAAGAATTGGATGATAAAAAAAAAAGGGAGATGGATAATAAAATTGTTTTCATGATCATGTGACAGGCGATATTTATTCAAACGCATAATCGTAATTAAATATTTTTAGGGTAATACCTTTTAACGAGATGTTTGCAAATAAAAAACCGCCTCACTTTACAAAGGAGCCGGTTTCTTTTTATTTGTATTAATTATTGGTTAGTGTGTAATAATAGGATCTAATTTTTTCGCCTGATTAATCATATACATCACCTGATCCAACGAAGCTGTTCTGCCACTTAGGCCTAAGCTGTCATTTACTTCAGTCATTTTTGTATATAAGTTTTCAGCATTACGCTGTGCCAGTTCTTTTACAGAGTCTACGCCGGCTGCTTCCAGCAATTCGGCAAACTGGCCACCAACTCCATTTATTCGCATCAGGTCGGCATGGTTTACCCAGGTTAGTATCAAGGTTTCAGGAATATCTGTTTGTAGAACAATATTTTGCCTGCCTTCTTTTGTTCTGCAATGCACTAACAAACTTTCGGTGTCTTTTATGCCAACTGATTCCAATCGTTGTCCATATGCAGAACCAATTCCTTCAATATCCTCGATTTTATAATTCATCATTATTTATTTAATAACCGTAATTTAATAAATAACTCAGTTTTCACCAAACCCAATAATGGCAGCAGTTCTATTTATCCGGTTTTACCAGTTACTGAAACGGATTCCGATAGAATATGGTTTTTGGTCCAATCCTTTTTCAAACATGGATTTTGTTGCCATTGAACCGTATAGTTTTACGGGTCCTAAATGTAATTCGCCGATATAGGAAAGTTTAAATGGTCTTAAATCAAAATCGTCTTTTATTTTTTCTTTTCCATCGGTGTCGGTGATTGTTTTTTGACGACTGGAATACAGATAACCCGCACTGGCACCTACACTGAAACCGAATCCTTTTTTCTTTTCCGGGTTGAAATTAAAATTCAACATCATTGGAACGGTTAAATAGTGTGCGGCTAATTTGTTCTTTTTATAATTTGTCGAATTATCCATTACAATTTTTGTAGGATTGGTTTGATAAACGATTGGGTTTTGATACCGGTAATTATTCATCTCCGATCCAAGGCCATATTTTAAATTGACAACGTGTTTGATCAGGTTTAATCGTTGCATAAAAATCCACACATTTACATTGACTGATTTCGCTGTTTTTAATTTAAACCAATCTGCATTACTTCCGGGAGCAAATTGTTGGGTTGCCGTTGATGCAAAATTTGTTTGATCATTATAATTCGTAAAACCAAGATCTAAAACCCACCAGTTGGTTCTTAAATTGGATGCTTTATTCTCTCTTTTTTTGGCACTTATTTTTACAGATGTATTATTATCTTTTCCATTTTTATTGATGATGATGATTCCTCCAACCTTTATTGTATCGGTTTTTTCTTTCATAGTTGTTGAATCCTCCTTTTCTTTATCATCCTTGTTGATGATGGTAATATTGCCAATACGAATCGTATCCATTTTTTCTTTACCAGGTTTTTTTCCGGTTGTATCTGTTTGGGAAAAACTGAAAAGGGTAATAAGCAGAGCCAGGCTAAGGGTCCATGTTTTTTTCATGATCTTGTTTTTAAATTTAAGTTGAATTATTTTAAGTTGATAGCTAGTCCGGCTATCAACAATTTGTCTTCGCCATCGGTTGCATTGATGTTTGTTGTTTTTTCAAAATACCGGGTGGCTTTTCTAAAAATACCCCGCAACGATTTGTTTGAATTATCATCGGTTGATGGATTGATAAAGAACTCGTTTGTTGCGGTGCTTTGAGAATTATACGTTTCCTTTAATGAGTTTGTTACAGTGGAGTTGTAAATAATTTGTTGGGCAGGGTTATTTGTAGAAATAGCAACATCCGTATTTAATGTAAGATTGGATTGATTATTTATTTGCTTAACCGGAAATAATTCATCAATAGTAGTATTTGGATTGTTTGCTGAAACAACTACATCCATATTTTCAGTTGGGTTGATAATATTATTGTTTGCGATAAAATTTGTGGAGGAAGCAATAATAGAATTTATCCGATTATCCTTTTTACGTATAACAGATCGATTGTTAGTCGTAGGTTCTTTAGCCGGTATTACAGTTTCAACCAAAGCAGTTTTATTTTCGCTAGTAAGTAAATTCCCAGATATTGTTTTTGAAACAAGTGCTGTTGATTGATTTGATTTGAATGGATTGAAAGTAAGCAGGCTAATGGCAAAAAGAATTGCTGCAGCCACAGATATGCGTATCCAATAAGGCATGAATGGAACAACTCTTCTTCTGCCCATATTTTGAGAAAGTAAAGAGTTTTTATCCGGATGAACAATTTGTAAATCGGCTTCCTGTTTAGTTTGAAATAATAGATCAAGGTTTAATTGTGCCGTTGGGTTCAGGGCATTAAAGTGTAAAAACTCATTTCGTAAATTTTCAGGAAGTTCATTGTCAATAAACGTTAGTTGGTAAGATTCGTAATTCGATTCGTTGATATTTGATGCCGATTTTTTGAGTAGTGATTCCTTATTGTTAAAAACAATTTCGCCATCCATGGAAAATTTGGATGCCAAAAAAAGATTCAGTTCTGGTTTTAAATCCGGATTTTCTATAACAAAAGCTTCCACCATCTTTCTGTCCATATCAGAAAGTTCATTATCTGTATAAAGCAAAAAATATTCTTCGTATGTTTTTCGGGTTAAATTCATTTCATGTGCTGTTTAAATAACATATTCAGGTTTCACTAAATAATTCCGCAGTTGCAACCTTGCCCGGTGCAGGTACACTTTTACCTGACTTTCGTTCAATGCGGTTATTTCTCCAATTTCCTGATAACTATACCCTTCATAATCTTTCAATAAAACAAGCGTACGTTGAATTTCACTCAATCGGCTCAGTGCTTCATCCAAAATCTTTTTTGCATTGTTTACCGGATGGTCATGAATCCGGCTGTTTTCATTGAACGATTCTTTCAATTGAATTCGCTTTGTTTTTCTGATATGGTCAATCATCTGATTATAGGCCACGGTAAACAAAAAGGATTTACTTTTTTCAAATTCAACGGTCTCTCTAACCTTCCATACTTTTTCAAAAGTTGATTGTACAATATCTTTTGCATCTTCTTCGTGCCGGATATTTTTCAGGATAAACCGGAAGATATTGTCGGCATAAGAATTGACACAATCGTTATATTCCTTTTCAGTCATAAACAGTCTTAATAAAAATTAAAAACGAAGTGTTTGAAGGTAATACGATATAGAGAAAGGAAAAGTTACAAAAACCAAAAAAATAAATAGAATGTCGCCGTATCATTTTCAGAATTTATAAAAAGAAAAGTCCGGGAAAGTTTTCCCGGGGTAGCATTATTTTGGTATCCATCTATTGGCAGGACAGGGCAAATAAATGATGCTAAAGCAAAATGAGAAGAAACTGTTTTCAGTTGGCTAAAGCCAAACTGTAATGGATCTATTGCAGTTGCTTTCAAGCAACTGATAAGAGAAATAGTAATCAATTGGCTTTAGCCACATAAAGTAAAGATTTCTAAGAATAATTGATGAGTTATTATGAAGTTACAGCCAAACTGTTATAGAGTAGATATTTAAAAAATAATTGATGAGTTGGGTAAGAGTTTATATGCACATGATATTCTCTACAAAAAAACAGAGAACCCTTTTTAAATTCATCAGAATTAAGAAAAACAGTTTTTCAACACATCAAAAAAAATGCAACAGAAAAAGAAATTTGGCTTGACTGTGTAAATGGTTATCAGGATCATGCACACTGCTTAATCTCACTTGGCAAAGAACAAAGCATAAGTAAGGTAGCGCAATTAATAAAAGGCGAATCATCATTTTGGATTAATCAGAACAAATTGACTGGAGAGAAATTTTTCTGGCAAGATGATTATTGGGTGGTAGGTGTAAGCGAAAGTCATCTTGAATCTGTTAGAAAGTATATTCACAACCAGGAAACACATCATTCAAAAAAAACATTTTCGGATGAAATAAATGGCTTTATGGAAAAATATGGATGGAGTTTTGTAAAAGATGATTGAAACTCAGCGAAACAGATCTTATAAACTTAAATTAATTACTTATAAACCAAATACACAAATTGGTTTATAAACTATAGGAACTGAAGGAAGAAGAAATAAAATAATTTATGGTGTGGAAAGGCCTCAGTTCACATTAGTATCCTGCCATTTACCGGTAAAAAAAATCCTTATAAACGTTTAATGATCAATTTTCTGAAAGAATACAGAGTGCTTTATATTTGCCCAACTTATTTTAAAGTATATGAACGAAAAATTTGTACAAAGAATTGGTAAGGAAGTTGAAGAAATTCAGAGTTCGGGTTTATATAAAACAGAGCGGATTATTACCGGCCATCAGGGTGCGGAAATTAAGGTGGCTGGAAAAACTGTCTTGAATTTTTGTGCCAATAATTATCTCGGGTTGTCCTCACATCCCAAAGTTATTGATGCGGCAATAAAAGCAATTGAAGACCATGGATATGGTATGAGCAGTGTACGGTTCATTTGTGGCACACAGGATATTCACAAAGAATTGGAACAGAAAATTTCTGCTTTTCTGGGTATGGAAGATACCATATTATATGCTGCCGCTTTTGATGCCAACGGAGGTGTATTTGAACCGCTTTTTAATGAAGAAGATGCTATTATTTCGGATGCATTGAACCATGCATCCATAATTGATGGGGTTAGATTATGTAAGGCCAAACGATTCAGGTACGAACATAATAATATGGAAGACTTGGAAACTCAACTAAAAGCATCAGCAGATTGTCGAAGCAGGATTATTGTAACCGATGGTTCGTTTAGTATGGATGGCACCATTGCGCAACTGGATAAAATTTGTGAACTGGCCGATAATTACGATGCCATTGTGATGATTGATGAATGCCACAGCAGCGGTTTTTTGGGCAAAACAGGAAGGGGTACGCATGAGTACCGTGGTGTAATGGGCAGAATCGATATCATAACCGGTACTTTAGGCAAAGCATTGGGCGGTGCAAGTGGAGGATTTACCAGTGGAAGAAAAGAAATTATTGAAATACTTCGGCAAAGATCAAGACCGTATCTTTTTAGTAATACACTTGCTCCCAGTATTGTTGGGGCATCCATTGCCGTGTTGGACATGCTTTCGGAAACAACCGAATTAAGAGATAAACTGGAGTTTAATACAAAATATTTCCGGAAGAAAATGGCGGAAGCAGGTTTCGATATCAAACCGGGAGAACATCCGATAGTTCCTATCATGTTATACGATGCCGTGTTGGCTCAAAATTTTGCAGCTAAATTATTGGATGAAGGTATTTATGTAATTGGTTTCTTTTTCCCCGTTGTTCCAAAAGGACAGGCCAGAATCCGGGTTCAGATAAGTGCAGCCCATGAGCAAAAACATTTGGATAAAGCGATAGAAGCCTTTTCTAAAATTGGTAAGGAATTGGATGTGATTAAATGATATGAGTTGATTTTTTTATCAATGTGCCTGCTTTATCCCGGTATTTTGGTTTGTTGTGTAAATTAAAATAATGTGTAAGATATTGTAAATGAGTAAGGTGAAGGCGAAAGTATTTTATTTTCTGCTGCACATATCATTTTGACAAAAAACTGCGTTTAGTATTATGAAATACTGTCTTGCGATGGTATTTTAAAATTTACTAAATATCCAAACCTTTTGAACGGCTAACGTACCAATCCTCTGAATTTCTACATTATTTAATTAAAAAATTGTAGTTATGAAGAAGTTATTATTAAGCCTTTGTGCTGTTGCAATGTTCTCTGTGATGATTACCTCTTGCTCAGCTTCTAAAAAAGATTGTCAGGGTACCAAACATTATAAAATGAAAAATGGTATTTATCTGTAAAGATCTCTGATTTGAAATTTAGTAAAAAGCATTATCGTAACGGATAATGCTTTTTTCATTTAAATGAAATACCATTCATTTGATTGCCTCTATCAACCTTACCTTTGTTCAAATCCGTTTTAAAATGAAGAAGTGTTATTGCTGGGTGTTATTGTCCTTTCTAATTATTTCCTGTTCTCCCAATAATGTGGAAACAGATAGTTCTCCCGAAACCATATTCAAATCAAATAATGTGGACGGTTGTTTTGCCATGCTGAATAATATGAACGGAAAATTTTCGGTTTATAATTTATCCCGATTCAGAGATAGTAGCTTTTCACCAGCCTCTACATTTAAGATTGTAAACTCTTTGATAGGCTTACAAACTGGCAATATTACCAATGACAGTATGCAGATAAAATGGGACGGAGTTGAAAGATCTGTTCCGGCATGGAATAAAGATCTTACAATGTATGAAGCTTTTCGGGTTTCCTCAGTTCCATACTATCAGGAGGTTGCACGACGGATTGGAAAACAAACCATGCAAACATGGTTGGATACATTGGCATATGGGAATAAAAAAATAGGCGGGCCAGGGGATTCTTTCTGGCTGGATAATTCATTAAAAATTAAACCCGATGAACAATTGGGATTGGTAAAAAAATTATATTTCAACGAATTGCCCTTTTTTAAATTGAATCAGGAGATTGTAAAACGAGCCATGCTTTTTGAAGATAATGCCAATTATAAACTGAGTTATAAAACTGGAACAGCATTAACCGAAACTGGAAAAATATTAATCTGGGTTGTTGGATGGATTGAAGAAAACAGGCATCCTTATTTCTTTGTTTTAAATTTTGAATCAGATGATCTTTCCATTTCATCGGGCAGGCAAGGCATAACAATACTTAAATCTATTTTGAAGAAAAAAGGTTTTTTTGAAGGAAAACTATAGGCGAAATTTATGGATGAAGCATTGAAATTTTATTGCGAATCGATGACTGGTTATAAACGGCTTGCCACAAAGGAAGTTCGAATTGGTAATCTATTGCTCGGAAATTTTCATCCAATTCGTATACAAACTATGACCACAACCGATACCATGGATACCATGGCAACCGTTGAGCAATCCATCCGTTGTATTGAAGCAGGTGCAGAGCTGATACGAATTACCGCCCCATCTAAAAATGAGGCAGAGAATTTATTCAACATAAAAAAGGAATTGCTCAAAAGAGGATATGAAACGCCATTGGTGGCCGATATTCACTTTACACCCAATGCCGCAGAAATTGCAGCAAGAATTGTAGAAAAAGTGCGGATCAATCCGGGTAATTATGTCGACAAAAAAAAGTTTGAAGTAAAAGAATATTCCGATTCATCATACAAAGAAGAAATTGACCGGATCAGAAACCGATTTGTTCCATTAATCAAAATCTGTAAAGAACATGGTACCGCCATGCGTATTGGTACAAACCATGGATCATTAAGCGATCGCATCATGAGCCGGTATGGCGATACGGCTATCGGTATGGTTGAAAGTGCCATGGAGTTTTTACGCATAGCAAGGGATGAATCCTATCACAATATTTTACTCAGTATGAAGTCGAGCAATCCATTGGTGATGGTGCAGGCTTATCGGTTGCTTGTAAAAACCATGTGGGAAGAATTCAATGAATGTTATCCATTACATTTGGGAGTAACGGAAGCGGGAGATGGAGAAGATGGCCGAATAAAAAGTGCCGTGGGTATTGGCGCCTTACTCGAAGATGGCATCGGCGATACTATCCGGGTTTCATTAACCGAAGATCCCGAATTTGAAATTCCTGTTTGTAAGGATCTTGTAAAAAGATATCATTCAAAAAAAGAGGTTATTAAATCTGCTCAGATTCCTGATATAATTCAATTGCCTTATTCTCCTTTTGATTATGTACGCAGAGAAAGTATCGCTATAGACATTATTGGCGATAAACATGTTCCGGTTGTGATTGCCGATTTGAGTAAAATTAAAAAGATCAACGCATCCAACTTGGAAAGTGTTGGTTATATATATGATGGAATGACCGATAAATGGTCTATCGGTGATGCGGCGGCTGATTTTATTTTTACCGGAAATCAGCTACTTGATTTTAATCTTCCGGGAACATTAAAAGTAATTGTCTATCCGGATTCATGGAGTGAGGCGATAAGCAAACCTGCAGAGTGTGCTGAAGACCGGTTGAATACATATTTCCCGATATTCCAGGATAGTGGCTATGTACAAGCTATTGAAAAAAGCCAGCGAATGAATTTTGTGATGCTTGATTGTTTCAGTGATGACATTCCCGTCAATGACTTCCTGTATCTGGATAAATTGGCCAATGACCCTACGGTTGTATTGTGTTTGAGTAGTATGCATGAGGATTCTATGGCTGCTGTTCGACGAATGTATATTGAATTGGAAACGAGAAAAATTAAAAACCCTGTTATTACCATTGTAGATAGTAATTGGACAACAACGGATGAGCATCTCATTCATTTTGCTACGGAAGCAGGATCATTATTACTCGATGGTTTTGGTGATGGAATTTGTTTTGGAATGACAGGGGATAGTTATGCAAAACAATCAGCCAGCTTCAAGAATGCAGCCGGCAGAAATTATGTAAGTAATAAAACCGTTGAACAGTTTATCAATAATACAGCCTTTAATATTTTGCAGGCAACCAGAACCCGTATCTCAAAAACAGAATATATTTCCTGTCCTTCCTGTGGAAGAACATTGTTTGATCTTCAGGAAACGACCAATAAAATCAGATCGGTAACCAATCATTTAAAAGGATTGAAAATTGCGATCATGGGTTGTATTGTCAATGGTCCCGGTGAAATGGCCGATGCGGATTTTGGGTATGTAGGAAGCGGTCCGGGAAAAATTACTTTATATAAAGGGAAAGAAGTAGTTAAGAAAAATGTGAACAGTGATGTAGCTGTGGAAGAGCTGATTCAGATTTTAAAAGATAATGAGGCGTGGGTTGAACCATAATTGTTTATTAGTTTGGATTTACAAATATCATTTCATGAAAAAAAAATACTGCTTAATTTTTTTTGCTTTTGTACTCATTGTTGAGCTGGTTGCTGTTCAGTTCAATTTGGACATGTTGAAATTCATTTTCAAACCATTGATCATTCTTTCCCTGATTGCTTATTTTTTAACAGCCACAAATTCAATTGCGCATAGTCTGAAACCCCTGATTGTTTATGCACTGATATTTTCCTGGATGGGGGATGTGTTATTGATGTTTGAATCAAAAAATTCCATGTTTTTTATTTTTGGATTAATATCTTTTCTGATAGCACATTTATTTTATGTGTACTATTTCCACCGTATTCGTTTGTCACAATCCATAGCCGGCAGTGTATATTTATTGATCCCGGTCGTAATTTTTTATTTTACACTCATGTATATCCTAGAGCCATATTTGGGTTCGTTGAAACTGCCCGTGAGAATCTATGGAATCGTAATAAGTTTTATGCTGTTACTTGCTTTGCACATGCTTAAAATCAGCAATCGATCGGCCGGAAAATTATTTGCTTTAGGAGCATTGTTATTTGTTAGTTCAGATGCATTGTTGGCCATCAATAAATTTTACAGTTCGTTTCCAATGGCTGGATTGTCAATCATCCTGACCTATGGATTAGCACAGTTTTTTATTGTAAAAGGAGCCATTTCCTATTTTGCTTCTTCAGATACTAAATCATCATGAACATGGATAAAACCGATTTTCTTGTTATCGGATCAGGTATAGCCGGACTAGCTTTTGCTTTAAAATGCGCAAAAGAATTTCCGGATAAAAAAGTACTCATTATCACCAAAACCACCGCCGATGAAACCAATACCAAATATGCACAAGGTGGTTTGGCGGTAGTGAATGATTTAAGCAATGATAGTTTTGAAAAACATATAGCGGATACCTTGAATTCCGGAGATGGACTTTGCAACCCATCTATTGTTGAATTAGTTGTGAAAGAAGGACCGGAAAGACTTCGGGAACTGATTGATTGGGGAACCCATTTCGATATTGCCCAGGATGGGGATTATAAATTGGGTAAAGAGGGGGGGCATTCTGAAAACCGGATTCTTCATTTTAAGGATGTTACTGGTAAAGAAATTGAAAGAGCTTTATTAGATTCTGTTCATAAATTTTCAAATATTCAGATCATTGATCACTGTTTTATCATCGATATTATTACCCAACACCATTTAGGTTATCTGGTTACAAAATCCACACCCGATGTGGCTTGTTTCGGTGTGTATTTGTTGAATCTGAAAACAAATAAAATTGAAAAGATTATTTCCAATATAACGATGATGGCTACTGGTGGTATTGGACAAATTTACAGAACAAGTACCAACCCTTCCATTGCTACGGGTGATGGGGTGGCCATGATATACCGTGCAAAAGGACGGATAGAAAATATGGAATTTGTTCAGTTTCATCCTACCGCTTTATTTGAACCCCGCATTAAAGGACAATCATTTTTAATCACTGAAGCGGTTAGGGGTGATGGAGGAATATTACGGAACCACAAGGGCGAAGCTTTCATGGAAAAATATGATGAGCGAAAAGACCTGGCTGCAAGAGATATTGTTGCAAGGGCTATTGATAACGAAATGAAAATTGCCGGAGCTGAGCATGTATGGCTCGATTGCAGGCATATGGATCAGCAAAAATTCATGGAACATTTCCCCAATATTTATGAAAAATGTACATCTATCGGAATCAACATTTTTAACCAGATGATTCCTGTTGCACCGGCTGCACATTACAGTTGCGGAGGTATAAAAACCAATGCGTGGGGACAAAGTTCTATCCTCAACTTGTATACTTGTGGTGAAGTGGCCAGTACGGGTTTGCATGGGGCTAACCGTTTAGCAAGTAATTCTTTGCTTGAAGCGATTGTGTTTGCACATCGCTGTTTTTTGGATGCATCAGTAAAATTGAAAAATAAGGATGCGGCTGCCGATGCTGTATTTGATCATTTAAGTAATTCAATTCCTGAGTGGAATGCCCAAGGCACATCAGAACCCAAGGAAATGATTTTGATTACACAAAGCCTAAAGGAACTACAGTTACTGATGAGTGATTATGTGGGTATTGTTCGCAATGATGTGCGTTTGCAAAGAGCCATGCGCAGGCTTGATCTGCTTTGGGAAGAAACAGAAGAGTTGTACCGAAATACCTCTGTTTCGCCACAATTACTGGAGCTTCGAAATATGATCACTGTTGGATACCTGATTGTAAAAGGAGCCAGCTTCCGCAAAGAAAGCAGGGGTTTACATTACAATACCGACTATTTGCACAAAAATGAAATTGTGCAAAATGTAGTGCTGTAAAGGTTTTTAGTATAGCGTTATCTTTGGTCTTCGTTTTTAGCCAAAAAAATTTCATTAGCAAAGCAGAATTTCCATGATGTATTATATCGTTTACGGTTTATTATTTCTTATTTCCCTTCTACCAATGCGCATCTTGCATGTACTGAGTGATTTTATATGTTTCCTTTTTTTTCATGTATTCAAATACCGGCGACAGGTAGCCATGGATAATCTGAGTTTGGCATTTCCGGAAAAAACCGAAAAAGAAAAAACAGAAATTGCCCGGAAATTCTATCTTAATCTGACGGATACTTTGGTAGAAACAATTAAGATGTTATCCGTTTCGGAAAAATATTTGGAAAAAAGAGTTAGCGGTGATTGGGAGGTTGTAAATAAATTATACGATTCGGGAAGAAATGTGCAAATGCACCTGGGGCATCATTTCAACTGGGAATGGTGTAATGCAGCTTTTGCAAAAAATACCAGGTTTTCATTTCTGGCAGTTTATATGCCATTGGGAAATAAGATATTTGAACGGTTGATGATTGCACAACGATCTAAATATGGAACTATATTATTGAAGGCAACCAATATGCAACAGGAGTTTGAGAAGTATAAGGACACACAGTTTTTACTGGGTCTTGCGGCAGATCAGAATCCTGCAACGGCAACTAATGCAAACTGGGTGATTTTTTTCGACCGTCCAACTGCTTTTGTAACCGGTCCGGAACGGGGAGCAAAACGAAATAATGCCCTCGTTGTTTTTACGAGTATCAGTAAACCTCGTCGTGGTTATTATCATGTAAATATTCATTTGGAAGAAGAAAATCCTACAGAAACAAAACAGGGTGAATTGACAAAAAGATTTTCCAGATACCTGGAATCTACTATTCGTAAGAATCCGGAGAACTGGCTTTGGACCCACCGTCGATGGAAACATGAATGGAAAGAAGAATATGGAATGTATAAATAACTAAAACCCCAATCAGCCTGATTGGGGTTTTGTTTTTTAATTGAGAACAGCTTTTTCTTTTTCAATCTTGAATTTACCTTTCAACTCTTTAATTTTTGCCCAGCCTCCCAGTACATTTCTTAAATTATGGTAGCCGTTTCTTTTTAGTATAGAAGAGGCAATTACACTACGATACCCGCCTCCACATTGGATATATAGGTTTTGTTCATCTTCAATATTGGTCATATTCGCAGGGTCGGTTAAATCATTCAGCGGAAGATTAACGGCTTCTTTAATATGGCCTTCTGCAAATTCTAAAGCTCTTCTAACATCCAGAATCACCAACTTGTTATCAAAAGGTATGTCCATAGCTAATTCATCCACTTCCACATCTATGATCAAGTCCACGGTTTCACCGTTGGTTTCCCAGGCTTCAAATCCACCTGCTAAATAACCGTTCATTTTATCAAATCCTACCCTGGCTAATCGAATAATGGATTCTTTTTCTTTACCTGGTTCTGTTACTAAAATGATAGTTTGATTAAACGGTAAAAGACTGCCTGCCCATTCTGCAAACCGGCCATCCAAACCGATACTTATGGATTCTGGAACAAAACCTGATGTAAACTCAGTTGAGTTTCTGGTATCCAAAATAATTGCATTTTCATTATCCCGAAGGTTTTTAAACTCGTCAATTGATAAAGCCTTCATTCCTTTTTCTAAAACAGAATCAATACTGTCATATCCTTCTTTATTAATTTTTACATTAATCGGGAAATAGATAGGAGGTTCTGTCATTCCATCGGTTACGGCTTTTATAAATGCCTCTTTGGATTTTGCTTTTAGCGCATAATTGGATTTTTTTTCTTCACCGATCGTACTAAAAGTTTCAGGTCCAAGATTTTTACCACAGGAACTTCCGGGTCCATGTGCCGGATAAACAATTACATCATCAGCTAAAGGAATAATATTTTTTTGCAGACTTTCATAGAGCATACCCGCCAGTTCATTCATGGTTAAATCGTTTCCTTTCTGCGCCAAATCTGGTCGTCCTACATCCCCTACAAATAAGGTATCGCCTGTAAATATGCAATGATTTCTACCCGTTTTATCTTTTAATAAATAGCAAGTCGATTCCAATGTATGCCCCGGTGTATGCAAGACGGTGATAGATATATCGCCAATCGTGTATACGTCATAATTTTTTGCAATCTGCACCGGTAATTTAGTTTCCGTTTCCGGTCCATAAATAATTGGAGCTCCGGTTGCTTTAGCAAGATCGAGGTGGCCACTCACAAAATCGGCGTGAAAATGTGTTTCAAAAATGTATTTGATACGGGTATTACGCTGCTCTGCCAATTCGATATATTCCTCAATATCTCTCAAGGGATCGATGATTATAGCTTCCCCATTACTTTCTACATAATAAGCTGCTTCACTGAGACAGCTGGTATATAATTGCTTTATAAACATATATATGATTTAGAATTGCAAAGGTACTTTAAAAATAAAAAAAGCGGCATTCGAAGGAATGCCGCTTAAAAGGGTTTTTCAGAAAAATTAATTTACAAGGTCTTTAATAAAAGAATTTACTTCTTCTAATCTTGCAATGTTTACAGAATAGTAAATAAACTTTCCATCACGGTCAGTGTTTACGTACCCTGCTTTTCTAAGGATAGCCAGATGTTGTGATGCGACTGATTGCTCTAATCGGAGCTGAATATATATTTCAGTTACCGTCATTCGCTCATTGTTGTTAATCAACTTTAAAATTTGCTGACGCAGTGCGTGGTTAAATGCTCGCAAAATTAAAGCTGCTTTTTTCAAGCCAACTAAATCCATGGGTATGGTTTTTTCGTTAATAATTGGGTTTGCTACTGATTCCACAATGAGTGTTTCATTGTTGGAATATTGGTTTAGATAACTCATGCCTTAATATATTAAAATGTTAATAGATAAGGCGAAGATATGTGTAGTGGGCAGATTAAGATGTCGTTACACAAGTTATAGTTTTGTAGTACTACCACTACTTGGGTTAAAAAAATCCTTAATATAAACAGGTTGAGCATATGCAAGGTTTGCAAATTCAGACTTTGTAAAGTATTGATTAGCAATAATTACCATATCTGATGCGGCTATTTTAATGTTTTCAAACAAGCAATTTTTCGATTTGATTAAGGGTTTAAATTTTTCACTTCCATTGCCAAAAAAAAGTATTTTTTTATACGAAAGAATACTTTCAAAGGAATTTTTATCAAGTATCCGGGCATGAGGTTTCTCAATTTCATATAAATTTTTATCATAGATGGCGGTAAAAACTTCCATTCTTCTGGCATCAATCATCGGACATAGCAAGTCAGTTTCATAATCTTTAGCTTTAAAAGCCATCAGTTCCAATGTTCCAATCGTTATCAGCGGAATTTTTAATGCATAACAAATTCCTTTGGCGGTAGATAAACCTACTCGTAAGCCTGTATAAGACCCAGGCCCATTTGTTACCGCAACTGCTTCTAATTTATTTATAGAAAGTCCACAGGATACTATCATATCGGCGATGGCTGCCTGCAACCAGGCAGCATGGTCCTTCATGTTTTCGTTTTGTGCTGAGGATAATATGACTTCATTTTGAGAGAGGCAAATAGAGGCAATGTCAATAGAAGTGTCTATATGGAGAATTAAAGCCATTTTAAATTGTTTCTTTTAGTAAAGAATCAGCAATAAGGTATCCTTTATTTTTTTTATTAAAAGCCTTAAGCAAGCCAACAATATTAGCAATTCCAATATTAGTACTCCATTCAAAAGGGCCATATGGATAATTTGTACCCAATTTCATGGCGGTATCAATATCTGCTTTAGTACTGACTCCTTCATCTAATGTTAAATATGCTTCATTAATAATACAGGCAATCACTCGGGCAGAAATAAATCCTGCCGTATTGGGTGCCCAAATAATTTTTTTATTGAAACAAGCTATGATGTCTTCCGCATCTTTCTTTTCGTCTTTATTAGCAATAGAAGCTTCAAGAACGTTACGCCTTAAAAAACCCGGCCATCCATTGAACCGGATAACTCTTTCAGGTAATTCTTCCAGAGTTTTTGATACACTGTTTACAAAAACCGGTTTCGGCAGTAAATTCATTAATGTTTCAACATTGCCATCAAACAAAATATCTATATAAGCATCCGCTTCAGTATAATTGTTAAATAATTCCGAACTGCTTACCCATTCAATCAGTACATCTTGTTTAAGCCCACCAGATAATAATTCTTCTTTCATGGATTCAGAAGCAGATACAACAATGTTCATATTCTATTTTTTGCAAAGAAAATGCATAAACCTAAATTCGTTCTACTTAAATTAAAACGATTAAATCTTAACCATGGAAAAAATGATCATTAAAACAAAAAATGCCCCGGCACCGATCGGGCCATACAATCAGGCAATTCTTGCCGGGGATACCTTATATATTTCAGGGCAGATCTGTATTAATCCCGAAACCGGTGAATTAAAAAACAGAGATATACAGGATGAAACCCACCAGGTAATGCATAATCTGAAAGCCATTTTAAGAGAAGCAGGAATGAGTTTTAATAATGTCATTAAAACCAGCATATTTATTACCGATATGAACCAGTTTTCGGAGGTTAATGAAGTGTATGGTAAATACTTCGAGGGTGATTTTCCGGCAAGAGAAACCGTGCAGGTATCGGCATTGCCAAAATTTGTCCATGTCGAAATTAGTATGATAGCCTGCAAATGATAGTTGAGTAGTTGTATGTGCTGAATTATTCCTTGGAAGAAATGTTTTATAGTAAGATTTGAAAAATAGCTGAATCGTTAATTTGGGTTTGAAAAAGTATTTAACCACAGCGAACACAGAGAAGCATAGTTATGAGAAAGATTTTACGCCGTGCCCGCCGTGGTTTGAAAAAATATTTAACCACAGCGAACACAGAGAAGCACAGTTAAGAAAAAGATTTTACGCCGTGTATCGCCGTGCCCGCCGTGGTTAATTATTTTTATTTAAAATCCCTTCATCCAAGAATTATTTTTTCGATTTGTATCGGGGAGTTTATTGTCTGGATCAAGCGTTACTTCTTTAATTAAACTTGTTGTAGGCACATTAAATGTCCATTCCGCTCCACGTTGCCAAACTTCAACCGGCAATTTGATCAGCTGTTCTTTTCCATTTTCTTCTTTTATTAAAACAGTAACTGGCATTACCATTTTTTCCTGGTTAGTTATAGTAATAATTGCTCCATTTGCTGGAATACTTTTTACATAAGTGACAGACTTAACTGTTTGATCCAGTTTCCAGGTATTCATTACCCATCCTCTCCAGAACCAGGAAAGATCTTCACCAGTTACATTCTCCATGGTATGAAAGAAATCCCAAGGGGTTGGGTGTTTGAAAGCCCATCGTTGTATATACTCCCGAAAAGCAGCATCAAAAAGTTCAGGGCCTACTACAAGATTTCTAAGTGATTGTAGCATCATAGATGGTTTTAAATAGGCTACAATACCTAAGTTTGGTTGTTGAATAACTTCTGGTGTATTTAAAAGCCCATCCATTTTATCGTTAAATACAAAATTGGTCATATTGTCCGGAAAAAAACTGGCGTTTGCAAATTCACCTTTATTGAATTCTTTAGTTGAAAAATCATTAATAAAAGTATTGAACCCTTCATCCATCCAAGCATATTTCCGTTCGTTAGAGCCTACAATCATCGGAAACCAGGTATGACCAAATTCATGGTCGGTAACACCCCATAAATCGGCACCCGATGAATTGAAACTACAAAAAACGATACCAGGGTATTCCATTCCACCAACGATACCGGCAACATTTGTTGCGGCAGGGTATGGATATTCAAACCACTTTTTCGAATAGTGCTCTATACTTGCTTTGGTCATCTCCGTTGATCGTTGCCAGCCATCTTCTTTTATACTTTCAACTGGATAGACACTAACGGCCATGGATTTTTTACCACTGGGTAAATTAATTCTTGCAGCATCCCACACAAATGCTTTTGAGGCAGCCCAGGCTACATCACGGGTGTTCTGAATTTTAAATTTCCAGGTACAATTTGCCTGTGTTGGTCTTGATGATTTATCATTCACTTCAGATTCGGATCGTATGATTACAGTTTGATCACTTTTTTTTGCTTCCTCCCATCTTTTAAACTGGGTAGCAGTCATACATTCCTGCGGATTTGTCAATTCGCCAGAGCCAACAATAATCAGGTTTGATGGAGCTGTTATATTAAATTCAACATCGCCATATTCCAGATAAAACTCACCAGCACCAACATAAGGGAGGCTGTTCCAACCCTGTATATCATCATATACACATATGCGTGGATACCATTGGGCTATTTCATAAACCCAACCGTTATCCGTTTTAAGCCTTCCCATCCGATCGGTACCATATTCAGGTACTGAAAATTCATACTTAATGTTTATTTTAATTTTATTTCCAGATGCTTTCAGGTTTTCGTTTAACCATAATTGTAAGCGGGTATCCGACACAATTGATTTTGGAGTATATGTTTTTCCGCCCGATTCTATAGTAATTGATTTCAAAACATGTCCTTCAGTAAATCCTCCATTTGCCCATCTGCCACCAGTTTGTGTAGTGGTTGCACTGCCTCTCGAATCTTTTTTATAAATATTTTGATCCAATTGGAGCCATAAAAATTTCAGGTTGTCAGGACTGTTATTACTGTACGTAATTTCAACTTCTCCGATAACCGAATGGTTCAAGGGGTCAAGGGTTGCATTAATTTTATAATCGGCTTTATTTTGCCAATATTTAGGTCCTGGTTCTCCGCTGGCACTTCGATAATCATTTCCGCTTTGAGGATAAAATATTGGATTAAACGCTTCGCGATGATTATAATTTGATTGAGCCGTTATAGTTATTGTAAACAGTAAAGTGCAAAGGCTGAATATAAATTTCATGATAATGTGTTTTTCATTTCAAAGGAAGTGAAGTTAACTGAATTGAATAAAATCATCTTTAATTTAATAGCAGATTATTGCAAAACTTATGTGAATAGTTTTTCTGCTATAGCCACAGACTCCGGTTTTCCGACATCTACCCATTTCTCTATAGTATGCTGATGTCCGAAAATCAAATTGGTTTTTGCTAAATGTAAATACAGGGCAGTTAACGAAAACTTACCTGTAAATGGAATTTTCGAAAATATTTCAGGGCTATAAACGACAACACAGCTATATGCTTTCTGCAAAAGGTTTTCTACACACTTATCTTCTTCATCCTTATTAAGGGAAGAGATTATTTCTTCACCGGTTTTAGTATTTCTCCAACCACATAGCCGGCTTTCGTTATCAAATAAAAAATACCGGGATGTTGTGCGGTCACTAACGGCAATAGTGATTAGTGCATTATTTTTTTTATGCGTTTCAATCAAAGCATTCAGATCAAGGTCTGTTAATACATCTACATTAATGCTGACAAATAGTTCATTGGGATCAAAAAGATCTTTTGCTTTTAATAATCCACCACCGGTTTCAAGTACTTCATCCGATTCGTCGCTGATGATAATATTACTTCCCCAGCCGTTATTTGTTTGTATGGATTCTTTTAGCTGATCTGCAAAATGGTGTACATTAACGATTACATCATTGAAACCATATTGTTGCAGGTATTCTATATTTCGTTGCAATAAGGACTTGCCATTGATTATAGCCAATGCCTTAGGATGCTTGTCTGTCCATGGTTTGAAACGGGTACCCAGACCTGCAGCATAAATAATGGCTCTTGCTTTTTTGTTTGCATCCATATTAATTCGTTAAAGGATTTTCCCAGTTTTTTTCATCTTGTACAAGGTGTTTTAATTCAATTTTTACGTTGAATTTGTTTTTTAAGTGTCTGGCCATTGCATCAGCTGCATACACACTTCGGTGCTGGCCTCCGGTACAACCAAAACCAACTGATAAACTGTCAAATCCACGGTTGATATAATCTTCAACGGTAATGTCCATAATATCAAACACACTATTTAAAAAATCGGGCATTCTGGTTTGTTGTTCCAGGTAGTTGATGACTTCCTTGTCACGACCATGTTTGGTTTTCATGCTTTCCAATCTTCCTGGATTTAAAATTCCACGGCAATCAAAAAGAAAACCACCTCCATTGCCAGTTTCATCAACAGGTAAATTCTTTTTATAGGAGAAGCTACAGATTTTTACAATCAATGCGGTTTCATCATTCGCTTGTACTGGTGTAAATTGTTGTATGGTTTCATCAGCAATGCAGAGGTCCAGAATTTTTTTGAATTCGGGCAATGCAATGCCTAAACTATTGTTTTCAATAAAGGTTTTTAAATTCTCTAATGCAAAAGGGATGCTTGTCAAAAAATGAGCCTTTCGTTCAAATAACCCTCTGAATCCGTAGGCTCCTAATACCTGCAATAATCGAATCAACACATATCCGGAGTATTGATTTTGAAAAATATTCCGGTCAATAGATTGTTTAATCACTTCTTCAAAAGAATCGATGTAATCTTCCAGCAAGTTGTTTTTCCAATCAATTGGCAATTTTGCTTTTGCCTGCCAAAGTAAACTGGCCACATCATATTGTGGTGCTCCTTTCATTCCACCCTGATAATCGATGAAATGAATTTCATCTTTATTTTTTATCATGATATTCCGGCTTTGAAAATCACGGAACATGAAAAACTTATACTCCGTAAAAGTCAGGTAAGAACTCAATGCTTCAAAATCATCAATCAGCTTTTGTTTGTCGTAAGGTTTGCGCAATGCGTCTAAAAAATAATATTTGAAGTACAACAAATCGGCCATGATGGCCTGCTTGCCAAATTCTTTATTGGTCAGGCATTGGTCATAATCCAATCCTTCATGTCCATTCACCTGCAATTCAGCCAATTTTCTCAAGCTTTTTTTATACAAATTATAAACGGTATCGGTATAACCGTTTTTCTCCAATTTATCTAAAAGGCATGTATTCGAAAAGTCTTCCTGCAGGTATAATGTTCTGTCTTCATTTATGGCCAGAATATTGGCAACCGGTATTTTTTTTTGGGTAAAATGAGTAGAGAAATAGATAAATGTTTCGTTCTCTTTTAAATTTGCACCATAGGTAGCAATGATCGACTTTCCCTGTTTATGGACTCGAAAATAAATACGTTCGCTACCAGATCGTGGTAATACATCTATATGGTCAGGCGTTTTCCCAGACCAATCCTTATATAAACTGTTTATCGATTCAATGATTTTCTGCATCCGGCAAAAATAAGATAAAGAGTACTTGAGTTCATTCAATCTTCCGTTTAGCTACCGATCATTCGTATTTTAAGTTAAATTTGTGCCTCTTGATGTTTAATTATGAGTAATACTAATTCAGATAAAGTAAGGATAGTTACAGCAGCCAGTTTATTTGATGGACACGATGTAGCTATAAATATCATGCGAAGGATTATGCAGAGCAAAGGAGCCGAAATCATTCATCTGGGGCATAACCGCTCTGTGGCTGAAATTGTTGAGTGTGCCATAGAAGAAGATGCACATGGTATTGCCATCACATCTTATCAAGGCGGGCATGTAGAATTTTTTAAGTACATGAAAGACTTGTTGGATGAAAATGGCTGCGGGCATATAAAAATATTTGGCGGTGGCGGCGGTACAATTCATCCGCAGGAAATTGAAGAGCTTCATGCATACGGCATTACCCGGATTTATAGTCCGGATGATGGCCGTCACATGGGCCTGGAAGGAATGATTCAGGATGTGATAGATAAAAGCAGCCTCCCCAAACGCTCCAATGGAGGGGCTATGGATGGTACTTTTTGGAGTGAAGAATTACCCCTTGATGAAAAAAAGGATATCCGCAGAATTGCGAGAGCTATAACACTGGCAGAAAACGGTGAGGATAATTCCAAATTGATATCAGAAATTCTAAGACTTTCAGAAAACCGACAGAAGGGCCATTTAATACCGGTTTTGGGAATTACAGGAACCGGAGGTGCAGGTAAATCATCTGTCACTGATGAAATTGTACGTCGGTTTTTAAATGCGTTTACAGAAAAAACGATTGCCGTAATCTCTGTCGATCCATCCAAGAAAAAAACGGGTGGTGCATTACTGGGCGATCGTATCCGGATGAATTCTATTCACAATCCCCGGGCATACATGCGTTCGCTAGCTACCCGCGAAAGCGATAAGGCATTGAGTGCGTATGTAAAAGATGCCATTGATATTTGCAAAGCGGCATCTTTCGATTTTATCATTCTGGAAAGTGCAGGTGTGGGACAAAGTGATGCATCGATTCTCGATTTTTGTGATGTGAGTTTATATGTAATGACACCGGAATATGGTGCAGCATCACAACTGGAAAAAATCAATATGTTGGATTATGCCGATGTGATTGCTATTAATAAATTTGATAAGGCCGGTGCATTGGATGCCCTGGCAGATGTACGGAAACAATACAAACGAAATCATGTTTTATTTCAAGCAAAAGATGAAGAACTTCCGGTAGTAGGCACTATAGCTGCACAATTCAATGATGGTGGGGTGAATAAACTTTTCAATATGTTGATGGAATCCGTTGAAAAGAAAACGACCGTCATTTTTGGAGAAAGATCGAATGAAAGCCTTGATTCTATACGTGGCTTTGGCAGCGAAGCGATAATTCCTTCTTCACGGGTTCGTTACCTGAGCGAAATTGCCGAGACAATAAAAGAATATGATCAACTGGTAAAAGATCAGTCTGCCATTGCAACCAAGCTTTATCAATTACAGGGTTCGTTAGAAATAATCCGAAATGTTTCTAACGGAAACGGTAGTCCGGATATAGAAAAAGGTTTACTGGACTTGTATACTTTTTATGAAGAACAGCTTACACCGATTAGCAGAAAACTTATCACTAATTGGCCGTCAAAAATAAAAGCTTACCAGGAAGATTTTTATGAATATAAAGTACGAGATAAGGTGCTTAAGCAACCCATGATTTCTACCAGCCTTTCGGGTACACGAATTGCAAAAGTCGTTTTGCCTAAATACAAAGATTGGGGTGATATTTTAAAGTGGCAAGCACAAGAAAATGCACCGGGGCATTTTCCATTTACCGCCGGCGTATTTCCATTGAAACGGGAAGGTGAAGACCCGACAAGAATGTTTGCCGGTGAAGGCGGACCGGAACGAACCAATAAACGTTTTCATTATGTTTCATTCGGGCAACCAGCCAAGCGTTTATCTACAGCCTTCGATTCGGTTACATTATATGGTGAGGACCCGGCGAAGAGGCCCGACATATATGGTAAAGTTGGAAACAGTGGGGTGAGTATTGCCACAGTGGATGATGCAAAAAAATTATATAGCGGTTTCGATTTGTCGAGCCCTATGACATCGGTGAGTATGACCATCAATGGCCCGGCACCCATGATACTGGCTTTTTTTATGAATGCTGCCATCGATCAGCAATGCGAAAAATGGCTGACAGAAAATAATCAATGGCCGGATGCAGAAAAAAAGATCAGAGAAATATTTAACAAATTACCGCAACCAAAATATTTCAATACTTCTGATGGCAAGGATCTTTTACCGGAAGGAAATGACGGACTGGGTTTGAAATTATTGGGTGTAAGCGGCGATAAAGTATTGCCCAAAGAAGTGTATGAAGAAATAAAAACAAAAACCATGCAACAGGTTCGTGGTACGGTACAAGCCGATATATTAAAAGAAGACCAGGCACAGAATACCTGCATCTTCAGTACCGAGTTTGCTTTGAAACTGATGGGTGATGTGCAGGAATATTTCATCAATAAAAGCATCCGGAATTTTTACAGTGTATCCATCAGCGGTTATCATATTGCAGAGGCTGGAGCCAATCCAATAACACAGTTGGCATTTACCTTGTCAAACGGTTTTACGTTTGTAGAATATTATTTGAGCCGGGGAATGAACATTGATGATTTTGCGCCAAACCTGAGTTTCTTTTTCAGTAATGGAATGGATGTGGAATACAGTGTCATTGGCCGTGTGGCCCGCCGCATCTGGGCAAAATCGATGAAGTATAAATACAAAGCCAACAAACGTAGTCAGATGTTGAAGTATCATATCCAAACATCGGGCAGAAGTTTGCATGCACAAGAAATTGATTTCAACGATATACGTACAAGTCTGCAGGCATTGTATGCCATCTATGATAATTGCAACAGCTTACACACCAATGCATACGATGAGGCCATTACCACTCCAACCGAAGAAAGTGTGAGAAGAGCCATGGCGATTCAATTAATTATTAATCGGGAACTGGGTACTGCAAAAAATGAAAACCCGAATCAGGGAAGTTTTTTGATTGAAGAATTGACCGACCTAGTTGAAGAAGCCGTGATGGCCGAATTCAATCGAATTACTGAAAGAGGCGGCGTATTGGGTGCTATGGAACGAATGTATCAACGCAATAAAATTCAGGAAGAAAGTCTGTATTACGAACATCAGAAACACTCAGGTGAATTACCGATTGTTGGTGTCAATACGTTTTTAAATAAAGAGGGCAGCCCTACAATTTTACCAGGAGAAGTCATCAGAAGTACAACAGAAGAAAAAGAACAGCAGATCTATAATCTACATCAGTTCCGGAAAATACATGAAGACAAGTCTGCAGATGCGTTAAAGAATTTGCAGAAAGTTGCCATCAGTAAAGGAAATCTTTTTGAAGAATTAATGGAAACCGTAAAGTATTGCAGCCTGGGGCAAATTACCAATGCCTTGTATGAAGTAGGCGGGCAATACCGGCGAAATATGTAATGAAGTTAATAAAGGGATAAAGAAATAATGAATATACCCGTGACAATCTTGCATCAGTATTATAACCATTCAATATTTTGACAAGACACATGAAACAAAACCACTTTGGAGAGAACTGGAAAGCCATTGAGTTTGACTTTGAGTTTACAAATGACTGCCGTATTGAGGTTTCAAACTTTGGACGAATAAGGACTTTCAACAAAGTTTCGGACGGTAATATTATAAACGGTTCTATGATTAATGGTTACCGTATTATCCGGCTTAAACTTTATAAACCCAGAGAAGAGAAAACCCAAAAACGGCTTGACTATTTACAACAACAGGTTTTTAAATTGGCACGAAGTTTAAAAGCATTAAAAGAAAACAAAGAAAGTAAAAAAACAATTTCAGAAACGACAGATTTACTGACCTCGTTAAAAAAAAGTTTAAGCAAAAAATTTCAAAAAAACCTGAAAGAAAGAACCATCAATTATCATTCGCTTATTCACCGGCTTGTAGCTGATTATTTTCTTACAAAGCCAAGGGTCAATCAAACTATTGTTGCTCATCTAGACTTTGAAAAACTGAACAACAGGGCCGGTAATTTAAAATGGATGACCGCAGAAGAAAATTATGCACATCAACAAAACAGTCCGTATGTAATTAAAGAAAAGCAGGAGAGGCGGCTCAGGCGAAAAGAAATTTCAAGGGCCACCAAGTTGACTGTTACCAAAGTAATGTTGTTAAAAAAAATGATTAACCTGGGTAAACCCATGAAACAGCTTGTCAAACAATTTAAAGTAACCGACACGCAGATATATCGAATTAAACGTGGTGAAAACTGGGCAGACATTGAAGCAGCCAATTAAATTTCCTGAACGAGTTGCCGACAAATACAAGTGTTACAGAAAAGTCAAAATTGAAATTACGGCTAACCTTAAGCTTGGGTTAGTAAATATTTAACAAAATCAATATATAATACACGGTAACTTGAAACAAATATTTGTTTTATGTTAATGACTATGCGATTTTTCTTTTGCATTATATTTTTTTTGATACTGGACTTATGCAAATTGAAAGCACAAACCATTGTAACAAATTTAAAAGAATATGGAGAAAAGCAGGAAGCCGAAAAAGCGTATCTCCATTACGATAAATCGGCTTATACAGCAGGAGAAACCATTTGGTTTAAAGCCTATATCTTGCAGGGCGATTTTCCGGCAGAAATCACCAAAACATTTTACCTGGATTGGCTCGATGATAAAGGAAATGTACTTTTTCACAGTGTTAGCCCTGTTTATAATTCTTCGGCCGCTGGCCAGTTCGATATACCTCTCGACTACAAAGGAAATAATATTCATGTAAGAGGTTATACCCGGTGGATGTTGAATTTTGATACCGCTTTTTTGTATAATAAAGATATCCGGATTATTTCTATTCAAACTTCTACAGCAAAAATACAAAAGCCAATTCCAAGCATTCGGTTTTTTCCCGAGGGTGGTGATGCGATTGTGGGAATCAAAAATAAAATTGCATTTAAGGCAAATGACCAATGGGGGAGGCCAATAAAATTTAAAGCGGAATTGCAAACCGAAAAGGGAAGCCCGGCTGGAAATTTTGAATCACAACATGACGGGATGGGCTATTTTTATTTTATCCCCGATTCAGGTGTAAAATATATTGCAAAATGGGTAGACGATACCGGTGAGAAACACAGTACCGTTTTACCAACTTCAAACCAGGCTGGCATCAACATTTTTGCAGAAACTAAAATGGGTAAGGTATATTTTGTATTAACAAGAAATGAGTATTTAGATGATAATTTAAAGGAAGGATTTGTTATAGGCACCATGCAACAACAAATGGTTTTTAAAACTGATTTTAATTTGAGAGAGACTACTTCAGTAATCAAAAATATGCCGGTTTCTCAATTACCCAATGGTATATTGACAATTACTGTTTTTGATAAAGAATCCAACCCGGTTTCTGAACGGATTATGTTTATAGATAACCGGGATTATTTTTTTAACACAATGGTGAATATTACTCATCGTGGGTTAACGAAAAGAACATTCAATGAAATTCAAGTTGAAGTTCCCGATAGTATTGTGGCAAACCTTTCCATGGCAATTACAGACGCTTCTTTTGGTACAGACAGTAGCGAAAACATTTTTTCTTCTCTTTTAATGACATCGGATATTCGAGGCACTGTTTATAACCCCGCTTATTATTTTTCGAATGCCAGTGACTCTGTAAAGCAACATCTAGATCTTGTTATGCTGACCAATGGTTGGCGTCGGATTAATTGGTATGATTTGAGAAAGAAAAATATGTCAATTAATAATAAACAACAGAAAGATATTGAATACCTGGTTTTATCTGGCTCGGTAAATGAAGTTCGTAAAAGTAAATCCACGCCTGAAAATCTGATCATGCTGGTTAGGCAAAGCGATTCTAGCTCTGTCATAGTTTATGCAGCAATCGATCAGCAAGGTAGTTTCAAAGACACGGGATTTGTATTTTTTAATACCATGGATGTTTTTTATCAATTTGGGAAATCCAGTGTTTATAAATTTGCTGATATTGATTTTATGAAAGAACGGATGCAGGCAATGGTGAATGACAAGAAAAAAAAACCAAACTATTATAACCCGTTTTTTTCAGATTCATTCGCAATGAAATACAAAACGGCATTTAATAATTGGCAAGCTTATGAATCTTACAAGGGAAAAATTTTGGAGACTGTTACAATCCGTTCAAAAATTAAATCTCCCATTGAGATCTTAGAAGAAAAATTTACCAATGGCTTATTTAAAGGCTACAGTGAAATGAGTATTGATTTAAAAAATGATCCTCCAATTTATAAATATCAAAATTTACAAAGTTATTTGCGTCAGCGGGTATTCTCATCTAGATTAAATTCACCTGTTTATTATGTCAATGAAATGGAAACCGATGGTTTGATGTTTGAAAATTTGCTTGTTAGTGATGTGGCGTATATAAAAATATTTCCGGCCCCTTTCTGGGGAAATTCATTTGCTAGGGACCGGGGTGCAATTGCCATTTATTTGCGGGATGATGTGGATGCACCTTATGTACAAGGTAAGGGTATGGGTCATAAAAAAATATCCGGCTATACAGAAATTCGAGATTTTTATTCACCTGATTATAGTATGGCAGAGCAAAAAGAGGGACTAAATGATCTGCGGACAACACTGTTGTGGGAACCCATGATTCTGACCGAGCCAGGAAATTCAAAAAAAATAATATCCTTTTATAATAATGATGTGTCAAAAAGTTACCGGATAATCATTGAAGGAATTACTAAAGACGGGAAATTGGCACATTTTAAAAAAATTATTGATTAAGAATAAACAGTCGTATGTTGAAGTGCCGCTTTCTGAATCCATTAAATAAGCCGAAAGATAAATTCTTAAATCAATAGTAATACCATCTTGATTTACTAAATAGTCCAACGGACTATGTGTAAATCTTAGATGGTATTATACCGCAGAAAAGCGCATTGGACTATTTACTGTTTATTAGCGGTATTACTTGATTTTAAAGCATTTCGGAAACTTCTGTTGCTTTTTGTGCAATGCTTTTTGCGGCAATGAATCCACTAGTCCAGGCATGCTGAAAATTAAACCCTCCGGTAATACCATCTACATTCAAAACCTCACCGGCAAAATAAAGGTTTTCTATTTTTTTGCTCATCATAGTATTTGGGTCTACTTCCACCAATTTTACACCACCGGCAGTTACAAATTCTTCTTTAAAAGTAGTTTTCCCTTTAACCTGAAATTCTCCGGAAACCAACTGTTTTATCAAAAGATTTTGATTTTTAGCTGGTAGGTTGGCCCATTGTATATCTGATTTTATTCCTGCTTCATCGATAAAATATTCCCAAAGTCGTTGAGGCAATCCGAAAGGATTTTTATTGACAATTTTTTGCGTAGCTAATGAAAACCGATATTGCTGAAATTTTTCACGTAGTGAATTTTCAGAAAAATCGGGTAACCAATTTACCAAAGATGTAAAATGCCAATTGCATTTTGCCAGGTCTCTTGCACCCCATGCACTTAATCGAATAATTGCCGGTCCGCTCATTCCCCAATGTGTAATTAAAACGGGTCCCCGTTCCATCAATTTAGTACCGTTTATTTTTACCTGCACATCCGGAACACTGACACCCATCAATTTTACAATTTCATTTCCGGGCATATTAAACGTAAACAAAGAAGGTACCGGCTCTTCAAAACTATGCCCCGATTCACTCAACCAGTCAAACATCTGTGCTTTCGGATAACCACCACTGGCAATACATAAATATTCAGTTTCCATTTCCCTTTCGCCTGAAATTTTTAATAAAAACCTATCTTCTTTTTTAGAAAAACTTTTTACTTCTGCATTCATCATTATTTCGATAGAATGCTGATTGACTTCTTTCATCAATGTGTCAATAATGCTTTGCGATGAATCAGAAACAGGGAACATTCTACCATCTGGTTCCTTTTTAATTTTTACTCCCCGATCCTCGAACCATTTAATGGTATCGGTAGTAAAAAATTGGTGAAATGCTTTTCGCACAAACTGCCCACCACGTGGATATTTTTTCATCATTTCATCAATGCTGAAACATGCATGTGTAACATTACATCGACCACCACCTGAAATTCGAACCTTTGCTAAAAGCTTGGAAGACTTCTCCAGTATCACAATGTTCATATGGGGATGAAGAGTAGCCGCATTGATAGCACAGAAAAAACCGGCAGCCCCGCCACCTATCACAATCAATTTTTTCTTAACCGCTTTAGTGTTCGAATTAATTTTATCTTTCAATCTGATTTTAATTTTAATTTTAATTGTGAACCTTTCAAACTTTAAAATTTTTCTTCACAAGTATATTTCTGCATTCAAAACTAATAGCATTTGTTTTATTCCGTTATAAAATTTATCAGCCGGATTTCTTTTTTCCTTTTATATAGGGAAATAAATGTCTGCGGCAAAGCTTTTATTAACCAGGGAGGACCTACACTTTTATTGGCTAATCATCCAAATTCATTTTTGGATGCCATCATCATTGGTAATGCGTATTCCAGGCCTTTTCATTTTCTGGTCCGCAGCGATATGTTTAAAAATTTTTTCTTAAAATGGATATTAAAAGGCCTGAATGGTATTCCGGTTTACAGACACACCGAAGAAAAAACCAGGTTAAGAGAAAATCAAAACAGCTTTGCCCAATGTATAGATATACTGAAAAAAAACGGAAAGATCCTGATTTTTGCAGAGGGCATAACAATTCATGACTGGGAAATTAAGCCTATAAAAAGCGGACCGGCCCGTTTAATATGGGATGCTTTACAAGATGAAGAACTTAAGGAAAGGCTTACAATCATTCCTATCGGCATAAATTATAATCAATATAACCATGCCGGGAAACATGTTTTTTTATTTGCCGGAGACCCAATAAACAATATCAGTCCTGAATCATTTGAAAAATACGGAGAATGGAATAATAGGTTAAAACTCAGAGTACGTGCGGAATTGAGAAAAATAAGTTTTGTCTTTTCACATCCCGATAAAAACCAAATGACGATTTGGAAATCCTTACTAACAAATGCACAACAATTTCAACCTGATCATTGCAAAACGTTGGAAACTATCAATCAACTGAAAACACAAATTTCTGTTGCAGGATCAATCAATGAAAACCTTTCAGGAAAATGGATACAGGACTATTTCCCTTTCAGCAAGCAACAGCTTTTAAAAGATAAATTATTTTTTGTTCTATTATTAATACCGGCAGTAATAGGATTTACAATAAATTATCCTTTTTATAAACTATTTCATTTTTTTGTAAAAAAAATATTTGAAAAAGGGATATTTTTTGATTCGGTTTTATTTGCAACACTTACTTTTCTTTCTCCGTTTTATTTTTGGCTGATAGCTGTGTATGGAAATATGCTTACCGGTTATAACTCTTGGTTGATTTTTGCAATCAGCATCATCACCGGAATCATTTGGAAGTATTGGATGATGCACTTTTCGTCCATTTATAATTATTACAGTTTGACTTTGGAAGAAAAAAATCAACTGCAAATGTTGTTCACTAATAGTCCGAATACAAGTGAGGGTTTGCCCGTTCAGCTGCCTCAATAATGCTGAAGTCTGAAAGAATATCTGCTTTACCTTTTTGCACACAAACATCATGTTCAAAATGTACCGAAGGCTTATTGTCAGCGGTTCTTACAGTCCATCCATCTTCTTCAGTATATACATCTTTTGTTCCCATATTTATCATGGGTTCGATGGCAAGCACCAAGCCTTCTTTCATTTTAGTACCTGTACCTTTTCGTCCATAGTTTGGCACCTGCGGATCTTCATGCAAGCTTTTCCCTAAACCATGCCCTACTAATTCCCGTACAACACCATATCCATTTTTCTTTTCGGTATGTTCCTGAATAGCAAAAGAAATATCTCCCACCCTGTTACCAGCAACCGCTTTTTCAATTCCTTTATATAAAGCCTCCTTGGTCACTTTTATCAATTTCAAAATATCGGCTCCTGGATTACCAATTGCAAAACAATATGCATGATCGCCGTGAAAATTATTTTTAACTACACCAATATCTACAGAAATTATATCGCCTTCTTTCAATTCATTTTTATTGGGGAAACCATGTACGACTACATCATTTACCGAAATACAGGAATTGAACGGATACCCATGATAATTTAAAAAAGAAGGAATAGCCTGATGATCCCGAATAAATTCTCCAATCAATTTATCTAAAGAAAGTGTAGTAATGCCGGGTTTTAAATTTTTTGCAATTTCGGTTAATGATTTACTTACCAATAATGCACTTTCCCGCATCAATTCTATCTCAGCTTTTGTTTTATAATAGATCATCCGTATAAAAATAAAATTCGAAAATTAGTTAACAAAATAAAACCTGGTAAGATGGATACTTACCAGGTTTACAAATATCTTACAATAATAGTTATTAGGAAGCAGTCTGGCTCAAAGTCTGACGACCTTGAATTCGACCTGACTTCATTAAACCATCATACTGGTGCATTAATAATTGAGTTTCTACTTGTTGTAATGTATCTAAAATAACTGCAACCATAATCAGCAAAGAAGTTCCACCATAGAATGATGAGAAACCTTGTGTTATTCCGAAATGCATTACAATACCTGG